>MGTJ01000218.1:4671-7615 GCA_001799395.1 Desulfobacterales bacterium RIFOXYA12_FULL_46_15 | reverse complement strand
GGCATTGCAGACCCTGGATGTGGGCAGGGGGGCTTCATAGCGTTTCAGGAAAAAATTTTTCCCTGCAGGGCAGCCGTATTTAAGGGCGCAGGATTCAAGATGGCGCATGAGCCTGTTATTTGGGTATTTTTTCTGCATCTCGTTTACGCCATTGAGAATTTTTTTCTGCGGCATGAGCCTTAAATCCTGGCGGGGTTCGGCATCCACCAGGATGGCCGAGGACCTGAACCCGTCTTTCGCGTAGCCCACAGCCCCATAGGAGAAAAGCGGCAGCGGATCTTTGGCGCCCTTATCGTCATAGGCGCAGAAATGCCGGTTCACATATCCTGGGGAATTGAACACGGCCACGGGAAATATTTTTTCCTTTGGGGCAAAAGGGTTCTTTTCCAGGATTTCAAACTCATCCCTTGCCCGGTTATACACCAGGGGCCGCCGGTGCGGCAGCATCATGAGTTCACTGCCGTGGGGCATGGAAAGTGTTTCTTCCTTTTTTAAGATAAAGGGCATGTCCCCGGACATACCGGCTGCGCCATAGCCTTCCAGGTCAAAGATTTCTCCGTTTTCAGCAGCAGCGACTGCGGTCAGGATGTTTTTAGGGTTGGGTTTAATGTCTTGGCTCCTGTAAAACTTTTTCTTTTTAAGATTCAAGCCGGTTCCAAAGCCATGTCGATTCTGGGTACTTCCTGCCAGGCCGTTGTATTGTGCATGGCGCACACCACAGATCATGGTTTTTCTGCAAATTAGCCCATAAATCCGGCGTTGTATCAAACGCCTGGGAAAGCCTTAACGCCATATCAGGCGTGACAGCTTTGTGCTCATTAACAATTGCAGAAACAGCCTTTCTTGAAACACCTAATGTTTCTGATAGTTTTGTAATGGATAAGTTTAAAGGCTCTAAATAATGTTTTCTTAAAATGCGCCCTGGATGGGCTGGTTTCCGAAGGCTTATCATTTTTTTAATCCTTGTTTTAATATTTTTAAATTTTTCTTTCTCAATGGTAATTTGCGTAGTCTATGAGATATACATTCCCGCTTTTTATCTTAAATGTCACCCGCCAGGCTCCGGAAACAGAGAGAGCATCTATTTCATCTTTATTGGGTTCCAAAATGTGTAAACCTGAACTGTATTACAATCTTGTAACCCCTACAGTCACGAAATTATAGTCGATAAATCAATATGTCAAGAATTATATAACATGAACTATTTTAGGCACATAAGGAGGCTGCCTACCTCAAGAATAAAAGAAACAGCACAAGTGCCCTGGAGTTTGAAACCCATTCGGAAACGAATCTTTTAGACCTTCAAACCCAGTTAAGAGACAGAACCTACCGCCCCCTTCCATCTTTCTGCTTTGTCACCCATACCCCCAAGATCCGTGAAATTTATGCCGCCCGGTTTCAGGACCGGATTGTTCATCATCTGCTTGTTCATTATCTGCTTGTTCATTATCTGCTTGTTCATTATCTGGAAAAAGCCTGGGAGCCCAAATTCATCCATGACAGTTATGCCTGCCGCCGGGGCAGGGGAACCTATGCCGCAGTGAAAAGACTATGCGGCTTTATGCGCAAGATCAGCAGCAACGGTCACTGCATGGCCTACTACCTCCACATTGATGTCAAATCCTTTTTTGTTACCATAAACAAATTTTTTTTTAATATATTGGCTAAAACGGAAAAAAATTCAGACCGGCCTGCAAAAAGGCTGGTTGGCTGACCGGAAGATATCAATGGTGAATACCGGTGCCGAGATCGGTCTGTTTGGTATTGGCGTTAAAACACCGGAAGCCAGGATAATAGAGAATCAGCATAAACAAAATGCAATGATGGCCCAGACCATGAAGAATCAGGAGATGGGTATCAGGGCTGACGGTATGACATACCAGGAACTACAGCAGACAAGGCAAAGCACGGAGCATGGCCTGAGCAGGGTGGACGGCATATTGACCCAGAGGATCGACCAGATGGATTCAACGCTCAATCAGGGGTTTCGGCAGTATGTGCCGAGGCCTGTCAGCCATTGACACTGATCTTGTTGAAGGGTTTACGGCAACGGTTGATGCGGTTCATGGTCAGACAAGAATACTGGATAGCCGTATTTTTCAGGTGGGAAAAGCCATTGTGGGTCAAATGGAACAGGAAAACCATCTGACCCGCGGGACTATTCAGGAAGTGGGGAGACATTTTGTCGATGCCGTGCAAAGAGGAGGCGCCATGACCCGGCAGAGTCTTTTTGACCTGAGCCGATCCATTTTAAATAAGTTTGAGGGCCTGACAGCTTCTCTGGCAGAGAGGAGATGAAGAGCCGGGAGCACACCCGTGTGGCATTGGGGTTTTTTAAATCAGGTATGTTCAAAGAGACAAAAGAGGCCCTTGATCCTGCAACCAGATCCTTTAACGGGTATTATCCGGCCATTTACCTGAAAGGGGTGGTGGCATTCTGGGAAGAACGGTTTGAAGATGCCATTGCTTATTTCAAAGCCGCAGAAGCACAGGCCGGGTTGACAGACCCTATTTTCCAAAATAAGAAAAGGGGAAAAACAGAAGATCGTGTAAAAAAAAATAGCACAGGGGTTCAACCGTTTGAGCATGAATGATGCTATTGTGGCGTGGTATGGCCTGGCTTTCTTGATGGCCGAGGATTATCCTGAAGAGGCGGCCTCTGCATTTAAACAGGGGGGTGGCTATCGTCCGGGTCAGGGATCGAATTTCTATTTGCCTTTTTGTTGGGCCAGATCCAACATTTTATCCAGAAGCTCTTTGAGTTTAGGACATTTATAATATGCGATATTCGGATCGAGTTTATCGAAAAGTTCTTTCCCGTTCACAACCTTTTTATATGATCTTTTTACATGCAAAGGATAAAGACGTTCTAATAATTTTGCAGGCGGTTCATGAAAGTTTACTAATTCCGGATTTTGAATCTTGGCGGGAAATGCATTCTTTA
>MGTJ01000218.1:0-4662 GCA_001799395.1 Desulfobacterales bacterium RIFOXYA12_FULL_46_15 | reverse complement strand
GAAAAATATCTGGTTGACTTAAAAGCCATGCTTCGACTTCATGAACTGCAAAAAATTGAAAAAACCGTGGGTGATCCACCTTGTCCTCAATATATTTTTTGCCCCAATCATACCGTTCATCGCACTTTTCTATATGGTCGGGGTAAAAGGTCGGGCCATATAGATCTAACAGGGAAATAACAGCAATAATATCGTCTTTATCCGGCCCTTCCAGATGCATTTTTGCTTTTAAGGGCGCATCTTTTAATAGTTCAGGCCATCCTTCAAAGCGGATAGTTCGAATTCCAACTGGTTTTTTTATTCTTGGATCAAGCCATTTTTTTAAAAATTGTGGCAGCGATTTGTTTTCGGTATAGCCTTCCACAAAAAGAATAAATCTCATCCCATCTGCTCCAATTCTCCTGATTTAAAAAGAGCCCCCAGAGAGTATTCTTTCAGCCAATAGTCAAGGCTTTCGCCATTAAGCGTTTTTAACAGGGTTTCACCATTCTCCCATGTTGCCACAGTAGTGGTAGGCTTAGTTCCTGCGAAAGCATCCAGAAATTGTGGGGAATGCGTCGTCAGAATAACTTGAGATCTGGTTGCTGCATCAACTGCATACTCAGCAACCAATGGTAACATTGATGGATGTAACCCTGTTTCCGGTTCATCGATTGCAATAATTGGGGCCGGTGATGGGCTTGCCAGCACCGTCAACAAAAACAAAAAACGTAGTGTTCCATCTGAAAGCTCAGCCGCTGATTGTTCACGCTTTAGTGATTTCCACCGTACCCGCATTTGAATCCTCTGGTCAGATGCAGGAGGAAAAATCAACTCGTCAAAATCATTACCAAATGCTGCCTGCATAGCCGAATTTATATCTTTTTTAAAACTACGGTCACCCGTGTAAAGCGTATGCATAACAGATATGAGATTTTGTCCGTCAGGATCAACCCGTTTTTCCATGCGAGAGATCGCAGGTTGACGAACAGAGGCGTCTTTGTTGGTATGCAGATCATGATAAACAGCAATAGATGCCAATTCTCGTTGAAAAGGCGGTATGTAGTGATTGTTGATAAATGGCCCTGATGCTATTGAAAGAAGACTTTCTTCCTCTGAGATAAACTCTTCAGGAGTAGCAAAGGTGTGCTCCGTCTCATCAAAAATGACAGCCTTCTTTGAGAATCTTTCTAAAAATTTAAAAGGTTTTTTTTCAATCTTATTCCTTAATTTATGAGAGTTGATCAAAAGTTCCTTTTCAATTTTATACGAACTTCCAGCTCCGAGCCTTGCTAGTTCAAGTTCGTAACGTTCAGGGCCTAAATCTCCTCCCTCAGGTATTGATTCAAGGACAAATTTTATGGAAGCAGCATTACCATCCCAAACAATAGGATCCATTCCGCCTAACGATTGAATATACTTACCGAGTTTGCCTTGTGCAGATACACAAATTAATTCCAAGAATCGCAACAAATTTGATTTGCCAGTCCCGTTAGGGCCGATAATCACGTTGAGATCACCAGGAAACCAGCTTACACTTCGGAGAGAGCGGAAACCCTCTACATCCAACCGGGTGATTTTCATTAGTTATTTTCCTTTAGTTCTGATGATACTTCATATGCCCAAGTAATCAAGCGGTTGTCCGCATTTCATTCATTTCAGTTTAATACTAAATTTGGATATCATGATGAAAAAAATACCGCAACAATGATTACGGCAATCTGATGCCTGTTTAATAAAAAAGAGGCTTTGGAATAAAATCATAATCTATTTTTCAAGTGCACTTCCCTTATCATCAATAAGTTCCAGCAAGACCCCGTTCATTTTGTCCGGGTGAATAAAGGCGAATTCACAGCCCTTAAATCTGCGGGGGCCGCCGATAAACGGATAGTTCTGCTGTTTCAGTTCATCCATGGCATCGCGGGTGTTATCCACGTTAAAGCTTATGAGCATGATGCCTTCCCCCCGTTTTTCAATGAATTTTGCCACTTCTCCGTCCGGGGACAGGGATTCCATCAATTCAAAACCCACATCCCCCAGCCAGTACCGGGCCACCTTGATTTTTTCAGATTCATCCTCGTATTCTACGTCGGGTTTGAGTTTTCCCAGTACCGGGCCCCATACCGCCTGGGCGGCTTCAAGGTTTTTCACAGCAACGCAGATATGATCTATTTTATTTATTTTCATTTTTTTTTCTCCTTACAAAGGGTACAGCCTTTTTCAAGGCATGGCCGGCAGTTAAGATGCATGCCGTCACAGCAGTTGAGGGAATATGAACTTATGCCGCAGGACCTGCATACCACCGGGTCCATGTCTGTTAATCCGGTCATAAATGGTTTCAATTTCTTCCGGGGTACAGGTCCGGTTGCTCTTTACCTGGTATTCCTTCAGTACATGGGTCAGGGGCAGGATCATACCGGGGATCAGGGCGCCGGTATCGAGGTTGAAGCAGAAATCCATCAATCCTTCTTTAAGTTCATCGCTTTGTGCCTGATAAAGGTTTGTGAGAATGAGATAACGGGTCCGGGCCGCCCCTGTTCCGGTTATCTTGGCTTTTGTTTTATTGCGGTCAAACGCCTCAGTGACCAGGCGGTCAAATCCTTCGGTTTTGATATAATCAAATTTGAGTTCAGCCTGGAGAAAGCTTGGCTTTGCTCCTGCCAGGGATGTGATTCGTTCAAGAAGGGGGCTCTGAAACTGCATGAGGTAACGGCTTTTCGTTTCAGATTCTCCTGACCCGGCTTTTTTTGAAACCACGGTGATCCATTCCTCTACCTCCAGGGACCGGGCCAGATCCGGCGGAACAAGAATGTCTGCAGAATCCTGTCCCGGTTCCAGGGCTGCTCCTCTGGACTTGAAAAACCGGCAGGTAAAATCCATCAAATCCACATTGTTTTTTCTGGTATCAGAGTTCATAGGTATCTCCAAAAAGCTTGCCGTCCAGCTCACGGGTTTTCTCATATCCGGCTTTGGCTCTTTTCAGTTTCGCCCCCAGACCGGCAAAGGAAGCATCCCTTTCCTCGGTGGTTTTTGAATTCAGCCAGATATCACAGACCATATCACTGAATTCCTTTTCCCCGCTGATCCGGCCGAGAATCATGTCTATTTCCCCGATGACCATTTCAAACATATTAATTTTGCGGTCAAGGATATCCAGGATATAATCCTCAATGGAACCTGCGGCACAGAAATTATAGATCTGCACCTCCTTTTCCTGGCCGATCCTGTGAATACGGCCGATCCGCTGCTCGATTTTCATGGGGTTCCAGGGAAGGTCATAATTGACCATTTGTGAACAGAACTGCATATTTCTTCCTTCACCGCCGATTTCCGTTGTGACCAGCACCTTTGTCCGGCTTTTGAACGCATCAATGGCCGCATCTTTTTCCAGGTTATTCAGGCTGCCGTGGAATAGAGAAAATGATATATTGTTCCATTCAAGAAATTCGGCCAGATGCTCAACCGTGCCCCTGTATTTGACAAAAACAATAATTTTGTCGCGGGTGGCCTGGATGAGCTTCAAGAAGGCCTTGTTCTTGGGCGTGTCCAGGGTGGTGCGGCAAAGATTTTTAACGGCCCGGATTTCCTGTTCATGATCTGAAAGATAGTCCTGTTTTTCAAGCATGGCCGTGAGGGTATACTCAACCGCTTTGGGGGAAGACCCGGCCTGGGCCAGAAGATTCCGGATGATAAGCCTTGCTTTTCCTGGCTTTTGCTCGTTCAGGGACAGGATCAGAGTTTGGAGCCTTTCATAAAATTGTGTTTCCGCTTTTGTAGGTTCAATACGGATGGTCCTGGCAAATCTCGGCGGGATATGGATACCGGCTAGGGCACGGGTGTTACGGATCATGACCTGACTTAAGAGTCCTCTTAGAATCGCCCGGTTCTGAGGATCTGTGGGATCTCCCCGTTTCATGAATTTTTCTTTAAAGGAAGTGGCGGTTTCAAGCTGACCGGGTTTGAGAAGGGTGATCAGGTTGTACAGTTCCATAAGATTGTTTTCCACAGGGGTGGCGGTCAGGAGCAAGATGAATCTTTTTTTAACCATGCCTCTTTTGATATATTCCGAGAGGATGATCAAGGCTTCAATGGTTTTGCCAAGTCCGACCTCATCAGATAAAAGAGCCCTTCCCCTATATTGCCGCAATACTTTTTTGGCAGTCTCTTCCTGGTACCAGAAAGATTGGATCATGGTCAGAGAAGAAAGACAGATCAGATTTTCAAAGGATTCGGCAAAACGGATTTCATGGCTGAGAAGTAAGAGTTCATATTCATCAGGCCCTGTGGGTTCAGTATCGGAAAGGACCTTGAAAAAAGAGGGTTTATCCATGTGGACCGTAAGCGGAACCCCGGGTATTTCCGGAACCGGTTTGACGACAGGGAGTGTCAAAGGCGGCTGTTTGTTTTCGTCTGAGGCTTCGGGTTTGGGTGTTTCCGGTAAACTATTCTTTTTGCCGGCCGGATTCTTTTTTTTGCTATGTTCCACAACCAGCATATTGTGACAATAGTCTTTAATATCTTTTATCCTGGTCATGGTTTTTCTTTTGTTTTTGATGGTAAGCACTGGAAAATTCTGCAATACCTGTTTTGCTCTTGCCAGGCATTCTTCATATTTGCTGTGACTGAGCAGCAGTATGACCCTGTCGATCTGAATGTCATCGGTCAATTGGCCGATTTTTTCCA
>MGTJ01000217.1:1549-5281 GCA_001799395.1 Desulfobacterales bacterium RIFOXYA12_FULL_46_15 | reverse complement strand
CCGGGAAGGATTTGGATGCTGCATTGGCAAAGAGTTGACCGCCTTTTTTCAGATAGGGCAGGTACCGGTAGGCTTCGGACTCATCCATGGAGATGAGAAAATCTGCTGCGCCGGCCCGGACCAGGCTGGACTTTGCATCCCCGATCCTTAAATGGGATACGACGGAACCGCCGCGCTGCGCCATGCCGTGGGTTTCTGCGCCCAGGATATTATAGCCTTTATTCAATGCCGTGGTGGCCAGGATTTTTGTCATGAAAAGGATACCCTGTCCGCCGAGACCGCTTAATACATAATTGATGGTTTTCATATCATTTGTCTCCTATAGGTTTTCAGGCTTTTTCAACGGCATTCCGCGGGCAGATCTGCAGACAGACACCACACTCGGCACAAAGCACTGTGTTGATTTCGGTTTTTTGGGTTTCTTCATTCCGCACCATGGCCGGGCATTCAAACCGCTGGTGGCAGAACCCGCAGTCATCGCATTCGTCAGACACGCAAACAGAGATTTTTTCCGGGATGGCCGCATCCTTGAACCCGATCACACAGGGGTGGCGGGAAATGATGACGGCAATGCCGCCGTCAGGATCATTGACATATTTGGCTGCATCCTTAATGACCTTGATCATGTTTTTTGTATCAAAGGGGTCCACGACTTTCAGGTATTTGACCCCGCACCCTTCCACAACGCCTTCAAGGGAAACGGCATTGCCTTTCCGGCCGTCCACCCTTAAGCCCTGGGTAAAGGCAGGCTGCATGCCGGTCATGGCTGTGATGCCGTTGTCAAGGATGACCAGGATAAACCGTGAATCATTATAAACCGCATTGATAAGCCCGGTGATACCGGAGTGAAAGAAAGTGGAATCGCCCAGGGTAGCGACAATGGGTTTTTGCACCCCGTCCTGGATATAGGCGTTATAAAATCCTGAGGCCATGGTGATACCGGCGCCCATGTCCAGAACCGTGTCCACGACGCCGAGGTTGCTGCCGAGCGTATAGCATCCGATGTCTGACGGGAATATGGCTTTGGGAAGCGCTTTTCTGATGGAATAAAAGGAAGCCCTGTGCGGACAACCGGGGCAAAGGGTGGGTTTTCGAAGAGGAAGGCCCAGTTCGCCCACAAGTCCGAAGGCTTCTTTCCCGCCGTCTGAATCCGACAGTGGGTTTAGTTTGCAGTCCAAGAGAGCCTTGTTCAGGATAACTTCTATTTTTTCAGGAACCAGCTCCCCTTCCATGGGCACATGGCCGGAGAATCTTCCCAGGGTTTTTACCTTGTCTCTCAGCATATATTCGATAACCGTGTCTGTCTCTTCAATGACCAGCACCTTGTCGCAGGCAGCCATGAATTCGTCAGCCAGTTTTTCCGGGAAAGGATAGGGTGCCCCGAGTTTCAGGACCGGGATATCTTTCCGGCCGTATTCTTCAAACAGGTCCCGGACAACATTGGACGGAACCCCGCCGGCAATTACACCCAATGCATGGGATTTTTTCTTTCCCAGGGTATGGCTGTTAAAAGCAGACAGGGTATTGAATTTTTCGCTGATTTTTACATGTTTTTCATTCAAGGCCTTGTGCTGCATGAACCTGAATTTCGGAGTGGAGGCCCAGCGGGTGGGTTCTTTTTTAAAATCCGCCTTTTTCATATTGCTTTCAAGCGCCCCGTACCGGATGTTCTGGCGGGAATGGCAGACGCGGATGGCAGGCCTTACCAGCACCGGCACCTGGAATTCTTCAGACAGTTCAAAGGCGAATTTGATCATTTCCCTTGCTTCTTCCGGGCTGCCCGGATCAAGCACCGGCACCTTGGCCAGTCTGGCCATGAGCCTTGAATCCTGTTCCGTCTGGGAGGAATGGGGCCCCGGATCATCGCAGGAAATAATGACCAGCCCGCCGATATTGCCGATGTATGCGGCAGACATGAATGAGTCGGCAGCCACATTAAGCCCTACCATTTTCATGCAGCAGGCAGCCCGCTTGCCTGAGATGGCGCCTGCAAAGGCGTTGTCAAAGGCCACTTTTTCATTGATGGACCACTCAATGGCGGTGTTCAGGCTGTTGGCCTTTGAAAGCCGGACCACTTCAGGGAGGATTTCACTGGACGGGGTTCCGGGATACGAAGTCATGATCTGGCAGCCGGCCTCCAGAAGCCCGATGGCCATGGCGCCGTTTCCTAATAAAAACTCTTCTTTCATTTTTAAATCCTTAAAATTTGATTAATGCAAGTTCTTTGTCACAATCAATTGCCGGTGATACGCGCACAACGGTCAGACTGCATTCAGGGCGGGCCAAAAGAGCAGAAGCGAAAGAGCGGTTGTCTTGATAGCAGATATGACGGTGCAAATCCTGCAGGGTTCCATAAACTTCTCCATTCATAAATAGATCATTTATAATGCTGCCAACTCGTATACGGTATACGGTGTACAATCCATTCCTGTCAAGGATTATTTTCCGGAATTCCGTTGGTCTCATTATGGAGAAAATGAATGCGCGCCATCACCTATATGAAACATTGAATGAAACTGCTTATTTGATGCAAAGCCCGAAAAATGCAAAAAGACTGATGTACGCAATTGAAGAACTCACAGAAGGTCGCGGAAAAGAAAGAGAACTGATTGAATGAAGCTGATATTTTCTGAAAATAAACCATGAGCATCGAATCGTCTATAAAATTGAAAACGATGCCGTCCTGATTGCTCAACTTCGATATCATTATTAATTTCCCCTTTTCATAATTCAGGTAAAAAGGAGAAAATCTATGATTTTCAGGGGAACGAAAATCAGGATATTGATT
This sequence comes from Desulfobacterales bacterium RIFOXYA12_FULL_46_15, assembly GCA_001799395.1. Classification (GTDB taxonomy): domain Bacteria; phylum Desulfobacterota; class Desulfobacteria; order Desulfobacterales; family Desulfobacteraceae; genus Desulfobacula. The sequence continues at coordinate 2,493 of MGTJ01000217.1, read as the reverse complement.
CGAATTCCACTTTTATCTTGTAACCCAATGCATTCGCATATTTTGCAATAGTTACCAAAGATGGAAAAGAAACATTTTCACCGCATTCCAGCCTGGAAATATTGCTTTTATTTGTCCCCATTTTTTTTGCAATTTCGGCCTGTGTCAATCCTTTACTGATTCGCATCCGGATTAATTTCTTTCGAAGTTCATAAACAGGAATCAGCTCATCATACTCTTTTTTAACTTCAGGATTTTTCAGTGCTTTTTCTTTAAAATTTTCAAAAGACGGTCTATTCATTTTTTGTAATCTCCTTTAACCTTTTTATTGCAAGGTCGAAATCTTTTTTGGGCGCTTTTTTTGTCTTTTTAATAATGGAATGAAGAGTGTCTGTTCTTCAACCTTTTCGTTGTAAAATGGTATCTTCCAGGCCATAGTTATCCAAGGTTTGATTTTATTGACTACAACGACATGGTTATCAATTTTGATAACCATGTCAAGGGATTTTTGAAAAAATTTCTGCAGGAAAAGCTTATTGAAAAAGCCAAAACCTTCAGGATTATTCCACAATTCTCTCTGCAAACCTTCTTTTTTCAATGAGTATATTTTTACTGATTGCCTCAGCTCGCTTTATGCGATAAGGGTGAAGGCAAAACAGGGAGAAAATCCATGAGAGGAAAAAATCTTGTCCAATTGATCAGGACCCTGGGCTCCAAAACCTATGCCGGAAAAGAAGACATAATTCGAACCCTCACGGGGAAGCCCTGCTGAATCGAACCGCCTGCAAAATCACCTATCATGCCTTTTACAAAGATGAAATCAAGGACGAAGACATCCGCCCCCAGACCAGCACATCATAGACAACCCTGACGGCTCCATCATCCTGACCATGACCTCCTCCGGCTACCGTGACATAAAGCGCTGGGTCATGTCCTTTGGCAAAGAAGCCCGGCTTCTGAAATCT
>MGTJ01000217.1:0-1521 GCA_001799395.1 Desulfobacterales bacterium RIFOXYA12_FULL_46_15 | reverse complement strand
AGTTGGAAAAAAGCCTGTAGGTCATAAAAGAACATGAAAAAAAAGAATATCTGTTTTGTGAAGCCTTTACAAAGGAATTGGATATTGATAGAGATCCGAAAGCACTATTCATCCAAGAAAACAGATTGAAGAGATTATAAAACGAACGGAAAAAGTTGTGACATGATCCCATGACACCCGAAGAATTGAGGCTGATACAAGAGGAGGGCGAAGGCTATCTCATTGAATTCAACGAGACACCCGCTCACCTTGATAAGGAAATGGTGGCCTTTGCCAATAATTGTAAGCCACCGGTATTATTTTGAAAAAGGGGCCAATGTCATGGTAGAAGTCTTTGACGACCGGATTGAAATCTCCAGCCCGGGCGGCTTTGTAAAAGGGCTTCTGAAAAAGGATTTCGGTAAGAAAAGTGTGTTGAGAAATCCAAAACTCGCCGGATTATTCCACAGGATCGGCTATATCGAAAAAATGGGAACCGGTATCAGACGGATGCAGAGCCTGATGAAAGAGACAGGGCATCCACCCATCAAATTTGAATTCACCACTTTTGTGACCGCTATATTTGACAGAAGAATCTCCATTGAAAAAACAATACCGTTGCAACCGGTTGAGGGATTAAATGAGGGATTAAAATCTTTGCTGTCTGCTATTTTTCAAAATCCCGGCATTCAAGCCCGGAAGGCCTCGGACATACTCAGCAACCGGCCTGTAAAGACCCTTGAAAGGCAGATTAAAACGCTGGCCGAAAAAGGCCTGATCGAGCGCAGGGGAAGTAAAAAAACAGGCGGATATTTCATCAAAGAATAAACCCTGCTGCAAATCAAGGAGAAAATCCATGAGGGGAAAAAATCTTGTCCAATTGATCAGGACCCTGGGCCTCCTGTCCCGGCCCACGGGTGCAACGAAAAAAGAAATGGCCGGCGATCTGGAAATTTCCATTCGCTCGGTTTCACGAAGCATCCAGGTGATTGAGGAACTGGGCATCCCGGTCTATGACGACCATTCCGGCCCGGAAAAGGAAAAGCGCTGGCGGATCGAATCCGATTATATTTCCCGCATGCCCAATCTTGACCTTCCCAAAATCGCCCTGTCCCTTCCTGAAATAATTTCCCTGTGCATGCTGGCCGGTGAATCCGTGATTTTCAGGGGAACGGACATCAGCCGTCACATCACTGCCGCCATTGCCAAGCTCATGCATTTTGTACCGGAAGACACCCAGACCGAGCTGTCAGCCCTGAAGCGGATTTTCATCTGCAAAACCATGGGTTCCAAAACCTATGCCGGAAAAGAAGACATCATCCGAACCCTTACGGAATCCATGCTGAACCGCACGGCCTGCAAAATCACCTATCATGCCTTTTACAAGGATGAAATCAAGGACGAAGACATCGGCCCCCTGCATTTTTATGAAAACCGCGGCGGCCTCTACCTTTTCGCCCAAAAGCTGAAAACCCGTGCAATCAGAAGCTATGCCGTCGAGCGCATCCATCGCATCCGCCCCCTGAACCGCACCATCGGCTA
>MGTJ01000216.1:21972-27574 GCA_001799395.1 Desulfobacterales bacterium RIFOXYA12_FULL_46_15 | reverse complement strand
CGAAGGCACCACCTTCCGGTTTGCCAGCATGGACAAGGCAAAATATGAGAATATCCTCTGCGCCAATGAAGCGGAATACAAAGAGGGTAAATCCCCCTTTTATACCAATTCCACCCATCTGCCCGTCAATTATACTGATGATCTCTTTGAAGCCCTGGAACTCCAGGACCGTCTCCAGACCAAATATACGGGCGGTACGGTCCAGCATTTGTTCCTGGGAGAAGAGGTTACCGATATCGAGGTGGTGAAAAACCTGGTCAGCAAAGTTTCAAATTCATTTAAACTGCCATATTTCACATTGACACCCACCTTTAGTGTCTGTCCTTCCCATGGCTATCTTGCCGGAGAGCATGCGACCTGCGATACCTGTCATGCAGAGACGGAAGTCTATTCAAGGGTGGTCGGGTATTTAAGGCCGGTGGGCCAATGGAATAGCGGAAAACAGACGGAATTCCAAATGCGCAAAACTTATAAGACGGCAGGATAAGAAAGATTAAAGAAAAATGAAAATCGGCGGATTTCAGAAAAATTCCCTGATTGATTTCCCGAAAACCATTGCCTGCATTGTTTTCACGCAAGGGTGCAATTTTTTTTGCCCCTATTGTCATAACCCTGATCTGGTTGCAGGTTCCACCTATGGAACCTGCAACCTAAAGGATGAAGCAGGGATTTTTGAGTTTCTTGAAAAAAGAAAACAATTTCTGGAAGGGGTGGTGATTACGGGCGGGGAGCCCACGCTGCAAGCGGATCTGATCCCTTTTTTGAGGAAAATCAAGGGCATGGGCTATAAATTAAAGCTTGACAGCAACGGAAGCAGGCCTGAGGTTCTTGAACGGATTTTTCAAGAGCCTCTCATTGATTTTATCTCCATGGACATTAAAACCCGGCTTATAGACTATCCCCTGGTGGTTCCTGAAAAATTCGATGTTTCAAACATCCGGGACAGCATCCGGCTTATCATGGAAAAAGCCCTGGCCTATGAATTCAGGACAACCTGCGTCCGGCCTTTTATCAGTGTAGAAATTTTAAACGATATCGGCTGCATGGTCAAAGGGGCAAAAAGCTATATTCTTCAGAAATGTTCACGCAATGTGACAGTGCTTGATCCCGGGTTTATCAAAAAAGACCTGAATTTTTTTTCAGATAAAGAAATGCTTGAATTTAAAAACATCATTGGAAAATATGTGGTCACATCAATGGTGCGGTAAAAAATGATTTGATGGAAAAATAAGTCTGAAAGGAAGGCTTCATGGAATATCCCCTTGTTACTGCGTGTATTGATCTGGATGCGGTCGGGAAAAATATCCGGAACCTGAGATCAATGATTGATCAGTCCTGCCGGTTTATGGCGGTTGTAAAAGCCGACGGCTATGGTCATGGTGCTGTCAGGATTGCTGAAAAAGCTCTCCTGAGCGGGGCAGGCCTGCTTGGTGTGGCAAGGCTTAATGAAGCCATAGAGCTGAGGGAAGCCGGTATAAGGGCGCCGATCCTGGTGTTTGGATATATTCATCCCTTACAGGCAGCCCAGGCATCAGACCTTGATATCACCATTACCGTGTACGGCTTTGAACAGGCAACCCAGGTGTCCTGCCGGGCCGTATCCTTAAGGAAACCGCTTAAGGTCCATTTAAAGACGGATACAGGAATGGGGCGGGTTGGAATGATCATTGAAAAAAATCAAGGTGACAAAGAAGCAAGAAAAAAGACGGTTCAGGACATCAGGAAGATTGCAGGGCTTCCCGGTCTTGATCTGCAGGGTATCTATACCCATTTTGCAGCCGCAGACAGCAAGGATAAAACTTATACCCTTCTTCAGATTGAATTATTTGATGCCCTGCTCAGTGATTTAAAATCTGCCGGGATCGATATTGAAATCTGTCATGCATCCAACAGCGCCGGGATCATTGAATTTCCACAGGCAAATTATGATATGGTCAGGGCCGGCATTTCCCTTTACGGGCTTTATCCTTCCAGGGATGCGGACCGCTCAAGGGTAACGCTTTTCCCGGCCATGACCTTGAAATCCGTTGTTACTTCGGTCAGAAAAGTTCCTAAAGGGTTTTTCGTCAGTTATGGAATGACCCATGAAACTCAAAAAGAGACAGTCCTTGCCTCAGTGCCCATTGGTTATGCCGACGGGTTTTCAAGGCAGTTTTCATCCAACGGCCGGATGCTTGTCAAAGGGCGGCAGGCTCCTGTTGTCGGCCGGGTCTGCATGGACCAGACCCTCATTGATGTGGGGCATATTCCGGGTGTGGGTGCAGGAGATGAGGTCGTCCTCATGGGCTCTCAGGGAAATGACCATATCAGTGCCGATGACCTGGCCGAGCGGGTAAAAACCATCAATTATGAGATTGTTTCAGCTTTAACGTCCAGAGTAATGCGACTTTATTCAGATTAATGCTGTGACGGCCTTTTCAACAACCTGTTCAAGGGTCAGTGAACTGCAATCAATTTTGATGTCACAATAGCTCTCATATAAAGGGGTTCTTTCATAATAAAGATCTTGAATGGTTTGTCCCGGTCTGATGGCAACGCCCCGGGAGGTGAGGTCCGACAACCTTTTCAAAAGCCCTGGAAAATCGATAAAAAGATAAAGGATAATGCAGGTCTTTGAAAGATGCTCCATGGCTTTTGGGCTATAAACAGCGCTTCCGCCTGTGGCAATGACATGATGGTCTGGCTTGAAGCCTGAGATATGCTTTTCTTCAATTTCTAAAAACCGGGAAAGGCCTTTATCAAAAATAATCTTCGCAAGGGTCTGCTGCTCTCCTGCTTGAATCAGGTCATCTGCGTCAATGAATTCAAGACCAAGTTTTTCTGCCAGTAAGCTTCCAACACTGCTCTTTCCAACCGCAGGCATTCCTATTAATGCGATGTTTTTATTAATTTTTATCATAATTCAAATAAAATTTTGCAATATATCTATTGTATTATTTATTATTATTCAATAAAACTCATATATTGCTTTTCTCTGATATGCAAGAAAAACCTGCCAGGCCGGATGGAGGGTGGTGGTACAAAAAGGCTGATAAAATAACAGGTGCCCGTTTATTAGCCCTTGACATTGTTTGATAATATAAGTAGATATCTTGTTTAATTTTAAACACTTAATATAGGAAACAAAGAACAGTGGCTTTTACAAAAACAACGATTATCGAAAAAATAGCCGGGAATAATAATTATACACCTTCCCAGGCCAAAGACATCATCGAAACAATGCTTGAAATCATCAAAGAAACCCTGACGTCCGGAGAAGATATCATGATTTCTGGGTTCGGCAAATTTCAAGTCAATGAAAAAGCTCCGCGCAAAGGAAGAAATCCAGCGACCGGAAAAGATATGATGTTGGGAAAAAGACGGGTCGTCACATTTAAATGTGCTGGCCGGCTGAGGGATGAAATCAATGGTGACAATAATTGAATTCCCTTTCCCATTGAATGCCTCCTGTTATTTCAACCAATTGAATAATCTATGAAGACAAATATTATTACTATTGTAGGAAAATCCGATTCCGGAAAAACGACCCTGCTTGAAAAATTGATTGCTGAGCTCACCCGGCGGGGATATCGGATAGGAACCGTAAAACATGCCCATGACGGGTTTGAGATGGATAAAAAAGGAAAGGACAGTTGGCGCCACAGGAAAGCCGGTGCCCATGCGACGCTGGTCATTAGCGAAGACAAGATAGCAATGGTCAGGAATGACCGTGCAGACTATATTGAAAAAATGCAGACCTATCTGTTGGATGTCGATATTATCCTGGCAGAGGGGTTTAAACGCCAGAGGCTTCCCAAAATAGAAGTTTTCAGGATAAACAGCGGACACAAAGAACCCCTGTGCATGGGGGATGACACCCTTATCGCCTTTGTTACGGATTCCGCTTACAGACCGGATGTGCCGGTATTCGGGCTTGAGGACATCGGCCTGCTTGCCGATTTTATCGAAAAGAATTATCTGAGAACTAAAATCGGGTGAAAATAAAAAATATTTCAGGAGAAGATCTTCGATACATAGTCGTTATCATGCTCTTGGGTTTTGTGTCAATCCCCCCTGCCTGCGTGGCGGATCAATATAAATTTCAAGCAGTTGACTGCATTACAAGACTTGAAACAGGAACCGTCAACTGGACCACAGGGGCGATTAGTGCCCATGGCAAAGCCCTTCCCGCAGACCAGAGCCAGGCATCAAAAGAATCAGTGTATTTTTCCGCCCGCTCGGATGCAGTCAAAAATATGTTGGATATCTTAAAACAGTTAAAAATTAATAATGAATTAAGCGTGAATGATTATGCAGCCGAAAACCGGGTTATCCTGGCCGGTCTGGAAAAAACGGCAAAGGAAGCCGTTGTCGTAAAGCAGGTATATTCTTCTTCCCTTGCCGTTGAAATTATTATAGAGACCAGTATGTCCGGCGGTTTTTTACAACTGGTATTGCCTGAAGAAATCCGGCAGATACCAAAAATAAATCCTGAGATAAACCCTGACCTGGTTCCGGTAATTGAAAAAAGTCATTATTCCGGTTTGATTATCGATGCAAGGGGACTTGGCATTGAACCCGTGCTTGACCCGGTCATTATCAGCGAACAGGGGCACAAGGCATATGCCTCTGCTTTTATCAGCAGGGAGTTTGCTGTTCAGGGCGGAGTCTGTAAATATGTCTGCACCCTGGACCAGGCGCTTAAGGACAAGAGAATCGGGGACAATCCCCTGGTCTTAAAAGGTCTTCGCAAAGAAGGCAGCAGGAATGCAACCCTGGTTATCAGCATTTCGGATTACCTTACCCTGGAAAAAGTAACGGAACGTCATGCTTTTTTAAATGAATGCAGGGTGATTATTGTAAGGGATCAATAAGCGCATTGTCGATGAGTCTTGTCTTTCCCACCTTTACCGCCAGTGCAAGCAAAACTTTTTTTTCGATTATTTCAATATCCTCAAGGGTTGTCGGCTCACAAAACGAAATATATTCCGCCATTGTTTCAGGAAAAGAATGGATAAAGGATTCTATTTTATTTCTGATGGCGGCAGCCTCTTTTTCTCCTTGTGCCAGGAGTTCCCGGGCTAGATTCAGCGATCTGGACAGGCTCAGGGCGGAAGTTCTCTGGGATGTTGAAAGATAAACGTTCCTGGAACTCATGGCAAGCCCGTCGCTTTCCCTGATGATGTCTCCGGCCACAATCTCGATATCGAAATCAAGATCCGTAACCAATTGGCGGATTATCTGGAGCTGCTGATAATCCTTCATGCCGAATACGGCCTTGTCAGGCATGACAATATTGAATAATTTGGTGACAACTGTGGCAACCCCGGCAAAATGGACAGGTCTGAATTTTCCGCATAAATGATTGGGCAGGGATTGAAGTTTGATTTCCGTCTGGAAATTTTGAGGATAGATATTTTCTTTTCTCGGCAGAAACACTGCTGTCACACCGGCTTTTTCAGCAAGCAAAAGATCATTTTCAATGTTTGACGGATAGGAGCTTAAATCTTCATTGGGCCCGAACTGAGCCGGGTTGACAAAAATGCTTAAAATCAGCTCGTCACAAAGCGGTTTGCCTTTTTCCATGAGAGATACATGACCCTGGTGAAGATAGCCCATGGTG
>MGTJ01000216.1:430-21965 GCA_001799395.1 Desulfobacterales bacterium RIFOXYA12_FULL_46_15 | reverse complement strand
AACACAGGGTCCGGGATTGTTTTTTTTTGTTTTTCGACCAGGTTTGCATTTCTGCTTTTGTTTTCAGGATGTCCACTATTTTTCAAGCTCCTCTTTTACTGCGATCCCCATATCCAGTATGGTATAAGGTTTTTTAACAAAGCTTCCGGCCCCGAGATCCTGGGCTGTCAGCACATCGTCGGACTCGGAATATCCGCTGGCAATAACGGCTTTCTGGCCCGGCCGGATTTTTTTGATCATCCGGTAGGTCTCAAGGCCGCTGATGGAAGGGGTCATGATCATGTCAAGGATGATCAGATCCACAGGGTTCTTTTTTAAAAACTCGATGGCGGCAAACCCGTCGTCAACGGATTTTGCCTGGTACCCGAGATTTTCAAGAATGGTCACGGCTATTTCCTGCTGATCCTTCAGGTCATCCACCACCAGGATCATCTGACCTTTTCCTTTTATGTCATCCAATGGCCCGGATATCGGTTTTGGGGGAATTTCTTCACGAACGGCCGGGAATAGAAGATCAAACCGGGTTCCTTTGATACCCGAGGCTGTATTGATGAATCCCCGGTGATCCTGAACCGCATTCCAGACAATGGTAAGACCCAGTCCGGTGCCGCTTTTTCCCATTTCCTTTTTAGTGAAAAAAGGTTCGAAAATTTTTTTCAGGTTTTTTTCATCAATACCGGACCCGTTATCTGTGACGCTCAATACGGCATATTCCCCCTGGATGATATCTTCATGGCCCGGTATGGAAGGGTCGATAAAGCTGTTGGAGGTTGTAATCATCACCCTGCCGTCTTTTTTTCCGGATACTTCTTCCACAGCATTCAGGAGCAGGTTCATGATGACTTTTTCAATATGGATATAGGAGCCACTAATATTGAGGAGTTCCGGTTCGGTGGCTAATTCTATGGCCACGTTCCTGTATGCATCTCTGATTTTTTGGAAATCATGGGACCGGACATAACGTTCCAAAACGGAATTGATGTTGATGGTTTCCATTTCCACAGCAGTCCCCCGGGATATGGTCAGAAGGTCACTGACAACAGCGGCCGCTTTCTGGCCGGAATCCTTTATAAGGGACAGGCCCTGCCTGATCCGGGGATCAAGATTTTTATCCATCATCAGAACTTCGGGATAGGTTGCAATCCCGGATAAAATATTGTTCAGATCATGGGCCACGCTGCCGGCCAGAATTCCAAGGGCTTTTAATTTTTCAGCCTGGATGAGTTTTTCCCTGAGTTCAACATGACCGGGGTTCAGTGTCCCGATGATGTCCGGGGTGTTCTTTGCCAGGTGTTTGAATTCCTTGCCGGATATTTCCAGGGCCTTGACCAGGGCTGCAAGGAAAAACGTAACAAAAGCGCATAAAAAAGAAAAGGTTCCGGTGAGTATCACCCATTCCATGGAATCGGGAATCCATCTCGGGTCTGCCGGGATAATGATTTTCCCGGAATAAAGAACCCCGAAGACCGCTAAAGTTGCCATATTCAGGAGAAGGGAGAAAAGTCCTCCCCGGATTCCTGAAAAAACTGTGGCCAAAATGGAAAAGAACATAAAATATAATCTTGTACTGCCCATCAGCCCTGTGGACAACATGGAAACCATCCCCAGGGCATAAAACCCGGAAATACCAGCCCATATCCGTGTTTTAAAGGGAATCTGTTTTAGAAAAGCAACGCCGCAGGTCCAGAGATAAATAAAGGTATAAATAAAAATTCTGATCCATTCTGAATTTTTCAAAGCATATCCGCAGCTTAAGACATAGGGGATGATACCAATAACAACGAGGAGTAAAAAAAGGCAGGTGAAAATCTTTTTCTGCCAGAAAAGAAGCACATCTTCATCTTCTTGATAAATGGAATCGATATTGAATATATTTGAAATCATACCCATTGACTTATACCGGTTTAAAAGATAAGGGTGATCTTAACTACATTGACCTGAAAATGCAATAAGATTAAAGGAATTGCCATGAATTCATATATCCCAAAAAGAGAAGATGCGTTTCTGCTGTTAAAAAAATATAACCGGAAAGACGGGCTTATCCGCCATGCCCTTGCTGTCGAAGCGGTCATGGCCCATTTTTCTAAACGGTTCAACGAGGATGAGGAAAAATGGCGGGTCGTAGGCCTGGTCCATGATCTGGATTATGAACTCTATCCTGAGGCCCATTGCCATAAATGTGTGGAGCTGTTTAAAGAACACAACTGGCCGGAGGAGTATATCCGGGCCGTCATCAGCCACGGCTGGGGAATCTGCACCGACGTGAAGCCTGAAACCCATCTTGAAAAAACCCTTTATGCCATTGATGAGCTGACCGGTCTTGTGGCCAGTGCAGCCCTTGTCCGTCCCAGTAAAAGTATTCTCGATATCACGGCAAAATCTGTAAAAGGAAAATTCAAGGACAAAAGCTTTGCCGCAGGGGTGGACCGGGAAGTGATCAAAAAAGGAGCTGAATTTCTCGGAATGGAGCTGTCGGATATGATGACCGAGGTCATCCGCGGCATGCAGCCCGTGGCTGAAGAGATCGGGCTGAAAGGCAATTTATGAAATGACAGCCGGGTCATGGCAGATAAAATCCACAACCCGGCTGTTGCATCTTATTGAGCGTTTTTAATTCCCACTTCTTCAAAGGTCTTGATATCAGCCAGGATCCTTGTGGCCAGATCCATAAGTTCCATGCACACGGCAGCCCCGGTTCCTTCACCCAGCCTGAATTTCAGATCGATCAGCGGTTCAAGCCCGAGCCGGTCATACATAAAGGCATGACCGATTTCAACGGACTGATGGCTGGCAAAAAGATAGTTTTTGGCTGCCGGGCAGAGTTCACAGGCTATCAGGGCACCGGCCGTGGAGATGAGGCCGTCACAGACCACCGGGATGCCCCGGGCCGCAGCACCCAGCACAAGACCGGCAAGGCCGCCGATTTCAAGCCCGCCGACTTTGGACAGAACATCAATGGGGTCGCGGGGGTCTGGCTTGTGAAGACTGAGCCCTTTTTTAATCACGGCAATCTTGTTTTTCAGCATCTGATCATCAATTCCGGTACCGCGTCCGGTCAGCTTTTCGACCTCAATGCCGGAAAAGGCGGCAATGATGGCGGAAGAGGGTGTGGTATTGCCGATGCCCATATCCCCGGTGCCTAAGAGATCCACCCGGGCTTCTGCCTCAAGTTCATTCACGATTTCAATCCCGGCTTCAATGGATAAAACAGCCTCTTCCCTTGACATGGCCGGTTCCTTTGTGAAATTGGCAGTCCCGTGCCTCACCTTTTTATGGAAGATGGGCAGATCCGGTTCAAAGTCGTGATTGACCCCTATATCGGCCGCCTTTACAACAGCCCCGGCATGTTTAGCGATCACATTCACCGATGCCCCGTTATGGGCAAAATTATATACCATCTGGGGCGTCACTTCGGACGGGAAAAGGCTCACTCCTTCTTCGGTCACGCCGTGATCCCCGGCACAGGTCACGATCCGTTTGTTTGACAGCTTCACGTCAATGGTACCCTTGATGGCTGCCAGCCGGGCAGAGATATCTTCCATGACCCCTAAACTTTTTGCCGGTTTGGCCTGGTTGGCCAGGCGTTCCTTTGCAGCATGAAAGGCGTCTTCATTCAAAGTCGTTTTGATGGATGAAATTGTCCGGTCGAAAAGTCTCATCATCACCTCTTATATGTAATATCGGTTCCAAATATCTCCATGCCTTTTTTCATGGCGCAGAAATCTCCGCACATGGTGCAGGTTTCCTTTTGGAGAGGAATTCTTGTCTGTCTTGTGTTTCGTGCAATGTCCGGGAAGAGAAGAAATTTTTCAAGATCATCCCATCTCATATCCCGTCTTGCCAGGGCTGCCTGTTTTTCATTTTCCCTTCTATCCGGGTATTTGGAAATATCCCCGATCCGGGCAGCCAGCCGGGTCGCCCTGACTCCTTCCCGGACATCTTTGACATCTGGCAGGGCCAGGTGTTCTGCAGGAGTGATATAGCAGATCAGATCCGCCCCGAACCGGGCCGAGCTTGCCGCCCCGATGGCTGCCGTAATATGATCGTATCCGGCACCGGTATCACAGGGAATGGGGCCGAGCACATAATAAGGGGCATTGCCGGACATGCGTTTTTCAAGAAGGATATTGGCCTCAATCTCATCCAGGGGCACATGGCCCGGACCTTCCACCATGGTCTGGCAGCCCATGCCGCGTCCGATTTCAGCCAGTTCGCAGTTGATGATCATTTCCGCCATCTGGGCCCGGTCGTGGCTGTCATGGATAGCCCCGGCCCTGATCCCGTTGCCCAGGGAAAGCACTGCATCATATTTTTTCATCAGGCCGCAGACCCGGTCAAATTGTTCATACAAGGGATTTTCTCTTTTATTGATGTCCATCCAGGCGACCATATAGGTGCCGCCTTTGGAAGCCAGCCCGCCATAGCGGAACCCCTGTTTTCTCAGACGTTCGATGGTATATTGGTTGATGCCGCAGTGGATGGCCATAAAACTTAAGCCGTCTTCCAATTGCCGCTCGATCAGCTCGAACAGGTATTCAGGATCGAGTTTTGCAGGGTTTTTATATTTTTGGATGGTTTCCTGAAAGGCCTGGTACAGGGGGACATTGCCCACGGGAAGGTCTGTGCAGGAAAGGATGGTTCTCCTAATTTCATCCAGGTTTCCGCCGGTGGATAATTCCATCAGGGTATCGGCCCCTTCTTCCCTGGCTGCCTTTGCTTTTTCAACCTCAAGCTCAAGGTCACAGATATCCGATGATGTGCCGATGGAGGCGTTTATTTTTGTCCGGAGACCTTTTCCAATGCCGACGATCTTCTGATGTTTGCGGCCGGGATTGCAGGGGATGACGATTTCCCCTGTTGCTGTATGGGCCAGGACAAATTCACCCGTTATTCCCTCAGTCTCTGCGACGGCCTGCATTTCTTCTGTCAAAAAGCCATTCCGGGCGTGTTCCAGTTGTGTGGTCATAGTTTCCTCGCTATGAAAGCCCTTGCAAAACCAAAAAAGGTCCTGCAAGAACATATGTCTTGCAAAACCTTTTACCATCAGGTTCCACGTTTTATGATCGCCCGGCTCGTCTTCTGGCTCCCGGCATTAAACCTGTTTTGATCACCTTCCCGTTTTCACAGTGGCATCAGCCCAAAACAGATATTTCCGGTTACAGCGGCGGGACCGCCACGGAGTTTCACCGTGTTCCGTTGACCAGAGCAATCCCTAAAATTGATCCTTATTTATAAAAAGCATGAAGTTAAGTCAATCTTTTATTTTTTTTGCCCATACTATAAAACAAACAAGGAAGTAACCGGGTATAGTATTTGTTACTGGCTGACTCCATGTAGTCCGGAACCGGGTGAGGAAAAAGATTTACCGGCTGATCAAGCTCTATCATGAGGAGGGGTATCATTACATTTTTCAGGACCCCTCCGATTCGGGTGTTTATGAAGGGGCTCAAAGTGATCTCGTGAGCCCCTTATCCGCTGATGTACCGGACCATTGACAATCCCCATAGGCCGAAGCCATTATACAGTGTGGACCCTTCCTATGAAGGAGATACCCTTTGCTGTGTTCCCAGCAGCCCGGAAGAAATGAGAGCCGCCATGGCCTCTTTATTAACCATCATTATCATGATTAAAGTACAAATTTTATTACACCATAGATAGCTTATATTTTTTTAAATTCAATGATTTTTTAAAGTGTGGAAATTGCCGCATTAAATACTGGTCATGAGTTTCAGCATGTCGGCAGCATTGTCTGCTCGCAGGATGGCATTCCGGTGGGGTGCTTTTAAAAACCCTTCCCGCTCGGCATTGTCCAGGAGGCATCCAGGGGTGCATAATAATCGTTGATATTGAGAAGTCCAAAAGGTTTGGAATGAAACCCCAGGAGCGACAGGGTATAAATTTCAAAAAATTCCTCAAAGGTCCCCACCCCGCCCGGCAGGGCCACAAACCCGTCAGACAGCTCCACCATCAGCCCCTTTCTTTCGTGCATGGTAGGGACAACATGAAGTTGTGTAAGACCCGGATGGAAAATTTCCTTATCCCGCAACGCCTGGACCGTCACCCCGACCACCTTGCCCCCTGATTTCAGGACACTGTCAGCCAAAAGTTTCATAAGGCCAGTGTCAGACCCGCCATAGACGCAGGTGAGGCTACGCGCGGCCAGTTCTTTGCCCATGTCTTGGGCGGCCCTTGCATAAACCGGGTCAGCACCCGGGTTGGAACCTAAGAAGATACAGATTGAGTTCATGATGGTCTCCGATATAACGCAATAAAATCAATGATATTCAGGGTAAATACTAGTTCTTTTTGCATCTCCATAGACGCTTTGGTCAAGGTTACCGAATATGGCTGCAAGATTATCGGTATGGGGTGGATTGGCAAACAAGTCAGAGGCTTCTCCTTTGGCTTTCAATTGTTTTTTAAGTTCAATGAGGGATTCTTTCAGCCGCTGGGTAGCCCACATCCGGAATCGGGTTCCTTTTTTGGAATTTACCCGATACCCAACTGAAATAACGGCATCCAGGTTATAGAGTTTAATCTTCAGCTTGACTTCACGTTTGCCTTCCATACGAACAACCGAAGATTCCTCGGTTGTTGCCGATTTTTCCAATTCACCGGAATCATAAATAAAGTCATGGATGTTTTTGGATTTTATTGACACAAAGTCAATCATAATTTTAAAAAATTTTGTCACAGAGTCAGACATTGTTAAAAATGTAACCGGCCAAGATACTCAACCAGACCGGTCAGATCCTGGCTCCAGGGAACATTTTCGCCGTTGAACCGCTCCCCCCGGCCATAAAATAAGGTGTTGCAGAATTGTGCCGCCTTAAGATCGGCTACAGCATCCCCCACCATCAGGACCTTTGATGCATCCAGACCGTTCTCGCTGATAATCCGCTCCAGAAGATACTGCTTTTCAGGCGGTGTCCCATGAATACGCTTGAAATATGCTGCAAGTCCCCTTTGTATGAGAATATCCTGAAGCTCTTTTTCCGGTGTGCCGGATGCAACAAACATGGGCAATTTACCACTCAGCAAATCAAGGCTTTCTTTTGCACCGGCCACCATCGGCACATCCATGACCGCATCAATACAAAACCGGGTAAAACGGTCACACAGCGTATCCATCATTTCATCGGACAAGGTGGCTTTAACCACTTCACGGTAAAACCACTCAAATTTTTTAAACCGGCTGATCCCGCCGTGTTCCCTGTGATAATTCATCAGCCGGTCCATGGCTTTTTGTCCGAATTCTTCCACAGTCTGTCCGAATGCCATGGTTTTGACCGCATTGCTCTCTATTAATACGCCGTCGCAATCAAACACCACAGCCGATAATTTCTGTTTTTCCACTTCCCGGCTCCTTTTTTAACGTAGGTTGAGCAGCCGCGCTGCTAAAGCTTCAGCGGTAACATATTATCAGCCGATTGTCCATCCCGTGCCCGGTGTCCGAGTGAACGCAAACATCTGCGGCTTGCCCGTCAGCATGTTTTTGTTGGACATAGCCTTATTTCCGGTTTTGTGTGTTTATATTTTTCATCATTTATTGTATATTTTCAAAGAATGCTCTATCTTTTATTCCCAAACAGAAAAAGACCGGAAGTCCGGAAATGTTTTTAATGCCCTGGACTTGCTGGCCCGTTTGGTGACCCATATTCCCGGAAGATATGAGCAGTCGGTCCGTTACTACGGTTTCTATTCGAACAAATCCCGAGGGATGAGAAAAAAGGCCGGTTCGGATGATGCCATTTCTGCAGTTATGCCAAATGATCTGTCCTCCAAAGAATCACGGCAGAACTGGGCACGCCTGATCCGGAAAATTTATGAAGTTGATCCTTTGGTCTGCCCAAAATGCCAGGGTCAAATGAAGATCATCTCTATCATTGATGATTTTGAAATAATAGATAAGATTTTACGTGTGACCTTCAGGTTAAAACATCTCAATCTCTGGGATATCCGCAACCATGATCCTCCTGAAACAGACCCGGTTTATATCCCTGAGTTAACATATGTTGAAGATTCGGATTATGATAATTCAGGTTCTCAGATTCCGGTATTTGATGAATGGTATTGGTTTTTTTAAATTTGCCTTGACTTGAGCGGTAATACTTTAAACTTTGGGGATTTTCGATACTTTCTTTAGCAGAAAGCAAGTTCTATCCCAACAATCAGATTGCCATTTTCAGGTGAACGAAGCAATATTATCTTGTATCGTCGTCATTTCTATGATAATTCTTTTACTCTTCCAAGATCTAATAATATTTTAAGGAAATAAAAAATGAAACAACCTGAAATCGATTATTGGATTACCTGCATGCTGGAAACCTTTAGTAATGTATCAGATCTGAATGTCACTGTGGGAAAAGGATTACAGGTGGAATCTTCAGGCCAGTTGACCACGGTGCCGGTCACTCCTGAAATCGGCGAATTAACCCCTTTCCAGGCAGAGGTCTTTGCATTAAATTTGATTGGCGGCGATCCAAGGCTTCTTGAGGATCTTGTGGTCAGAGGCTCCTGTGACCTGTCCTACTGGCTTGGGAATAAAGCCAGATTCAGAGTAAACATTTTTAAACAGAAAAACCATTTGTCTACAATTTTAAGAAAACTTGAAACCACCATTCCCAGCATTGAAAAACTCGGTCTTCCGCCAATTTTTAAAAAAATGGGGGAAGAAAAAAACGGTCTGATCCTAGTGACCGGATCAACCGGTTCCGGCAAATCAACGACTCTGGCAGCCCTTCTCAACCAAATCAATGAAGAAAAATCTATCCATGTGGTCACCCTGGAAGACCCGGTGGAATTTGTTCATCCTCACAAAAAAGCCACATTTAACCAAAGGGAGCTTGGAAATGATTTTGACAGCTTTCCCACAGGCCTGAGAGCTGCACTGCGGCAAGCGCCAAAAGTCATTCTGGTTGGAGAGATGCGTGACAGGGAGACGATGGAGATCGGGCTTTCTGCTGCCGAAACAGGTCATCTGGTAGTGTCAACCCTTCATACGGTGGATGCCGGACAAACCATCAACAGGATATTGGGTATGTTTGAGCAGGAAGAGCAACCTCAGATTCGCCACAGGCTTGCAGATACCATTCGATATATTGTCTGCCAACGGCTGTTGCCCAAAATCGGTGGCGGAAGGGTTGCTGCCCTGGAAATCCTTGGTATGAATCTCCGGATCAAAGACATTATCCTAAACGGCGAATCCGAAGGCAAAACCGTAAATGATGTGATCCGCAATTCCAAGGCATTCGGAATGCAGACCTTTGACCAGCATATTCTGGATTTGTTCCAGGAAAACCTGATTTCAGAAGAAACCGCATTTGCCTATTGCTCCTACAGGAACATACTCTCCCAGGAACTTGATATTCTCAAACGGAAAAAAGGGGAAAAAACATCCCGGATAGAGGGATTGTCCATTGACTGGCGAGATGAAAACGAGACGGAAGAGAATAATGGATGAGAATGCTGAACAGCCGGACGTCAAAAAGAGGAAACGCAGATGATATCAGAATGCCCTAATTGCAGCCAGAGCCTTAATTTGTCAGATGCCCATAAAGAAAAACTGATAACAGCCCTTAATCAGCTCACTCCGGGGCGCACCTTGAAATTCGGATGCCCCAAATGCAGAGCTCCCATCGAGCTTTCCTCTGATGGGAATCCGGCTTCAAAAGAAAAACCCGGGCATAACAAGCCTCCGGTTATCATTGAATCTCCAAGACCACAGGATATCAAATGGTTGGCCAACGGCGAACTAAAAAATGATCAATTGGCCGACAATATCCCGACAGCCATGGTACTGATGCCGGAAGATGAAATAAAATTTAAAATTACCAAAAACCTGGAGGAAAATCGATATCAGCTCTATTCTCCCAATACCATTGATGATGCGGTCAATAGCCTCCGATTCAGGAATTTTGCCGTTGTGGTCTATCATAGTGAATATGAAAACTGCCCCCTCAAGGATCAAAGCTTTCATAGATTCATGAAACAAATGAGCATGTCCAAACGAAGGGCCATTTATTATATTCTGATCAGCCCGAAATTTCAGACTCTCAATGATCTGGAAGCACTGACCTTCAGCGCCAACCTGGTGATCAATATTAAAGAGATTCCATATTTTTCAACGATATTCAAAAAGGGGAGAGCGGATCTGGAGGCTCTATTTTCAAAATATGCGGATATGCTCAAGAAATATGGAAAAAGTTAATGGCCTCTATTGTGATCCTCTTTTGAATATCATGTTGTGCTTGTATCAGGGGGAGGATTAATATTTTTTACATTTGGACCCTGCATAATACAGGCAAAGGAGTCAATATCATGAAAAAATTCATCATGGCAGTGATAGCCGGTTTTCTGATGACGGCAACAGTGTGCACAGCAGCCGATAGTCCGGATCTTCCCATGGCTTTGGCCCAGGCTGCCTTTTTTACCGGATTGACCGACGCAGAACGGGATATGCTGAAATCCGTAACCCGGCTGCGGCAGGCCAGGGCCGGAGAGCGCATTATCACACAGGGAACCAAATCGGGCAGTATGTTCATCATTCTGAACAGCCCGGCTCACATCCTTGTCAACGGAAATCATATTGTTACACTTACCGGTCAAACCCTGGTCGGTGAAATAGAATTTCTGGACACATTTCCAGCCAGCGCTGACGTGATTGTTACGCGGGATACCGACCTGATCGAGGTGAACCATGCAGCATTGACCGGCCTGATGGATCAGCAGCCCCGGATAGGCTATGTGCTGATGCGCGAGCTGGCCCGAATTGCAGCGCAGCGACTCCGGGCCGGTAACCCGAAATAAAACCCGGGACCACCAATTTGCCGGACAAAAAAAGAAATATAAAATGAAAAAATGATTTTCAGCATCTGTTTTGCTATGCTCCTGACCCGTTCTGAAGGGGCCGGGGATGTCAATAAGCATCCTTCCCGGTAACCATTTCTGTATTCAGGTGATGTAAAATGGAATGTTACAAGGTGATTGCTGCTTGCCAGTCTGAATCTTTCGTGTTGCCCCAGGTAATACTGTTATTCCCAGTGGGAACGTAACGATGGCGGAGTTTCCATCTGTGTGCAAAAGCCTTGTTGGGTAATATTTCAAATTTGGCTTAATACGCATTTTGCAAAGGTCTCACACATAAAAGGCGCTGCGCCCGGTTGGGGCCATAGTAAAACTTGACCCCTGAACTCCACAGGGTCATTACATATTCGGGCTGTTTGTTTTTTCTACGAGGTAACGGGATAAGACCAGGCAGTCGAGTTCACTTCTCAGCAGGCAATTCAGGGCATCTGATGGCGTTTCAGCTATCGGTTCCCCCTTAAGGTTTAAAGAGGTATTGAGGACCATCGGCACACCGGTAATGCGATAGAACGCCTCTATGAGCCTACGAAAATCTCTGTCTGAATCTTCTGCTACCGTTTGAATCCTGGCGCTGCCGTCAACGTGGGTGACAGACGGTATTACCTTTTTTTTGTCTTCTTTGACATCCGAAACAAGGAGCATGAAAGGACTTGGGCATGGGAGTTCAAAAAAATCTCCTGCTAATTCCTGTAAGACTGCCGGTGCAAAAGGCCTGAATGATTCACGGCATTTTATCCTTTCGTTCAGGATGATCTTGCTTTTGGGATTTCGGGGGTCTGCCAGAATGCTTCTGTGGCCCAAGGCTCTCGGGCCGAACTCGGAGCCACCTTGAAACCATCCTACCAGTTTCCCCTCGGCCAGTAGTCCTGCCACCTCAAGTGTCGAGGTCTCCCGCCAGATGATCCCTTTCTCCGCTATCAGACAGGATCGGACCTTTTCGTCCGAGTAATCTCTTCCTATATATACGCTGTTAAGGGCGAGGCGCTCTTGTCCGCCGAGACACTCATGGTAACCGTAGTATGCGCATCCTATTGCGTTACCGCCATCGTTTGCAGCCGGTTGCGTATAGATATTCTCAAAAGGGGTCTGTTTTAATATTTTGCTGTTTGCGGAGACATTCAGGGACACACCACCGGCCAGGCAGAGATTTTTACATTTTGTTATCTTGAAGAGATGATTGGCCAGGTAAACCAGAGCGTTTTCCAGTTCATCCTGTGCCTTGTAGGCAATATCTTTCCAGAATGGCTGCTCGTATCGTGGCGTTTCCGAATTTTCAACGGGAGGCGGCTTTTCCATGGCTTTCCAGTAGAGAAACTGACTGACCACCTCCTTGTATCCGATTGATATCATTCCATTGTCGTGCTGGATGACACTATCCCAATCTTCCCTGTGGCGACCGAAGGCCGCCAATCCCATAGTTTTTCCAGGTTCGGTAAAACCGGCGCCAAAGGATCCAGAGGTCTCATCGATAAAAGGTAAATGGAAGCCAAGGCGGCTTGAAAAAAAGTCGTAAAAAAGACCCAGGCTTAATTGTGACTTATCACGGTTTCTGGAATAAAGGCGCTGTATACTGTTACCCCGACCGAGGAAAAACGACTCGGATTCGATATCTTTCCCTCTGTTGGTGGCACTGCCCCACCCGTCGACAACCATAATGGCGCTTTCTTCGAAGGGGGAACAGAAATAGGTGCTATAGGCATGAGCCAAGTGATGTGACGGTTCAGGCAGCTGGAGGATTTTATTTTTATCCTTAATTGGCAGTTCTTCACGAAGGAGTTGCAGGGAGTGGTCCTCGGCAGCCTTGTTGCCGAGGACGAGATCAACTTCATCAATGCCAACCCCGGCTGCATCAAGGCAGTAGGTGATCGCCTTCATGGGGCTGACTCTGGCAAAGTTCTTCAGCTTTCCAGTGAATATGAAGCCTGGAGAATACTTGCGCCTGTCCAGTCTTTCTTCCTCAATGGCCACCAGTATTCTGCCATCTCGGATTAGACAGGCACTCCGGTTGTGAGACAGGTTTATCCCTAGTATTAGACTCACAAATTCCCTTAGATCCTCCAGTCGATAAAGACAGTTCCTCACTCTGCCATGTCAAGGCAGGGGTTGGGAAAACAGCTTTATGACAGTATTGCCCTTAGGACGTTCCTAAACCGTATATTCTCATTTCGGCAACAATTGCCGTGTCCTTCCCGCAGGCTACAGACGTCCTACCATCTTTCCTTACTGACGGTATCGTTATGGCTGATGATGCAACGTGGGCTAATCTGGAACTCGCTACCAGAGAAGACCATCGTCATTCTTGGCATTGATCCTCTCTTTTTTAAGCGAGGCTTCGAGATCAGCCGCTATCTTGTCTATATCACCGTCATTGAGGATAGTCTGAATGCCGGTTACTTCGTCATCGGACAAGCGATAGTCCTTGGTTGCTGCTGCGAAGTCCGTCTTTAACTGCTGACGGAAATTTATGTCAGTAAGAGCCAAGCCGACTATCATTTGGGCATCTCTTTTCATTTTTAGACCTCCATGCTTGTGGGTGAAAAGGGACAAATACCAGAATAAAATACGGGAGTATCAGGATTATCCCCTAAAATTCCATATAATATGAGATAAAGGATGTCAAGTATTAAACAGCAGCAATTGTAAATATGGAATGCAATTGGCTTATTAATTAATTGTAATAGGTAATATGGTTGTCTACAAAAAATTGAATCTGAAAAAATTAATCCTTATAAACATTCCAGATGTTTCGCAGATGCAGCTTCGATTTCCTTGACCCTTAGACGATCATCGACCATCAAGAGCAGGAAGTACCGGACATCTTTCTTTTCACCGGAATTTCTTTCAGGCAACCACGGAAGGTCGTACTTTGTCCGGAAAAGACGCGCGCCACTCATGTTCCGGCAGGGGCTGCCAGGGTGCGAAAGGCGTCCGTCCGGTTCATCTCCCGGCCGTGTCGAGTCGCTTACTGTAATTTCTTGCAGGAGGGACTCGAATCGAAAGACTTCCCTCGTTTTTTCAGACACATCCGATTCTTCGAAAGCTCGTTTTGCGAACCGCCTGAAACCATCCAAAACGGCAAAATAGTCGAGGCACTGCAGCCTCGCCACGGAAAGGTCTTCGCAAAGACTTTTTCGATACCTGCAGAAAAGATCGACCAGGGTTTCATTTGCATGCTCGGCCAGACTGATGAACGAGTATCCATATATCTCAATCAACCTACAGTAGGCATAAGCGACATCGATGGACAGATCGACGTCTCCATGTTCCGGAATAACAGTACGGAATGAGGGAAACAGTTTCGGGTGTTTTCTGATCAGATTCTCATCTTCCGGCAGCCTCTTACCGTTGTGAAACTCGATACCCTGCGAAAATGCCGTGGCAGCCTCTTCGCCTTTGTACTCCATTCGATCCGGAAACCGGCGGATGAGGCCGGTGCCGGGTAAGGGACTCAGAAGCTGAATAAAGGATCTGAGACCACCGATCCTGGTGAACTCGGCGGCAAGTTCCATTGTCGCGCAGAGATCTTCCAGCGTCTCATCGGGAACACCTACCAGCATTGAGAGGGTTGGAAATATTCCGTTCTCCACGGTTAGTCGCGTTTGATCGACGACCCAATGCGGTTCCTTTGGGTCATACCCTTTTTTCATTGCCTTCAGTGTTTTCCGGGAGCCGGATTCAACACCGCACAACAGCGTGGCGCAGCCGGCACGTTTCATTAGAGACAACAGATCACCGTCTATCTGATCCAGCCGGCAACGGCACGCCCATGGGATTTGGAGATCTTCTTCCATTAATCGGCAACACAATTCCTCTACGAATGAGCGGCGTGCGGTGAATAGATCGTGAACGAAATAGGCCTGATAGACTCCATACCTGTTCTTGTTCTCTCTCAATTCAGATATCAACGATCTAACACTCCGGTAACGCACTTCATGGCCGGTGAGCTGTGATGTCTGACAAAATTCACATGAATAGGGACATCCTCTCCCGCTATCGATAAGGATTGTCGGGTGCTTGCTGTATCGAAAGTAGTCGCCGATATCGTCCACAAGATGGTATGCAGGTGCCGGCATCGAATCAAGATTCATGACTTTGTCGATTCCCGGATTTAATCGTATCTCATCCCTGTTGACACGATATGCCAGCCCCGGTATTGCAGCGCAGCGGGTTCGACCCTCGATTGCCCTCATCAGTTCGGTGGTGGCTATCTCCCCCTCTCCGGCAATGACAAAGTCGATCCAGGGAAACGCTTTTAGGTAGTCAGGGGCCAGGAACGAAACATCGTGACCACCGAGCAGCGTTATGACTGACGGTTTAACCCGTTTGAGTTGGTGAGCTATGTTGATCGAACCCGGCCCGGTTGTGCATTGCGTGCTGAATCCGACGACGTCAGGATCAGAGGCGAGGATCCGGTCCGCGCACTTGCGGTAGATATCGGCATCTGCCTGGATCCGGCCGGCCTTAAGGTCAAATACAAAATCATGAACCGTCACAATGTAGCCTGCCCTCTCCAGACAGGCCGCGATATAGAGAAGACCCAGAGGAGGGGAGAGAAAGGTCGAAACGATTTCACGTTTATCATTGCTGGGAGGGAAAACCAGCGAAATCCTCAGCCCCGACCGGCCCTCAAACCTTCCCCGGGAATTCGTTTCCTTGTCCGGTTTCTCCTGGTGTATTTCCATAAAAAGCGCTCCTTATCATTCTGAACTGGTTCGTATCGGTAATATCACTCATTTTCATGGAACGGATCAAAGATTTTCCTCATTGCCTCCTTCACTTTCTCAGCCTCCATGGAATGGTCAATTACCTGGATGGTTTGATTGAAGAGATCGTATACCAGGTACTTTGGCACGTCGACGGATTTCCTCTTGTTCAAAAGCCTGACGACCGCCTCTGTGGCGGCGAGGGAAACGGCAAGCGAGCAGGCAGGCCCTATTGAAGACTGTTTAAACGGAATCCCCCTTACGATCTTGGGAAAAGCGAGTGTAAAGAACTGCGCGAGTGTTATCCCCTCCGGGGGTAAAACCATCAAGCTTGCGCAGAAACCATGGATGCCGCTGGTGATAAGGGTTTTTCCGTGTCTCCTGGTTTCTTCATCCAACAGAACCATCTCGGAAAAACATTCCCTGTCGAGGGCCATCAGGCTGATATCCGCGCCATCCACAAACCGGGCCACATTCGTTTTATTGATCCCTTCTTCATACACCTCCAACTTCATGTGGGGGTTGATATCCTGAAGGATGTCTGCCATGATCCGTGCCTTTTTCCCGCCAATGGTCCCGGTTGAGGATCCGAACTGCCTGTTTAAATTGCTGCACTCGAAGATTTCCGGGTCGGCTATTTTCAGGTGCCCCACACCCAGTCGTGCCATCCTTTCAGCGAGCAGTCCACCGACGCCGCCTAAGCCGGCAATCGCCACTGCTGAGGCTTTTAGAATCTCCTGCTCACCCTTGCTCAATATGCCTATGTTGCGCGTAAAGGAAGAATCATATCGGTTCTCTTTCTGCTCTGTCATCTCGCAAGGCCTCTCAGTAGAGATGTTAAATGTCTAAAGCCCGTTTCATTGATCATATACGTTGGTATTCAGCTTCTGAAACAGCCGGTCTAAATGAAATTCCTGTGGCGGAATAAAAAATTCGAACAAGGAAGGGTCGCGTTCGGTTATAACCGCATAGATATACAAGGAAATCTTTGCAATAAGCTTGTTGAAGCCGCATTTGTGCTTGTTGGGTTCAACAAGACTCCCCGAGTAACTGACAGCGTCCCGAAGGCAGCCTCCAAGACAGATATATCTGGCCCAGCAGCTCTGGCAGTCGGTCTTACGATCAGGTTCAGCTTCCGCGTTGAAAGAAAGGAGCTTATGCCTATCAAATCCTGAAGACAGGCTCCCCAGTTTATATTCAGGAAGACCTGAGAAAAAAACACAAGGATAAATATCCCCTCCGGCGGTAATTCCCAGTTCTCCAAGGCCGGCTGCGCACCGGCCGGACCGGCTCCCCAAAGGTATCAGCCCCCTTGTCTTTTTCCATATCAGTGCGATGTAGGTTTCAACAATGTTTTCATTGATGAAATATTTCTCCGGCGTTGTGCTTCGGCTCAAAATTCGGTCTAACAGGGCCATGGACATCTCGACCATTGCATCCCCGCATTTTTCCAGATTTTTCCCGATTCCGGCCTCTTCCCGGTATAGCTCGATAACCGGCTTTAATACGACATTATCTATTCCTAGTGAACGAATATGGTTCACTGCTCCAACAATATCTACGCTCTCTTGCGTCAGCACTGTTATCGCAGCCAGTTTGGATAATTTATTATCACGAGCCTGCCGGATAGTTCTATAGACAGCCTTATGCGTACCACTTCCGTCCATGGCTTGCCTGAAACAATTGTGTATCTCCGGTAAGCCGTCGATTCCCACCAGAAGGATGACACCTTTCTCAGCCAGAGAGTCGATCAAACTCCGGGTGAGATTGAACCCGTTCGTAACAAAGCAAAAAGTAAGCTTCTTTCCCGCCGCGTGGAATCTGTCCTTTCCATAGTCTATACATAACTCGACAACGTCGAAATTGAGCGACGGTTCTCCGCCGTTAAAGTAAATAAAGGAGTTTTCCCGGGACCCTGATTCTTCCAGGAAAAAATCGATGGCCTTTCTCGCCGTGTTTTTGCTCATATGCACAGGGGGCAGGCCGAAAGGACCGTCCCCGTTCCGGCAGTAACGGCATCTCATATTGCAGTGGTCAGTGACACTGAGGCAGAGCGTATTTGAACAGGGAGTCTCGGAAGCACCGGTCTCCTTTACGGAGAGGGCTTTTTTCCCATCATAGGCAATGACACCCATTTTTTCAAGGCGGTCAAAAGCGGACCGAACATTGTCGTTTCCGTACC
Source organism: Desulfobacterales bacterium RIFOXYA12_FULL_46_15 (assembly GCA_001799395.1). Classification (GTDB taxonomy): domain Bacteria; phylum Desulfobacterota; class Desulfobacteria; order Desulfobacterales; family Desulfobacteraceae; genus Desulfobacula. The sequence continues at coordinate 4,214 of MGTJ01000216.1, read as the reverse complement.
TTTTTTGAACGGCCGCCAGACAGGCCAGATCTTCTATACGGTCCCCCAGATCCAATATATCCGCTTCTATAGGATCAATCAGGAAAACGGTGAACCGATCGTTGTTCAGTAGAACGGTCCGATCCTTCATTTTAAACTTGAATATATCCGCAATCTTCAGGTGGTTATTGCTCATGCCCTCCCTCACTTGCCCGCAAAAGCAGATCGACAAGGGTTCCCGTGATGGGGTGCCCAGTTTCAGCTTCAAGCCAGTGCCAGTCGCTGCCCTGATTAACCTCGAGAAAAACATACTCTCCACCGGGAGTAAGAATCAAATCAATTGAACAGACTGAAAGATTTAACTCCCCAGCCATTCTAAGGCAGAGGTCTGCCAGCTTTTGGGGTAAACGATACGGATGCTTTTCAATATCTGTAAGGGGAAAGCGGTGGTAGTCATCATAATACAGGTCAGGGATCTTCAACAGGGTAGAAAAGACCTTCTCCCCGAGGACAGTAATGCGGATTTCGCTTTGCTTGGGAACAAACTCCTGAAGCATGACCGGTACGTGCCGGATGCTGTGAAGCAATTTAAGATCCTCTTTTTTCAACCGCCGGCCACAAATATCATACTGCCGGCCATCGATTAGAAACGCGTGCTGGGTGACAACCTTTGCGATGACCTCACCGCCGCATGCAGTATAGAACTCAAGTGCCTCCTGTGATTCGTTTGTAACGACGGTACGCGGAACACTGAATCCAAATCCGGCAGCGAGCGTCAATTGCTGCAGTTTGTCGGCAGCAGAACGCATTGCAATAGGATGATTGATCCAGGGGCAACTAAAAGAGCGGCCCAAGATACCCAGCAGCCGCCCCCACTCCCGGCGTGCCAGATCCAGTTCAAGCTGGCCGGAGCACTCGAACCGGTATAATGCCGGGCTAAACCGACGGAGAAGGACAACTGATGTATTTGATGGTGTAACCCGTTCATCACCGATGCACAGGCGAATTCCGGCATCGGTGCAGGTGATGCCAATATCGGCAGAGATATCCTCGCTGTTTATCCGAAGATAATCAATGCCGCGTTTCATCAGTTCGATACCCACCCAGTCCGCTTCCCGATCGTTTATGCTGGAAAGAATCAGCGGCCGGGGCTGAGCCGATTCGCCCGGCGGCCGGTACGCAGGGATTCTAATCCGTTCGTTGATGAAACGACGAAGGTCAAGCGAGGTATCCGGCGGTCCGATATCGTAACCTTCCGGACACTCCATGAACCGGATCAGAAACGGCTGTGATTTATTGTTCGGCATGTTGCAGTTCCTCTGGGTTCGATCTCAGATATACTTACTACTCCAACTTTGGTTTTAAAAGGCATAAATTTTTGCTCTATCTTTACAATTTCAAATTTTTCGACCATTAATATATTATTAAAAATCGGCTTTGGGGGTTAATCATCCAAAATCCTTAGTTTTCTCATGGATACCAAGCGGTCAGCCAGGGATCCGCGCGTTGATCCTTGACCCAGCGACAGGTCGCTGACCGCTACCCGGTTGACCCGGACAATCTGATCCATGGAATTCACGGGTCTCCGGAAGGCATAGGTCGAATGAATCGCATAATGCCGGTCATCCACCTCGCCCAGATAGAGCATGATATGGCCTTTCATATATAAGAGAGTGATTCCGCCTTCTGCGCTGCGGCTGAGGATATCATATCGGGACCGGGTATCGTCGGATTCAACAAAGCTTGCCGTCAGGTGGCCAACCCGGGCCTGATCCGCAGAATTTCTGGGCATCCGGATACCGACGGTGGCCAGTACTTCCTGGATAAACCGGGAACAGTCCTGTTCTCCATACATACCGCCCCATCCGTAGGGAGCATGATGCAATTCAAAGGCCTGTTCAATAATAATTCTTGGCGTTGCAGGCAAAAAACCCTGATGAACTGCCGGAACCCGCAAATAACCGATTCCCGGAATCAGATCTCCGGAGGCATTTCTCAGGGGAATCTTTACAGTCACAGCAGAACCGCTGCCGTTTATCAGCGGCAGGCAGACACCCATCCGAACGGTTTCATGATAATCGGTCAATCCCGGGTCTCGAAATACATCGGCCTTGGCCCGGACGGTAACCACAAACGGTTGGGGCCGGTACCAGACCAGGGCTTCATTCCTGTCGCATCCGGCAATGAATTCGGACCGGATCCAGCCGCCGCTTAGTTCTGATTGGACATAACACCACCTGCGATCCCGGCTTTCATGTAGAATCCGTACAGTCGTCCCCAGATCAAGAGCGCTGTTCTGAAGTTCATCAAAATCCGTATCCCCGGGCCGGCCATATACCGGATCATCCGTGGGGAGGGTCCGCTGATCAGCGAAACGGACGATCACGCCATACCGGACAGGAATCTTTTCCCCGATCATCGGGATATTCATCAGGGTCTTGATCTTGTTGAGAAATTCCAGATCTACCGCCTGCCCGGAAGGAGTGAAAAACGGTTGGCTCCCAAGTTTTGAAAGTTCTTTTTCCAGTTCTGATATAAGGGCAAAACCGGATTGAAGAAGGCTTTCATCCATGAGATCCACCGAAGCCGCCAGTGTTGTCTGAATATGCCGGTTTAAGGTTTCAATTTCCTGATGGTTCATCAGGGTCAGGTCCGGGGAGGAGGATCGGTTGACCCAGAATCCGGGCATCTGCATTTGCCGGGTGGTATGGGGTAAAAGGGTGGGGCCCGGAACTGAAATCCCGGCTGGCGGGTGTGCACAACCGGCCAGCCATAGGAAAGACATCACCAGACCGATCAAGACAGTTTGCTTCAATCGCTTTCGCTCCGGAATCATGGACATGGCTTTATTTTTTCCTTAATTCATGCAACTTTAATGAATAAATTCTGAGCATCCACTTACAATCTGTTTGTCCAATAATTCGGGCGCCTTTTCTGGTGCATGATTGCAACAATTATGATTTCTTCGGGGTCAATTTTATATAGGATGCTGTATGGAAAACGGGGGAGAATACGTCTGTGAATTTCCTTTCCAATCATCGGCCATTTTCCAGGATCATCTGATAGATCAAGAACAGCAATTTCGATGGTTGAGAGGAAATCGGTTCCTAATTCTGGAACACGTGTTTCATAATAAGCAGCAGCGTCAAGCATCTCAATCTCAGCGGGAGACAGGAATCGGATTTTTCTCACCGGATTTCCTTTAACATCTCTTTTGCATCATTGAACACGGCCTCGGCCGGTCTGCTTGTTATCTTTCCAGCTTTATAAGCTTGATAGCGTCTATCCGCTTCTTGAGCCCAGAGTTCTTCGCATTCAGTTTCATCCAGTTCGTCAAGGCTGGAAATTAGACTTTCGATTAACGCTGCACGATCTTTTAGGGGCAGACTCTTGGCCTTATTTTCAAATTCTTCTAATATTGTAGGCATATCCAGGTTCCCTTATTTAATTTAACTTCGCTATATTCAAATTTACACGTTATTGAAAAACAAGACAAGCCCATTCACCATTATCCGTTTTTTCAATGCCTTTAATTAGAAGGCCCATTTTGATATCAAAATACGGCATCGAACCTATAGATTTCATGGGGCATAGCGTTTAGAAAGTTTTTCCCGGCTTTTGCGTATGAGCTTTTCAATCGCCGATTTCAAAACAGGGCCGAGGAGCGTGAAGGGCAGCCTTGGATCAAAGTCGATAAAATAACAGAGCCTGGTTATTCCCCCCTCTTCTGAGAATTCCATTCGGCCGGTATGATTTTTGATAGGACTGCCCTTGCTGACCACATATTCCATCAGCAAATTGGGTT
>MGTJ01000216.1:0-352 GCA_001799395.1 Desulfobacterales bacterium RIFOXYA12_FULL_46_15 | reverse complement strand
AATTATAGCCGGCCCCGCAGCCATAATATTGCTCGCTTTCAAAAAAGTCATAGGCAAAAACACCCGGATAGCCTTTTGTCTTTGTGCATTTTTTCTGAATCTCAAAAATGGTTTTGACATTTTCCGGCGTCAGTTTCTCTTCAGGCCTTGTTTCCGCCTTCCTTTGTCAGTTTGTAGCCTGTCGTAAACATGACCGGCATGGACCTTTCATCAACCGATGCAATGATTTCTTCAAGGTCGCTGCGCAAAAGCGGCTCACCTCCGGTAAACCCGATGACGCTGACACCCAGGTCCTGGACCTCTGATATGGCTTTTTTGATCCGGTCCAGTGTGAGAATGTCTTTTTTTGATC
>MGTJ01000215.1 GCA_001799395.1 Desulfobacterales bacterium RIFOXYA12_FULL_46_15 | reverse complement strand
GCCTCTCATATCCATCATTATCCCGACCAAGAATAAATGCAGCCTGCTGGAGAACTGCATTAACAGCATCCTTGAGAAGACAACCTACAATCGTTATGAAATTTTGATCATAGACAATGGGAGTGACGAAGACAGGACATTGGACTATCTTGCGGATCTGACAGCAAGCCATGCAAACATTGTTGTCTTAAGGGATGAACGTGAATTCAATTTCTCAGCTCTGAACAATATGGCCGTTCGATCTGCAAAAGGGGAATATTTCTTATTTTTGAACAATGATATCACCATTATCACCTCACAATGGCTGGAAGAGATGGTTTCGCTGGCCTGCCGTCCGGGTGTGGGTGCTGTGGGTGCAAAGCTTTTTTATCCTGATGATACTGTTCAGCATGCCGGTGTCATTCTCGGAATTGGTGGTGTTGCCGGTCATATTTTCAAAGGATTGCATAAATCCGATCCAGGATATTTCAACCGTGCATTTTTAAGGCAGGAACTGAGCTGTGTGACGGCCGCGTGCCTGCTGGTCAAAAAAGAGGTGTTCCGGCATGTGGGCGGTTTTGATGAAAAAAATCTGGCTGTGGCTTTTAACGATGTTGATCTCTGTCTGAAAATCCGGCAGAAGGGCTATAGAAATATCTGGACGCCCTACGCCGAATTCTACCATCACGAGTCAGCTTCGAGAGGATACGAGGATAATCCTGAAAAGCAGGCCCGATTTTCAAAAGAAGTGATCTTTATGATGGAGAAATGGAAAGACGGTTTAACCTGTGATCCGTTTTTCAACCCGAATCTGTCCCTGGAGGTTGAAAATTATGTACTGGCGTTTCCGCCCAGGACTCCCGGCCTTAAGAGAATACAAAAACAGGAAACCGGAAAGGAAATCGTTCCATTGCCGGATGAGCGGAAAAAAAAAATCCTGGAGCATCTGAACCTTGACGGCATCGGTATTGAAATCGGGCCGAGCCATAATCCGGTTGTCCCGAAAAAGGAAGGATACCATGTAGAGATTATGGATCACATGAGCCGGGAGGGACTGATTGAAAAATACAAAGACCATCACCTCAACCTGGATAATATCGAGCCTGTGGATTTTATATGGCAGAAACAATCCTATACGGAACTCACCGGCAAAAAGAAATATTATGACTGGATCATTGCCTCACACCTCATAGAACATACCCCGGATCTGATCGGTTTTTTAAATGAATGCGATACCATTTTAAAAGACGATGCAGTCATCTCTCTCGTGATTCCCGATAAACGGTATTGTTTTGATCATTTCCGGCCCCTGACCGGGATTTCCCGGATCATAGACAGCCATTTCGAAAAAAATACGATTCATTCTGCCGGAATCATGGCTGAATATTTTTTAAACGTGGTTTCAAAAGGGGACAGGATTGCATGGCACGAAGGGGCAGCCGGGGAATACAAATTCATTCATACTCTCGCGAATGCAAGTGACAGTATAGATGCAGTCAAAAATAAAAAGGAATATATCGATGTCCATTCCTGGTGTTTTGTCCCCCATTCCTTCAGGCTGATCATCCATGACCTTTATCATCTGGGATTGATTCCGTTCCGGGAATTATCCTTTCATCCAACTGAAGGGACAGAGTTCTTTGTCTCCCTCTCAAGAAAAGGGGAGGGGATAAAAACCGGCAGGATGGAGCTGATCAGGAAAATTCAACTGGAACTTCAGGAATTTGAGGTGTTTGAATCTTAGGATGATGTGATTAAAGGGACAGTCATGACACGGGTTGTTGCTTGGGGGAGGATCACTACTCTTTACCAAGTACCTGCCATTGAGCTTCAATGGTATCGGTTGATAAGTCAGCCCCGCAATCCCATTCAATAAAGTATCCCCCATTGGAAAGTTTAATAAATTCGGTGTGATTTTGAAGGTCTTGAAATGCTTCATACTTTAAATAGGGGCTGACATCAAAATTGCCGATGCGGCCATCGTCTGCAACAATGGACAATATCCAATTGGGTTGTGGTAAAATATTTTTAATTCTCATTGGTCGAGTCCTTTGATTGGAAATGGTTTCTTACCGTTTACAGCCAAGTTCCAGTCGGCAATCAAATCTTCTTGATGAATTTCGATCCACGCAATGACCAGTTTGTGCTTGTTTGGCGGCAGCACACCAGCCAGAAGAGTTCCTTCAGGGATAGAGTATACAGCAACTTTTCCCTGGTAATCGGCATGTATGTGTGACACATGGTGTTTCTCGATATCTCGGAAAAACATGCGGATGATAATTCCATAAAACATCGAAATTGCAGGCATCCTGTATCCCCCATCATTTTGACATTTCAGTACACCATCATACTTGATATTTATTAGTTAATTTAAGTTTTATTGTCAATAATATAATGGAGGAGCCCTGCTGGCTTAGTCTGAAAAATTATATTCCTTGACGGTATTCATCAGGGGGATTAAAATTTAAGCATTAACGATGACAATAAGACCAGCGATGTGACCAATCCCCATGATAAACTCTTTCGGGAGACCTGGAGCAACCTGGAAAATGTCAGAAGTTTTCTGAGCCCCTGCCCATTGTGATCCCGCTGCTGATCTGCCATGGAAGGGAGTCATGGAAAAGGAGACCGGGCTGCAATATTTTGAAACCGTGCTTAGGTATTTGTTCAGTACCATGGATGACATATCTGTTGAAGAAATAAAGGAAGTTGCCGAACAGGCGCTTTCCGGAAAAGAAGGAGAATATACAATGACGCTTGCTGAAAGATTACGTATGTTTATATTTCCCCGGATAAAATAAAAACCCTATGGCCGGCAGATCTTATGGTTGGCCAAATCCGTTCAACCGTGGCTGGATATGTCCACCCCTCAAATCAGAGATCCTTTAAACAAAGGCATTTCCAGTCTGGTACAAAAATTGCTGTAACGTTCTTCAATGAAAAAATTACAAAACATATGGATCAGGGTCTGTCTTGTTGCGGCATTTTCAGTCCTGCTGCTGGAGCCTGGCTCTGCACCGGCTGCAGCCACAAGAATCAGCAATGAAGAATATATAACAGCACTGGTCAATCATATCCGGGTAGATCCCCTGGGGTATGCGGAACGGCTGGGGTATAACCGCTTAAGCCTTTTGCAGCAATTGCCCTGGTTGTCAGGAGCGCTGCATGATCTGGATCTGCTGTCGGTTTCGGATTTTCTGAATCAGCAGGCAACTGCCCTGAACAGCACAGATCCTTTTGCAACCGGGCCCGTCATCACGGTTAACACCGATTATGCTTCTGCCGGGGATGTCAGCGGTGTGGTATCATTCAATAATTTCATGGACCCCTGGGAAGCTATCGGTATTGTCATCAATAATCAGTTTAAAAAAGAACTGGACCCGGCATATGAAGGCAAAAGGATCATTATCGGTTCAGAATACAAACTGATCGGCACATCCTTCAGGGCCGGCAGATCCCAGGTGCGGACCGGACCGAAAAATGCCTATTACCTATTTATCACTTTTGCATCTTCGCAGCTCAAATCCGAAGTACAGGTGGTGAACATGATCAACCAGCTCCGGGCGAATCCTTCTGACTCATATAAATACCTTTCTTTAAATACAGGATTTTTGTCCGGCGGCTATGGACCCCTGTTTTTAAATGATGCCCTTGCTTCCACGGCAAGAATCGGCCTTTCCGCTCTGATTGATATTTTAGCCCATGCCCGGTATTTCGGTTTTCCGGGAATACATGTGGCAGACTCTTCCGTGATTGAAACCTTGCCTAAAGCGGATCCGGGACAGCTTGCCCTGTGGATGTTCTCTTCTTTCATATTAAATGAGATCAAATCCTATCCTGCCCGGAATGGAATTTTTAATCCTGACTGGAATGAAATCGGGCCGGCTCTTTATAATGTCAGTAACCCTGCCTATGATCATGTAAAGATGACCGTGGTGTCAGGCAGGACTGAAAATCAGACCCCGGAGGTTTCAAGGGTTTACGGGGTGGTCTTTACCGATATCGATCTCAACGGGGTCTATACACCTGGAGAAGAAGCGCAGGACCGGGTGATTTCAGTCTATGACATGCGGACCCGGGCAAGAATAAGGACAGTGGTGACAAATACGGCCGGACAGTTCAGCCTCAGCCTTCCAAACAATGTGGAATACAGCATTCAGACCGGGGCTGAAACAAACCGTGAAGGGAAACTGATTTTTCTGACCACGGACCGGTATTTTGATTTAGTGGTAAAAAAATAAACAAAATGGTAAAAAAAACACTTTGAAAACACCCTGGGAAGCTTTCATAAACTGGTTTGATGGTGTGCCGATATCCTTAAGAAGATACCTTGCCCATATTTTCAGGATCTGCACCACTGATGACACTTCCCGGATGGCGGCAAGACCGGAAGATTCCCTGGAAGGATTCCGGAACTGGGCCGTCACACTGGATTTTCCCATCCGCATTGCTGCGCGTATGTTTTATATCAGGTCGATTTTTGACATGGTCATTTTTCATCATAAGGAAATCCTGGCAGGGACTGACTGTTTTTCCGGGCAACCGGGAAAAGACAATATTATACCCATATCTTTACGGCAATGGGAAGATATCCTGGAGTCCTGGAAAGAATTACGGAACCGGGAGATGACAGATACTTATATTCATTCCTGGACCTCATGGATGATCAATTTGCAGATGGAGACAAAGTGAGACTTCTTAATATCCGGACTTTAGCGCTTCTATGGGTGCTCATGCTTGTCAACAGCCAGGCCTTTGCCACAGAGACCATGACTCTGGCCCAGTGCCTGGAAACCGGCCTGAAAAACAATCCTGCCTTCAAGGCATCAAGGTTTAATGCAAAGGCGGCCGGTGAGGATATCAAAACTGCCCGGGCCGATTTTCTGCCTTCGCTTTCTTCAGGATACTCAATAAATAATATTTCCAGTATCGCATCCCGGGGTCCTGCAGATAGCGATTACCTGGACCAGGACATCGGCAGCTTTAATATCAGGCTCAGCCAGATTTTGTTTGCCGGGTCAAGGATCGTCAATACGTATCAAAAGGCAAAATTTTCCGAAGAAATGGCACAGGCCCAGGCGGATTTAAAGGCCCTGGAGCTGGTCTACCACATTGAAACAGGGTTTTACGGATTGATGAAGGCCAGGCAGGATGTTATGATCGCCACTGAAGCGGTTAACCGGTTAACGGAAAGTGTAAAATCAGCTGAGGCATTTTTTGCAAAAGAACTGGTGCCTGAAGTGGATCTTCTCCAGACCCGGGTTGACCTGGCAGATGCAAAAGTCCAGCTCGGAATCGCAAAAAATAATGTCCATCGCGAACGGATCGCTTTGCTGTCCCTGATGGATTTACAGGCAGAAGCGG
>MGTJ01000214.1:254-27612 GCA_001799395.1 Desulfobacterales bacterium RIFOXYA12_FULL_46_15 | reverse complement strand
CTTATGAAATCAAAGAGAAGAACCAGGGGAAGGATAACAAGAGCAGGGCCTATCATAATATTTGAAATCAGGGAAAAAAGAGCAATGATATCATGCTTGCTGTCTATTCTTGAAAACATGACCACGATAAAAACAGCCAATAACAGACCGGAAAAATTGATCCATTTATTTCGTGTGATTTTTTTTGCTCCAACCATATCAAGAACAAAAAAACAGATGGGAATTATTGCACAACATAAAGAAATTCTTGATATTTTCCAGAAAAACAGCCCGTTTGTTGATTCATTGTTAAAAAGCATGTGGAAAAAACCGCCGGCAAGGAACAGGCAGGTCAAGCCGAAATAGGCATAGCTGTTTTTTTTAAAATCACCGGCCATCCATAACAGATTAAAAAATATAAAAAAGAAAAGGCTTAATACCACAAATCCGAAAAGATAATTGAAATGTACAAGGCTGTACCAGGTTGTTTTTGATGCAACATCCGGAAAGCTTCCTATAAAAATTTTTGGGACTTCAATTCTGACCTTTTGGGGCGTGGCATGGATGGTCAGGATATTCAAACCGTCAGGATTAAGAACAACAGGTGATATAAGGGTTTTCTCACCAAAGAATTTATCGGCAGCGGTTTTTGACCCCATAATACCGCATTTAAAGACAAGATGGCGGTTTATCCTTATTTCCATGGGATAGGGGCTTGTGGGGACAAACAGAAATAAAGGTCCCTTTTTTAATGATTCCGGGATTTCAAATTCAGCAGTCAGGATTATGAGCGCATTTTCAAAAAGTCCTTCAGGCAGGGCTGTACCGATAAAATACCGGGGGCCTGTATGATCTGATTCAATGCCTGGTTCAGGCAGGCTTTCATTGTCGCTGAAAGTATTGATTTGCATTCTGTAGGACTCTGGAAAAATCCTGACAGGGAAATTACCGCTGCCGGGCAATTTTTCGCTGTTGCAGCCCATGGTTATTGCAACAGCAATAATAATCAATGATCCTATCAACAGTTTGTCAGACCGGCAGTTGACCATATTATCATCCCCGGCGATTATGCCTTGCCCTGAAAACCCGGGCAAATAAAATCGATTATTGATATAAAAACATATCCCTTAAAGGACATCATTGACGGTTCGGGACAGTTTTTCCATAGTATAGGGCTTCTGGATGAATTTTTTTACACCCAGTTCCAATACTTCCCGGACCCGTTCATCCTGTCTGAATCCTGAGACCAGGATCACTTTTACATTGGGGTCAATTTCTGCCATCCTGATAAAGGCATCCTTTCCGGACATTTTGGGCATCACCATGTCCAGCACAACCGCCCGGATCTGATCCTGATTTTCCTTAAATACCCGGACCCCTTCTTCTCCATCCTCTGCCGATATCACATCATACCCGCATTTTTCAAGCATCCGGCCGGCAGTCATCCGCACCATTTCTTCATCATCCACAACCAGTATCAGGCCTGACCCTTTTATAATATCAGACTTTTCGCAACCGTCTTTTTGAACTGCCATTTCTCCGGCAACAGGCAGATAGACATTAACGGTCGTCCCGATTCCTTTCCGGGAAAAAATATCGATAAACCCCTGATGCTGCATGAGGATAGTATGGACCATAGTCATACCGAGCCCTGTTCCCTGATCAGGCCCCTTTGTAGTGAAAAACGGATGGAATATTTTTTCTATTTCCGAAGCTTCCATACCGACACCCGTGTCTGCTACCGTCAACATCCAGTATTCTCCTTTTTCCGCTTCAGGATGAGTGTTGCAGAAAATATCCCCGACAACCCGTTTTTCCATTGAAACCGTAAGCTTGCCGCCCCACGGGTCTTTTTTCTCCTTCATGATGGTCATTGCATGACAGGCATTCATAAAGAGGTTTAACAACACCTGCTCGATCTGGGACTGGTCCGCATTGGCCGGTGCTGTCTCTTCCATTGGAACCGGATTCAGTTCAATACTTTTATCAAAGCTATTTTTACATATATCCATAACATTTCTGACTGCAGTATTCAAATTTATAATCCGAAATAACGGAGCCTGTCTGCGGGAAAGGGTAAGGAGCCTGCGGATGATATCTGCAGCACGCTGCCCTGTTTTTTCCATTGTTGCAAGATATTTTACAAGTTCGTCAGTCTGTATTGTTCCATCATTTTGAATTTCAAATTGCATGAGTGAAACCGTACCGATAATACCGGTCAAAACATTGTTGAAATCATGGGCAAGACCTCCTGCAAGGGTTCCTACAAGCTCCATTTTCTGGGATTGTCTGAGCTGCTGTTCCCTTTTGTCTATTTCCGTAATATCATCGGCCCGTAATGCAATCCCCTCAATCCCGTTGGATATAAGTGGGAAGAGGGTTACGTTAAAATACCGGTCTTCCCCGTTACTGAGCAGTTCCCGGTGAAATATCTTCGGGCGCCGGGTTTCAAAAATCATATTTATTTCACCTTCATATTTTGCAAAATACGGGGAGATATCCCATAGTTTTTGGCCTATAATATCCCCGGCATTTTTTTTCACAGCCTTTATGGCTGCAGTGTTCCATTGGGTTACCCTGCCTTCCGGATCAATGGTGATCAGCATGGAGGGCATGGAATTAATGATATTGTCCAGATAGGTTTTCAGATACAGGATTTCTTTTTCCCTTTCTTTTTCCGTTGTAATGTCACTTACAATGGTTTCAATGCATTTTTGCCCTTCATAGCTGATGATTGCATGGGAACTGGATGTATAGACCTTACTGCCGGATGCGTCCACAAGAACCAGGTCATAATTTTTCACTATTCCGGAATATAAAAGCCTGTCAAGGAGCCGGGGTCTGTCAGTTTCCGGATAAAGATATAGATCCTGTATCTGTTTGTTTTTCAAATCCTGTTCCGGATGCCTGAACATTTTTTTAAAAGTGTCATTAAAAAAAAGAATATCACCTTTAAAAGAGGTGATGCATATCCCGTCAGGGGCAAGATTCACCAGGGTACGATATTTTTCTTCACTCAGCCTTAAATCGTTTGATACCTTTTTTATTTCACCCAGTGCATTGTTATATATTTTTTCAAAGGACATCCATTCAAGGTAAGCCGATCCGATTGAAACATCTGCCATGGGATCGGCTTTAATGGAAATCAAAAAATCTGACAAGGGGATATAAAATGATTTGTTTGTCCAGATCCCCCTGAAAATATAAAATCCCCAGATGATGATCATAAGGAAGATGAGATATCTTTTTATCGGGTCAAAATTTTCCAGGTAATATCGTTCCGGGGTCAGCACAACCAGCTGGATATTCAATTCCGTCAGGATTTTTTCAGCATGGTAATAATCTTTGTTTTCAAGCCGTATCTTCTGGCCCTGAGGTGAAAATTCCCCAAACGGGTATTTATCCCTGGATGACCGGAACAGGATTTCACCGGAATCGGGTTTTAACAGGAGGATAACGGCTTCCCGGTAAAGGTCAAGCAACTCTGTTCTGTTGATCAGGTCAAAAATACCATTGATATCCAGTTCTGCTACAAAAATATCGGATCTAAAAGGAAAGGCAAAACCGATACAATCCTTTCCGGTTATCAAAGATGTATGGATCGGCATTAGGATATCGGTCTGCCGTTCTTGTGCCCGGATAATGGAGGCGGCCGGCCTGCTTTTTGACAGGTCTATGTTGCGGGCAGATTCAGTGTGATTGTTTGAAAAATAAATATGCTGCACCATCAACCGGGTATCGGTTTTAAAAAAAGATTGCAGAAAGGGAATATCCTTCCAGGGATTGCCTGTTCCGTCTTCATCTGAAAAATTGTCCACGAAAGGCATGACAAGCTTGACCTGCCGGATTTCCCGGGTAATAAAATCATCAATCATAGCGGCCATATTCTGTATCAGCCGCTGGTGCTCCTTTTCTTTCTGCAAAAACAAGATATTGCCGAATTCGACATAGATCCCGGCAAAAACAGCGGTCAGGCACAAGATTAGGACAATATCCATTATTAACGCGGTCAGTTTCAGATTTCTATGTCTGCTGAACAACATGTTCTTTCCCTTTTCAAGACTCTGTGGACCGGCAGGCCTCTTGTTATTAATTTATAGCCGCTGATATTTTCACAAAGGTGGCTGATAATGGATTTCGGCAGTATGGGGGACGGCGCAGGGAAGCTCAGGATGCCCTATCCTGGAAACCGGGTATTCCGATATCCTGATGATTCTCAGGATGGAATCCGTAAGAAGTTCGATATTTATTTTATGGTGGTTTTTGATGGTTTTCAGAGTCTGGTTGATTTTCTCCATGGACATCCGTTCTTTACTGCGATCGAACCGAATCTCTTATTGATTGCCCGGTAATCCTCCCCTCCGGGTTTTCAGAGAGGATCACCGGGTCAGTCAGCCGGAAAAACCGGGGGGATGGAGTGTGGCCTTTCCGGTTCCGGCCGGCTGTCTGATGAAGCCTGTCACCAAAGAAACACTATTTTTCCTGGATCACATCATTGGGAAAGAGTTTTTTTATATCTTCCGCCTTTACGTCATACATGCCGCTTCCCACAACATAATCAACGCCGCCGTGTTTCACCAGTTTGACATAGGATACCTTGGGAGACACGTCTTTTTCACCCGGTTTCGGCCATAAATACGGGATCCAGCCGGCTCCATGTTTTTCAGCCACTTCGTTAAAGGTGACAAAAAAATAATTTCCGTTTACATCGCGCATATCCAGCAGTCCCTTTCCTTCAAGCGAGGCTTTGATGGGATGCATGACCATAACGCCGTCCAGGTTGTGAACCCATACATATCCTTCACCATTACCGAAAATGAATTTCCCTTTAGGATCTCTCATTTCCGGGAAAACAGCCGTTCCCTTTTCTTCAATCAGTTTGGCCGCCTCATTCACTTTCTGCTTGCACATCTGGGGTGTAAGCGGTTCACCCATGCTGATTCCGGCACAGGCTATGACCATACCCATTCCAATGACAATTGCGAGAATTCTTTTAAACATGTCTGCCTCCTTGTTTACAGTTTAAATTGTTCAACTAATTTCTGAAGTTCTTCAGCAAGGGTTTTAAGCCCTTTGCTGCTTTCATTAACCCTGTCGTTATTTCCCAGGACTTCTTTGCTGCTGACATTCACCATCCCGATATCCCTGGCAATTTCTCCTGCCACTGTTGTGCTCTGGGCCACATTTTCATTAACCTCCTGCAATCCTTTTGAAGCCTGTCCCATATTATCTGCAATTTCCCTTGTAGTCGCAGACTGTTCCTCCACTGAAGCTGCAATGGTGCCGACAATATCATTCACGTTTTCAATGATACGGGAAACCCCTTCAATTTCCCTGATCGTATCGAATGTGGCATCCTGGATGCCCTGGATACGGGTTCTTATATCATTGGTGGCGTCAGCCGTCTGTACTGCCAGGGTCTTGATCTCGGAGGCCACAACCGCAAATCCCTTTCCTGCCGCGCCCGCCCTGGCTGCCTCAATGGTTGCATTCAAGGCCAGAAGATTGGTCTGTTCGGATATTTCCGAAATGACTTCGGTTACCTTACTGATTTCCGAGGCAGCCGTGCCCAGTTCATTCACTTTTTTCCCTGCATTCCCTGCCCGTTTAACCGCTTCATGGGTAATGGTTCTTCCGGTTTCGGAATTTTTCGCGATTTCATTTATGGCAGTCTTGAGTTCATCCGTCCCCACGGATACGGTATTGATATTGATCGATGTTTCTTCACAGGCTGCAGCAATGGAAGCCATGCTGGAACTCATTTGTTCTGCAGCGGCAGCAACGGATTCCGATTTTCGGGTCATGTCTGAAGCAGTTTTTCCCACAGACAGGGCCAGCCCGTTGAGATCCTCTGAAGACCCTGTCAGCTGTGTTGAATAATCGCTGATCCGGCTGATCATTTTTTTCAGGTTATCTGTCATAAAATTCGTATCTTCAGCCAGGTTTCCAAGTTCATCAGTTGATTTCAAGCTTACTCTTTTCCTGAGGTCTCCCTGGGCGATTTCCCTTGTAACACCTGCGAGGAGGGTAATGTTGCCGGTAAGATACCGGCTGATATATGTTCCTAAGATGATGCCGATAGCCACTGCCGTCACAGTCAGAACAACCAGGAAAATCATACCGTTTCTTTTTGTTTTCTCGGCAACTGACAGGGCTTCAGCCATTTTTTGCCCTGCATTTTCTACAAGTTTTTTAAACCCGTTGTTCATTCTCTCTGCAGAATCAGCCAGGGCTTTTAATTTTTCGGATTTCCGGGTTTCAAGTTCCTGATAAACCGGTTCCATCTTGGCATACAGCAAAGAAAATTGCTGATCAATCCTTGCGCTGGGTCCCCGGCTTCTGTTGAAGTATCTAAGCTTGCCTTGTTCCGTATCTTCACTGTTCATCTTAAGGGCATAATCCATCAGGTTCTCATGGTAAGTGCCCATCTCTTCAATCAATTTCATCAATTCCGCATCATTTGTCTTATAGGTATTCAGCCATATGCCTGTCGGATTTTTCTTGGGATCTGTCTCTCCTTTAAAGGTGTTGGTACTGTTCAGTGCATCTTCAAGTGCCTTCATCCATCCAAGATGGTTCTGCTGAAGGATGCGGAGATAGGAAATAAGGTCGTAATTCTTATTGTTTTGTGTGACGCAATAGCTTGAGTATTCATTGTGAGTCTTGATCAGATCAGAGCAGGCAGCTCTGAAAAAAAGGGTCTCTTGATGGATAAGATTAATAATTTCAAGAAAATTTCCAGACCCGGGCGGAACAATGACAGTCAGCTGCCGTTGTTTATATATGGAACCGGCACGGCTTTTGACAAAGCTTTCAGAACCGGTTCCATACCGGATCATGGAAACCCACATGTCCAGCTCATCAACCAGGCCGGTTATCAATTCTTCCTGCCGTGCCAGACCGGAAAACGAATTGGTATATTCAGTCAGGGCCTTCTGAACCTGTTCTGCAACAAGGTTTGCCTGCATAACGGAATACTGGACAGGCATTTTTTCTCTGGCCACGATATCTGCTGATCCGGATACCTGTTTCAAGACAGATATACCTACCGTCCCGGATAAAAGCACTAGAAACACAAGAATAAAAAAACTGAAGGAAAGCTTTTTTCCAAGGGTCAATTTCATGGTATCTCCTCTGTCATTTATAGGATAAAAATTCAAACCGGCCGAACTTTGCCGCCTTAACAAATCGTCCTGAGTCACCTGGTTAAGTGATAACCACGGAATTGTCGCAATTTCCAAAAGGGCAGTAGACAAAGGCATCAGCATCCTGATCGTTTTGCCAGATCATATCATCGATGAAATACCTGAACTGGTATCTCTGATTCAGATCAAGATCGAGAGAGACGGAGAAAAAACCGTTTTTATGATTTTTCATGGGTGTGGCACATTTGTCCCAGTTATTGAATTCACCTACCACATGTATATTTCTGATATCATCCTCCATTTTTTTATGGATCTGGAAAGTGACTCTGCAAGCAGGTTTGTTTTTAAGATACTGCTTTTTAATAGCCATGTTTTTCCCTCCTTATTTTGGTAAGTTCCCTTCGGCAATAACATCGCCATTGACAGTCCGGGTTGGGGCAATCCACGGCCGGTCTGGCAAAACAATCCGGGTTTCCCTCTATATGCTGGATACTCCGGATAAATCGTGTTAAATCAGGTTGTCTGCTGCTGACAGATTTTTTTTGAGCACTCATTTTTTATTTTCCCGGTTGCTGCGGGTTTAAAAAAAAACGTACTGGTCCTGCCGGTTCAAATCAATAGGCACGTGCTGTCGTCGCTATTTACTTTAATGAACAGGATTGATTCTGTAAATAGGTAAGAAGACTGATTTGTACCGGGAGAATTTCCCGGCCGGGAAAATTTCCTTATCAGTTTTTCCAGTGGTTCAGATCGATCAATCCGATCCTGGCAGCATAGCGAGCCAGGTCAATGACATTATTCAGGCCCAGTTTGCGCATTATGCTGGAGCGATGGTTATCCACTGTTTTAGGGCTGATATAAAGTTTGTCTGCAATTTGCCGGGATGACTGTCCATCTGCTGCCAACACCATGATTTCCTGTTCCCTGTAAGTCAGGCTATCATAGTTTTTTACATTGGTGACAGGTTTTTTGTCTGACAATTCAGCCAGTTTTTTTACCACCTGGTAGGAAACTGAAGGATCAATGAAATAATCGCCTTTGAGGACATGCTCGATTCCCCGGATCAACATTTCCCCTGCGGATTCTTTGGTAAGAAAGCCGTTGGTGCCGACCTGGAATGCTTTTACGATATAGTCGGACCTGGAATGCATGCTCAGCACCAGGATTCGTATGTCCGGGCTATATTTGCGTATGTCCGGGATAAGATCAAAGCCGCTTGCATCAGGAAGGGAAATATCCACTATGGCAAGATCAGGATTGAATTTTCCGGCTGATTTAAGTCCCTGGGCAGCCGTTCCCGCTTCATCCACGACTTCATACCTGCCGTCACTCTGAATAATCGTTTTGATTCCTTCCCTGAAAAGGGGGTGATCATCAATGATCAGAATGCGGTGTTTTCGATCCATTGCAATTTATCCTTTAAAGGCAGTTTGATGAAAATGTCTGTCCCCTGGCCCGGGTTTGAACGGATGGCCATCCGGCCCTGAAGGAGGGATACTCTTTCTTTCATGCTTCTAAGCCCCATTCTTTTTTCACTGGCATTCGAATCTTCCCATTTCTCTATATCAAAACCGCACCCATTATCTTCAATCCTGAGGACAATATCCGGGTGTGCCCCAACCAGCTTGACGGTTGCCTTTGAAGCAGCCGCATGTTTCCGGATATTGTTCAATCCTTCGATTACCAGGCGGTATAGATTGATCCTGATATCAGAGTTCAATGTTGACTCGTGGATACCGGTTGCCTGGAACTCAACGATAATATCATTTTTTTCAGTCAGTTCTTCACAATAGGTTTCAAGGACATGAAGAAGGCCAAGATGATCAAGGCCGGCCGGTCTCAGGCTGTAAGCCAGGTTCCTGACTATTGTAATGGTCTGATCAATGAGTGTGGAGACATCGGCTGTTAATCTTTCAACTCCCGGTTCTGAAGAGAGCCGGCTTTCAAACAGCCTGCTGAAATATAGTTTCAGCGTGGAAAGGTTCTGGGCAATGCTGTCATGCAGTTCACAGGAAATCATCTTCCGTTCGGATTCCTGGGCCTGGATCAATCTTTGTGAAAGATCCAGGATAAGAGTTTCGGCATGCTTTCGTTCGGTAATGTCGGAAATGACACCGACAAGGCCCGTGACTGAACCGGTTTCATCATGAAGAGTGGCTTTGTCGAAAATGACGTCTCTCAATGCACCGTCGGTTCTCATCACTTTCCACTCGTAACGTTGCTTGCCCGGGTTTGTAAAAAGTTCCTTATCCTTTTTATAATACTGGCCGGCAAGATATTCAGGCCCCATATCAAAAACGGTTTTGCCTATAATCTGAGACCTTGGCAAACCGCTAAACTCTTCAAATGCCCGGTTGCAGCCGGTATATTTTCCATCGGCATCTTTGTAGAATATCGGGTTGGCGATCGTTTCAAGCAGGGTATTTAAAAAATCCTTTTGCTGTTGCAGTTCCTTTTCTATTTTTTTTTGTTTTGTCATATTTTTATTTCGGTTTTTGACAACCGGGTCCAGGTGTCTTTCAGGGTCACGGTTCGGTTGAATACCGGATGATCCTTTGTGCCTTCTTTTGAATCCAGGCAGAAATATCCCATGCGCTCAAACTGGTAAACCTTTTCCGGCAATATCTGGCTGAGGCTTTTTTCAAGCTTGCAGCCCTTGAGTTCTTCAAGAGAAGCAGGGTTCAGATTTTCGATAAAATCCTGTTTATCCTGTTCCGGGTTTTCGTCCTTGAAAAGACGGTCATAGAGCCTTACCGTTGCATCCAGGCAGTCTTTGGCATTGACCCAGTGAAGTGTGCCTTTGACTTTGCGTCCGTCAGGGGTATTGCCACCCTTTGTGGCCGGATCATAGGTGCAGATAAGTTCCGTGATATGGCCGTTTTCATCCTTGACCACTTCCTTGCAGGTGACAAGATAGGCATACCGGAGCCGCACTTCCCGGCCCGGTCCTAGGCGGAAGAATTTTTTGGGCGGGTTTTCCATGAAATCATCCTGCTCGATAAAGATTTCCCTTGAAAAGGTGATCTGCCGTTTTCCCATGTCTTCCTTCTGGGGGTGATTGGCCGCCTCAAGGGTTTCGGTCATGCCTTCAGGATAATTTTCAATGGTGATCTTCAATGGCCTCAGCACCGCCATGACCCGGGGGGCGCGTTCGTTTAAGTCATCTCTCAGGCAGCTTTCCAGAAGCCCCATGTCAACGCGGCTTTCTTTTCTGGAAACCCCGATAAGCTCACAGAATTTCCGGATGGATTCAGGTGTATAGCCTCTTCTCCGGATACCTTCCAGGGTGGGGAGCCTGGGGTCGTCCCAGCCGCCCACATGGCCTTCTTCCACCAGGCGCTGGAGTTTGCGTTTGCTTAAAACCGTGTAATTGATATTCAGGCGGGCAAATTCAATCTGCTGGGGATGGCAGGGGGTGGAAAGGACGTCCAGTATCCAGTCGTAAAGCGGCCGGTGGTCTTCAAACTCCAAGCTGCAAAGGGAATGGGTAATGCCTTCCAGTGCATCGGAAAGGCTGTGGGTGAAATCATACATGGGGTAAATGCACCATGTGTTCCCGGTCCTGGGGTGGGAGGCTTTTTTAACCCGGTAAATGATGGGGTCCCGGAGGTTGATATTAGGAGATGCCATATCGATTTTGGCCCTCAGGGTATGCCTGCCTTCTTCAAACTCACCGGCTTTCATACGGGAAAATAGATCCAGGTTTTCTTCAACAGACCGATCCCTGAAAGGGCTGTTTTTACCCGGCTCGGTCAGTGTGCCCCGGTATTCCCGGATTTCATCCGGGGAAAGACTGCACACATAGGCCTTGCCTTTTTTGATGAGTTCCAGGGCAAATTCATAAAGCCTGACAAAATAATCGGACGCATAATAAGGGGTCCCGAATTCAAATCCCAGCCAGTTTACCGTGGACCGGATGGAATCAATATAGACCTGTTTTTCCTTTGCCGGGTTGGAGTCATCAAATCTTAAATTGCATTTGCCGTTGAATTTTCCGGCCATATTGAAATTCAGACAGATGGATTTGGCATGACCGATATGCAGATACCCGTTGGGCTCGGGCGGGAAACGGGTGGCCACCCGGCCCTGGTTTTTATTATTCGCTATATCTTCCCTGATGATTGTTTCGATGAAATGCCCTTTATTGATTTCCGTTTCCATTGGCTCCGTGTCCTTAGAGTTTAATGTTAAATATGAATGGTTTATTTATCATAGTTTGGAAATATGACGCAAATGTTAATATGATTGACACAACCTTTAAATTAAAATATTGTTATTATAAAGTTGAAAAGATTCAGCCGTACGGCCGTTGGGTCCAAAGCGACGACCATTGAAGCCGTAAGCAGGATGTTGTTACCG
This sequence comes from Desulfobacterales bacterium RIFOXYA12_FULL_46_15, assembly GCA_001799395.1. Classification (GTDB taxonomy): domain Bacteria; phylum Desulfobacterota; class Desulfobacteria; order Desulfobacterales; family Desulfobacteraceae; genus Desulfobacula. The sequence continues at coordinate 16,129 of MGTJ01000214.1, read as the reverse complement.
CCATCAAATTCACACAATGCCGGACCCAATTTGTAAAATCAATATAATAAAGCGTTTCCCTAACTTTTTTTAAGGAGGTGAATGATGAGAATGGAACCAGGAAGAATAATGTGTGCCATTGATTTTTCCGATTTTACCCATATGATTGTATCCTATGGGAAATCTCTGGCAAAGGAGTATGAAGCAAAGCTTTATCTATGTCATATCGTCCCCGCGCTCATGGTTGCAAGCCATATGTCCTCACTGATCGATTATGCCGGTATTGAAAAGGAACATATCCATAATGCAAGGGCCAGGCTTGCACAAATTGCAAAAGAGTTTGGTATTCAGTGTGAAATCATGGTCTCGGTCGGACACCCGGCAGATCAGATCGAACAGGCGGTACGGCAGAACAGGATCGATATGGTCATTGCCGCAACCAACGGCGGGCCGGGGGTGGTCCGGTTTTTATCCGGTTCAGTGACCAATAAGCTGGTCAAAATTTTATCATGCCCTCTTCTGGTCCTGCATGCAAAAGAGGATGGTATCTCCCTGATTGAGCAAGGGATAAAACTCAACCGGATTCTTGTGGGGTGTGATTTTTCACCTGATTCCAGGCTTGCCTTTGATTATGCCCTGAGCCTGGCCCAGGAATTCCAGACACAGCTCTATCTGGCCCATGTGACCGGACCCATGGAACCGGTTGAGCTTATGGTTTCAAATCCGGTCATGGTTCATGGCAGCCGTTTTTCAAGATGGGCAGGCCCTGATTATAAAGACCCGGGAGAAAAACCGACGGATGAGACCATACAAAAAAGAGATGAGTGGTTCAAACAGATGATGACCCGGCTTTCGGAAATGGTCCCTGAAGACAGCCGGAACTGGTGTACACCGGTTACCATGGTACTGGAAGGAAAGCCATACCAGGAATTGATCGATTATAGCGAAGAAATAAATGCAGACATGATTGTGCTTGGGGTCCGGGGTCACAGTCTTTTAGAACAATTCCTGGTGGGCTCTACCACGGACCGCGTTATCAGCAGGGCATCATGTCCGGTTCTTGCAGTTCGTCAGACTTCGTGAAGCTAATTTTGATAAAGGAGATATTCCATGATTAAAGCAAAAGATATTATGGAAAAAAATATTATTTCGGTTCAGCCTGACACAGAGATTACAAAAGCGGTTGAAATCCTTTTAAAAAATCACATCAATGGAGTCCCTGTGGTTGACAAAAACGGGGCCCTGGCAGGGATTTTATGCCAAAGCGATCTGATTTTCCAACACCGGAAAATACCCATTCCCCCTATTTTCATCCTCCTGGACGGCATCATCCCCTTGACCTCTTCAAAAAAATTCAATGCTGAACTTAAGAAAATGGCGGCTGTAAAAGTTGAAGAGGCTATGGTGAAAAAACCGGTTTCCGTTAATCCGGATACACCGATTTCTGAAATAGCCGGTCTGATGGTTGAAAAACATTTCCATACCATCCCGGTGGTTGAAGGCGATAAGCTTGTGGGCATTATTGGAAAAGAAGATATCCTGAAAGTATTAATTCACTGATTCTGCCGGTTCAACACCCCATACAGGGCGGGACATCCCCCGGAGCAGGGGGATATCGTATTTTTCAGACCCGGTGTGTTGCATCCATCGTATCTGAAGGCGGATATCGGCAAAATTGAGGGACAGGATATCGTCATGAAAGGGCAAAATTTCGTCCTGGAATTTTTTCTGGGTATCCAGGGGAAGGCTGGAATTGATGAAAAGACCGTCCAGATGGGACAAGGCCTTGAAATCAGATTCCCCGGGCAGATCCGGCCTGTCCCAGAGAAATACCCGGCGTTTCATTTCCCCTTCAAACAACAGGGCAGGGTGTTTTGAAATCAAGGTGAACTGGACGGCCCGGTTGCCGGGTTCAGGATAGAGATATCGTAAATCCTGGTCCAGGAAATGGGGTTTTTGAATTTCCATGGCCGAAAGCAGGTCACGGGTGTCCGGGATGTTTTGGGGTTCAATAAAAATAATTTCCATGGGCACATGGGGATTTATTTTGGACATAATGGACAGTACGGATTTTTGATAGGCTTTATCCGTGATGTCCGGCCCAAAGAAAACCTGGAACGGGGAAGTGATATTCCGGGCCAGGATTTCAATCTCCCGGAGGCTGCGCAATTCATTCAGGATTAATTTGGCAAGACAGGGCTTACCCCCAAGGTCGATATAAAGATCACCCTGTTTTTCACTTTTAAAAGAGATTTCAAGATCCGGGAAGGTGCAGAAGGTTGTATCGAATTTTTCTTCTGCCATGTCCAGGGCATGGAGCATGTCACGGGAAGTAAAGTCCGGGGTGCTGGTCAGGGTATAGGGCGGTTTGGGATTATACAGGAGGCCGAGTTCCCGGCTCTTTTTCCTGAAGGCCGTACCCGGCAGCACCAGAAGGGGGAAGACCTGGAGATGATCATAAAGATGATGGTCATATACAAAATTGAGGGTTTTCATAAACCCTTCCAGGGTATCCCCGGGAAGACCGAAAATCAGATCCACGGTGGGGGCAATGCCTGCCTCCTGAAGCGCCTTTACCCCGGAAAGGAAAGCTTTCAGGTTTGTCGGGCGGTTCATTTTTTTAAGTGCCCTGGGATTGGTGCTTTGAAGACCCACTTCAAACCCTTTAAAGCCTGCTTTCCTGAAAAGCCCGGCCATTCTTTCATCCACGGATTCGGCCCGGATTTCACTGATCAGGGAAATTTTCCCGGAAGAATTCAGCTCTGCGATCTTTTCCAGGAGGATCGGCAGGCCGGGCCGGGAATTCAGGGACGGGTCCAGGAGATAGATTTCATCGATTCCCCTTTCAAGGGCAAAGGCAATTCCGTCCAGCACAATCTTGTCATCGGCAATGCTGCGGGTTTTTCTTGATTTATTGTAATAACAGAATCCGCAGCGGTAGGGGCATCCGCGTTGGGTTTCGATCAGCAGGGGATTCCCCGGCAAGGGTGAAAGATGGCCGCTCACATAGGGGCTGCCAAGAGAAAGACCAAAGGAAAAATAAGAAGCGTCGGATAAATCCGGCCCGCTCCCTTTTCGCCACAGGGTATCTTGTGTGAGAAGCTCCCTGAACACTGCTTCCCCTTCTCCGTAAACATAAATATCAACAACCGGGGACCGGGCAGTATCGTTATCCGGCGTGATTTCAGGACCGCCGAAAATGATCCGGGTTCTTATTTTTTCTTTTATTTTTCCGGCCAGGTAAAGGGAACGCTCCAGGTTCCAGGAAAAAACCGTAAAACCGAGGATATCCGGGGTTTGTTCTATGACGGCCCGGATCAGGGCTTCGTCGCCTGCATGGGAGGCCAGGGTTTCAGACAGAATATCGATTTCACACCCTGGTATTCCGGCTCCTGCCTGGCAGAGACAGGCAGCCCCAAGAGGGATATTGCCGGTTTTCAGACCGAAATTGAGCTTGGGTATAGGAAGCTGTATCAGAAGCACTTTCATGCAGTTACAATAATATAACCATCTGCCAAAGACAAGATTCCAGATGGACTATAAGAAAATTTCTTACAACAAGATCAAAATATTTCCGATTTTAATCTTGCTGTGATAAGGTTAAATATCCACTCAGTGAAAAATTTTGTTTTTTCATTTTTTACGTTTAATTTCCATCCCAGAAAGGCCATGGGAATTAAACATAATTTATTAACCAAAGGAGATTCAAATGAGAACAAAACTTCTGTTATCGGTTATCTTTGTCGTGTTTTTTGCCTTTATTGCAACTGCCATGGCCGAACCTATTGTGATCAAATTCAGCCATGTGGTCGCTGTTGACACACCCAAGGGCCAGGCTGCCGAACATTTCAAGAAACTGGCTGAAGAACGGACCAAGGGAGCAGTCACTGTTCAGGTGTATCCCAACAGCCAGCTCTACAAAGACAAGGAAGAAATCGAAGCCCTCCAGCTCGGCTCTGTGGATATGCTGGCCCCCTCCCTGGCCAAATTCGCCCCCATGGGAGTAAAGGAATTTGAAGCCTTTGATCTGCCTTTCATTTTTGACGGGTATGAAGATCTTCACAAAATTACAACCGGGCCTGTCGGCAAAAAACTTCTGAACAAGCTGGAAGTCAAGGGAATCCTTGGCCTGGCTTACTGGGACAATGGCTTTAAGATCATGAGCGCCAATAAACCCCTCAAAACCCCGGCTGATTTCAAAGGGTTGAAAATGCGTATCCAATCCTCCAAGATTCTCGATGCCCAGATGCGTGCCCTGGGCGCCATTCCTCAGGTCATGGCCTTTTCTGAAGTTTACCAGGCCCTTCAGACCGGTGTGGTAGACGGAACCGAAAATCCGCCGTCCAATCTTTATACCCAGAAAATGCATGAGGTTCAGAAATATGTCACCCTCTCCAACCACGGGTATCTCGGTTATGCCGTCATTGTGAACAAAAAATTCTGGGAAGGCCTGCCCGCCGACATCCGCACCCAGCTTGAAAGCGCCATGGCCGATGCCACCGTATTTGCCAACAGCATCGCCAAACAGAAAAATGACGATGATCTTGCATCAGTCAAAGCATCCGGAAAATCTGAAATTATCACGCTTTCAGAGCCGGAACGGGCAGCCTGGAAAGATGTGCTGGTAAAGGTTCACTCAGATATGGCAGACCGTATCGGCGCCGATCTGATCAAGGAAGTGTATGAGGCAACCGGGTTTAAAAAATAGGAACATAAAAAGTCTGGAACAGGATTAAAAAGAATGCCGGGGACAGCTTGCCGGCATTCAATAACCTGTTCCGGTTCAATGATTTTTTTGGAGGATTTTTAAGGATGCTGAAATTACTCGACCACCTGGAAGAATGGCTGGTGGCAACCCTGATTGGTGCCGCAACCATCATCATTTTCCTGTCCGTCGTGCATCGCTACGCCAGCGGTCTGCCGATACCCGGGTTGCAGGACTGGCTCTTGTCCATCAACATGAGCTGGTCCCAGGAGCTGTGCATTTACATGTTCATCTGGATGGCCAAATTCGGGGCAGCTTATGGGGTCCGAACCGGTATCCATGTCGGGGTGGACGTCTTCATCAACAGCCTGAAAGACAAAACCAGGGCCAAATTCGTTGTCATCGGCCTTTCCGGCGGAGCGCTTTTCACAGGCATCATCGGAACCATCGGATTCGGGTTTGTCTGGGAAGTCGGGTTGCGCTATGCCGTTGCCACGACCTTTGGCTTCGACTGGCCGGACCTGACATCAGGACCGGTTTCCCCTGACCTTGAATGGCCGGTCTGGATATTCTATTCCGCCATCCCTCTCGGGTCTTATCTCATGTGCTTCCGTTTCCTCCAGGTCATCAAAAGTTTCATTCAGACCGGTCTTTTACCCCAGACCGACACTTCCCATGTGGATGGTCTTTCCGAAGATTTTGACTTTGGGGAAGCCCAGACTCAACCGGCTGCCGGGACAAAAGGAGGCAACTCATGAGTGCTTTGATCATTTTTACCCTTCTGACCTGTCTCATGCTGACCGGTATGCCCATCTCCATCTCTCTCGGGCTTACGGTACTGACCTTTTTATTTACCATGACCTCGGTGCCCATTGAATCCGTGGCCATGAAACTGTTTACCGGGATTGAAAAATTTGAAATCATGGCCATCCCGTTTTTTATCCTGGCCGGAAATTTTCTCACCCATGGCGGCGTGGCCAAACGCATGATCCATTTTGCCTCTGCCCTGGTGGGCCATTTTACCGGGGGTCTGGCCTTGGCCGGGATTGTGGCCTGCGGACTCTTTGCCGCTGTTTCCGGGTCCAGCCCGGCCACTGTGGTGGCCATCGGGTCCATCCTGATGCCGGCCATGGTCCGGCAGGGATATCCCATGAAATTCGGAGTCGGGGTCATCGGCACAGCCGGGGCTCTCGGCATCCTTATCCCGCCGTCCATTGTCATGGTCATCTATGCGGTCTCGACCAATGCTTCCATTGGTAAACTCTTTATTGCAGGGATTATTCCCGGTCTCCTGCTGGTGTCGTTGCTGATGCTCGTCACCTGGATTGTTGCCAGGAAGAACAATTACTCCCGCCTTCCCAAGGCAAGTTTTGCCACCCTGGTCCGTACCTTCAGGGAAAGCGTCTGGGGGCTCCTGCTCATCGTAGTGGTCATCGGCGGTATCTATTCCGGGCTTTTCACGCCAACAGAAGCGGCTGCCATGAGTGCGGTCTATGCCTTTATCGTCTCGGTCTTCATTTACCGGGACATGACCTTTAAGGATATTCCCCGGACCCTTCTGGCCTCTGCCAATATGTCGGCCATGATTCTTTATATCATCACCAATGCCGTGCTCTTTTCCTTTCTGCTCACCTCGGAACAGGTTCCCCAGCAGTTGACTTCCTGGATCACCGGCATGGGTCTTGGAAAAGTGGGCTTTCTTGTCATGGTCAACCTGCTTCTTCTGGCGGCCGGTAATTTTATGGAACCCTCTTCCATCCTTCTCATCACGGCTCCCCTGCTTTTTCCCATGGCCATGCAGCTCGGCATTGATGAAATCCATCTCGGGATTCTCATGACGGTAAACATGGAGATCGGTATGATCACGCCGCCTGTGGGTCTGAATCTTTATGTGGCCTCAGGCATTTCTCACCTGGGGCTGACGGAAACCACCAAGGCATGTGCCCCGTGGATACTGGTCATGCTGGCCTATCTCGTCCTGATCACCTATGTGCCGCAAATATCTCTGTGGCTGCCTAATATGTTGTTTTAACCAGGAGAAGAACCAATATGATCCTTCCCAAAATAAAAATTAAAAAAATACTGTTTGCAACAGATTTATCCGACCATGCCCGGCAGTCCCTTGCCTATGCGGTCAGCCTTTCCAACCTCTACGGCGCAGGCATCACCATTGTTCATGCTCTGGAAGAATCCCAGGGCATGGAAGCGGCCATGATGTACCATGTCGGTGCCGAATCCTGGGCCAGGATAAAAAAGAAGCATGAGGAAAGCGCCAGAAATATTATTATCGGCAAACAACGCGCCGTTGACCCGGGGATGAAAGATGCCCTGACACAGGTTTATCAAAAAATCTCTGAAAATGAGGAAAACCAGTCCTTTGTCCTGGATGAGGTGGTGGTCGGCCGGGGGAACCCGGTGGATGTGATCATTGAAACCTCTGAACTGAAACAATGTGACATCATTGTCATGGGAAGCAGAGGCCACGGCGGTCTTGCCGGAATGCTGATCGGCAGCACTGCCAAAAAAGTCCTGCAGCAGGCCAAAATTCCCGTTCTTATGGTCCGGCTGCCGGATGAGGATTAAATAATAAAAGCCTTGATGCCATTGTAAAATATGGCTTCAAGGCTTTACAGCCCTCATTCGCCGTATCCCGTCACGGAAACATTGGAAGCTGGGTGATTGCATATTTTCAGCATCCACTGGTGGCAATAATGATTTTGTTTTCTTATTACAGCAACCATATTAAATGGAACAAGGGCTAATATCTGTCAAAGAACAGTGGGTGAGAATTCATTACCCGGCTACCCGATTATATTGCATATTCCACTATACTTCTTTATTCGGAACCAGAACATTGAGTCCATAGTTTTCACTTTCTCCTATAGATCCGAGGCTTTTTGAATCATGGATGAGTACCGGGCATCGTGCCTCAGCACGGCTACTAATCCTTTATCTGTTCGATGAATTTATTTTATATCATTGGAATTTATAATTCGTATTTTTCCATTTGTAGGCGTCAGATTTCCCCACAACCAGTTATGGAATTTAATATTTTCCTCCGCTTTCATGTTTGGTCTGTCAGCAGTTGTATGACAATCTTCAATAATTGTTACATTAAAGTCTTTAACCAACGCTGAATGAACGGTTGCGTTTACACAAAAATCCGTTGCACTACCAGTGATATACAAATGATCAATTTTGCAACTTTCCAACAATGTTGACATATTTGTTCTATAAAAAGAATCATTAGCTTCCTTTTCTACATATAAATCATATTTATCTTGGCGCAATTCTGGCAGTATTTTCCAATCTTCCGTACCTGTGTGTAAATAATTTTCCTTTGTTCCATCATGTTGAATAAATATTACTGGTTTTTTGTTCTTCCTGAAAATTTCAGCTATTTTATTTATTCGCCTTACCACTCCTATTTCATCATATCTTTTAGATACCCTGAATAAACCAATTTGCATGTCAATTATCAATAGTGTTTCCATTAGTTCTCCATAATCAAACGCTGAGCTGTCGGGGCGGCGTGATCCTCGCCGCCCCGACCAGCGAGATGTTATCTTTAAGTTAGTATTTTTTTGAAAAGTATCTTGGGATTACCCTTTCCAAGATAATCTATAGTGACAAACACATCGTCAACTATTCCGTCTCCTTGTTCGATTTCAAAACCCATTTTTTGATGGAAATTTATCGATAGCTTATTAACGGGAGAGGTACATGATTTGACAATTGATCTGCCATTTACCCTGCATGCAGAATAAAATTCTTCATATAGCAGTCGCCCAATACCAGCTTTTCGAAATTGAGGATGAACTCCAGCGAAATGGATATATCCGACACTTTTCTCAGATTGTGACATGAAACCAACTAAAAAGCCGACAAGCTGGCCGTCGATTTCAGCAATAAATGTGGTGTTATGGAAATGTATGAAAAAGACCTTCAAAACCGAAGATGATAAATCACGTCCGCCCCACCACTCAGGCATTACAGAAACGATATTCTCATGGTCGATTGATTTTCCATTTCGGATTTTAACATCATCAAGTTCATTCATAAGATGTCCTGATCTTGCGGTATAAGATAACGATAAGGGTAATCTGACCGCGCCACTGAACTTCCAGAAAAAAAATCAGCAGCTCCACGCGGTCAGGTTGACCCGCTTGTTAAATATTATTTTATTTTTTTCTACAAACTTAATAACACCAAGTTTGTTGCGTAATTCTCTAATTTTTAAAGATTCAATTTCATTTTTTAAGCTGTTCAAATTGGTACACTGGAAAAATTTGTATAGATTTAATATGGCATATTGTTGGAGATATGTCGCGTTGAGGACACCATAAAGCCTTAAATACTTTTCTCCCAGATCGTCGTATTTTGTTGGGCCAGAAACTCCAAACCTTAAGAAACTTGCAATTGCAGCATTAGAATCTTCTAAAATATCTTCTGATGCAAGAATGTAATTCCAATCTTCAGAATCATTTAATTTCAGGCAAGTCTGAACATGTTTCAAAAAATCATCCTTCTCATTTTTAAAAATTTTATCTCTGGTAGTCTTTACGAATAGCCCATTTATTTCATCAAGTAATTGACTCCAATCGAAGGTCATTAGCGACTCCTTAAAAATTTAACATTATTAATAGATAGAAAACTTTCCACATATTGCCTATATGCAAAAGGAAAAATTTCATCTATGGTGCTAACAACTAAACAAACAAGGAAAATTTTGCACTGAATTTTCTGTGTCTCCTTGTTAAACAGCAAATATCATGGAAAATAAAGATAAACAACGAAAAATTTAGGCCTGACCCAGGAAGAATTCTACGGCTCGCTTGGCAGGGGAATATTACAGCAAATATCCGGATAAATATAAGAATATTTACCAGTTCTTTAATGATGGACAATTTCGGGTGCAGCCAGGTAATCCCGGAAATCGGGTCCATTATTTTAGAGAAGCTCCCTGTTCTGTTCGGCATGGGCATTGTTGAAAATATCTACGATGAAACCGCCTGTATCAAGACTTGTCTGCCGGAACAGTTTTATGCCGTGGAAGCCTGCCTGCTCAGGATTATCAAAACTTATATAGCGCGCCTCCCATGGGAATGCCATTGGGATAGGGCTTTTTCAGATTTCACGACTCAAGAAATGATCAAAAAGCCGGACCTTGAGGCAGCCCTTAAAACCATCGGGGCAATAGCTCCTTCAGAAGCCAGGGTTATTCATATTAAAAACACCCTTGAAAAAGGATAGAAATGACCTTGTTTTATCAAAAGAACCAGGCCCCCTGTCATTTGATCACAATGGCGCATTGTCCCCGGTCAGGGTTGCGGATCTCAATATTTTTTTAGAGTCAAACTTTTGACTGCGACAAATTTAATCAATTATAACAACATATTGGGAGTGGCGGTTGACCGCCACTAGTTTTTTTGGCCATGACAAAGCACTCAAGAATATCCCTGGCCCTCATCTGCTTTCAGACAGTCTTCACACCCTGGCTCGGATGACTGGTTAGTTCTTCCGATGCGGCCAAGATGCTGTCCCGATGGTCCAAAAAGGATGGATGTCCCGTATCAGCCAAGGCCTCTATGTGTCTGTATCGCTGGAATCCCGGACATCGAATGTGTCCCTTGAAGACCCCTGGCTGATTGCTGATCGTCTTTTTTTCCCCTGCTATATCTGCGGCTGGAGTACGGCTGAATATTTTGAACTGACAGAGCAGATTTTCAGTACGATTGTGGTCATGACGATTCAGAAACCAAGGGACCGCAGCCCTGAGATTAAAGGCACGGGATTTATGCTGCGAACCATCTCTTCCAAAGCCATGTTTGGCATGAAATCCGTATAGAGGGGGCAGCTTCCTGTGATTGACAATTCCGAAATAATGGAGTTCTCATGAAAATTCAAACTCGGGCCGAATGTGATTGAAAAAGACTATGTGCTGGGCAGAACTGGCACAGGTGATGACCTGGCTGCATCACGGTCAGGTAAAAAGATGAAGAACAGGAAGAATCAATAATGCTTTCTATATGGCCCTGTGGTCCCGCCCGGTTTTGGACAGGTAATATTCATAATCGCCTTTGAAATCGGTCATTTTTCCCTGGCCGATTTCAAAGACCCGGTTCACCAGGTTACGCAGAAAATACCGGTCATGACTGACCAGGACAAGGGTTCCGGCAAACTCTTTCAGGATCTGCAAAAGAATTTCGCGGGACTGGATATCCAGGTGGTTGGTGGGTTCGTCCAGGATCAGGAAATTCAAAGGCCGTCCCAGAAGGGTGGCCAGCACCAGACGGCTTTTTTCCCCGCCGGAAAGCTGGTCAATGCGTTTTTCCACCTCATCTCCTGAAAAAAGAAAGGCTGCACACAGATTCCGGATCACTCCTATGTTATTAAGGGGGAGGGCATCCTGGACCGTATCAAAGACGGTCTTTTTCGGGTCCAGGATATCCATGCTGTGCTGGCTGAAATATCCGATCCCCACATTGGCCCCTATTTTTACACTGCCTTTTGAAGGCTCTGTATTTCCCGAAAGGACTTTTAAAAAAGTGGATTTACCTGCCCCGTTGACCCCGGCCACGGCAATTTTATCCTGGCGGCTGATGTGTCCGGACACCCCGGTAAAGACGGTTTTCGATCCCAGATCCTCTGTTTCCCAAGTCTTCCCAAGATTTTCCAGAAGAACGACATCATCGCCGGACCGGGGGAGTTCTGAAAACTGAAACCGGATGACCTGCTGGTAAGCCGGTATTTCAATCCGTTCTATTTTTTCAATCTTTTTGATCCTGGACTGGACCTGGGCCGCATGGGAGGCCCTTGCCTTGAACCGGGCGATAAAATCTTCCTCTTTGGCCAGCATTTCCTGCTGGCGCCGGTGGCTTGCCAAAAGCTGGGTCATGCGGATCTCCCGCTCCCGGACATAAAAATCATAATTTCCGCCATAAAAAGTGACAGATGCATTGGCCACCTCAACAATCCGTGAGACCACCCGGTTCATGAAATCATGATCATGGCAGGTCATGAGAAGGGCACCCTTGAAATCCGTAATCAGCCAGTTCTCCAGCCAGATGATGGATTCCATGTCCAGGTGGTTGGTGGGCTCATCTAAAAGCAGCACATTGGGGTTGATGGCCAGGATCTTGGCAAGGGCAATCCGCATCTTCCACCCGCCGCTGAAGAAGGATACCGGACGGTTATAGTCGGCGGGCCCGATCCCGAGCCCTGTGAGAACGGTCTGGGCCCGTGTTTCAAGATCATACCCGCCCCGGCTTTCAAATTCTTCGGCAGCCTCGCCATACTGCTCCAGGAGCACACTCAAGGCGGTTTCATCCATGGGCTCAGCCATGGCAGTTTCCATCTCCTTCATTTTTTCACCCAGCACCACCAGATCCGAAGCCGCTGACATAACCGCTGAAAGAACTGACCCGCCGGACATCTCCCCCACATCCTGGGAAAAATAGCCGATTTTTACTTTTTTTGAGAATGAGATATCCCCGCTGTCCGGTTCTTCCTCTCCGGTAATGAACCGGAAAATGCTTGTTTTCCCCGTTCCGTTGGCTCCCACAAGCCCGGTTCTGGTGCCCGGCAGAATCTGAAGGCTTGCATTTTTAAAAAGAATCCGGGACCCGTGCTGTTTTGATATATTGGTCAGGTGAATCATTTTTGTGCTCCCAAAAAAAATGGTAAAAATACCACATTTTTTGACCCTGTGACAAGAAAAAGAAAATGCCCTTAAATTGACCATAAAAAGATGCCTTTTTCAATGCACCATCGCGAGCGTACGGCTAATCGATAAAAGGTCTTAGCCTCAGATGATTTGAGATCGTCAAATGTGTTTTTTGCCATGAAGCCTTCTCATGGAAGGGCGCTGATATCTTTGTTTGCACTGGTTTTTATTTGTTCCATCAGGGCAGCCGCCCTATATCTTTGGATTGTTTTGGCTACAGATTTAATAATCTCCAGGCCTTTAATAATAGTCCGGACCGCTGAATTCAGCATTGATAAAATTTTGTTTTGACATAGTCCGCAGTGTCAACTATTAAAGATACCTTTCCAAATCAAAACATTTTTCATTGAAAATTTTGATCATGATTTGTTGCAAGAATCCTTGAGTTCTTGTGAGGTCATAGTAATGCCTGAAAGCATACAAACACGCTAACGGCCATGCCCTGCCGGGCACAACAAATCATGAAAGAATTCAAATGGTTGGCCAGTTCTTTCATGTAAATATAAAATCTAAGAAAAGCATCGCGAAAAGTGCTACCGCCAGAGCAACTGTATACCCAAAGATATTTAAAAGCGGGGACATTCCCTGGAATTGAAAAGTAATAGATAACCCTTTTATGCTTTTCTATAATTTTATGTAATAACCGATTTGCCCCATTGCACATTCGCTGCCATCCCATAATAAAAACGGGGGGACTTTGATCTCACCATGCCTTACTAAACGAAAACCGTGTATTTCAGGCATATCCATATCTCCAAAGTACGGGTGACAATAGATTCCACCCTTTTTCAACAGTTGTCTTGCTCTTTTCGTCTCGTTTGAGTCTTCGATTTCATCATATTCGCCTTGATTCACAAATGATAGCGAGTAGTCAAATGAGTCAAAAAAAATGAGGTCATATGTCCTGTTGAATTTGTAGGTATACACATCTCCATGAAGAGGATTAACATTTTCGTATTTCATAGAGAATACACATAAGTCCTCAAAAATCGACTTCTCAACCTCGACAATGTCATGAACTTCTAATGGACTAATCGTTTTTTGTATAGACTCAGCTGATATCCCTAATCCGAATCCGACTTCGAGAACCTCATTGATCTCAAGGTTCTGCAACGGAGCAATCAATGCATCAATATAGGGTCTTTCTTCTGCAGTCATAACAACAAATCCACGATAAACGATTGTCTTCTCATCTTTCTTGTCGAACTGTAGTCTTACAGGATTCATTTTTGTCTATTTTTCTTCGGTTTGGCTACCATTGTTCTTTTGAACGAATTAGGCCCGCAGTTTTAAAAAACTTTATCAATTGTTGAAGCGCTGGGGATGATACCTCTGGTGGGCAGAAATTATTCGACGTAGCGATGCTTATAATCACTGATTTACCACTCAAGGCGATCTTTTCTACTATACCCTGCACGTAATCGAAAAGTTTCTGTAATTCTTCATCGTTAGGGTGCCACCCCGGATTCGTTCTCCAATCTGTTGTCCCCCCCATTTTGTTCGAGAAAAAATCCAGATCTATATCCAAAAAAATGATATCTCCTACAATTGCAGGGAATTCTGATATTTCTGCGCTGTGAGATCGAATCTCTATGTTTTTTTTCTTCTTTGCCCCGTTTCTTAAAAGGAGAGTAGATCCGCATTGTTTAAGAATTGGAGGACCGTTGTTGGCAATATTATATCTCCTTGAGGTCGAATCTGATTTTTCTCTTATCTTGCCAGGGTAAATATGATCGTACCGAATCCAACGCTCCTTCTGAAGATAAAAAAATGGTAAAAGAAAGCTTCCCGGCCCTATTGCAGTTGAATAGATTGCTTTTTCTATCGTTTTTTTGTCGTCAAAAAACACTGGTTTTTTAGTGAAGAAATCGATGAAAGTTCCCACTTCAGGCGAATAGAACAATTTTGGCATCATCAAGTCGCTATGATAGTCTATGTGTATGATTTGATATGAAGAATCAGTATCACAATCTGTCATTGTACTGAGCATGCTTGTCCAAAATAAAGAAGCCCACGCATGGTTGTTTACTATCGCGATATTGCCAACGCGAGCGTAATGTCTTACCGCAAGAGCTTCGTTACGGTAATATGGTTCCTTAGCGCTCACAATAAACTTATCCCCGCTAATAGCAATTTCATCACTAAAAGAATAATCTGAAAAAATGTCTCGAATATCCTCAATTTCAATTTCTGCCGAATTGTTTGCAGGGATCTCCCAAACTGTCGGAGGCTGGGAGAATTCTTTGTTAAGATTTAAAATGAATTCTTCGCTTGCCTTGTTAACAGATGAAAAGTACTCTGCCGGTTCTTTTTCATTAGGCAGAAATGTGATTTCAATTGTGTCCGATTTGCCTTTCTTCGCTACAATCCGCCCCATCTCTATGCCAACAGATACCTTGCCCCTGTTCAAAGATGAGTTCTTTAGAGCACCCAAAAGGTACAAAGATTCTTCTCTATCTCGACACAAAAGACCAATTTTTCTCTTTTGGAATGCTTGATCGTTAGAAAAGCAATGCCCCAGACGATTCGAATATATAATACAGTTTAACTTATGCACCAGAAAATGGACCACATCGAACATTTCACGCTCTATAGTTTGGTAAAAGTCAGGGTGCTCTGGTGTAAGTATTCGACTTACCGGAATCTCCATGCAACTATTTTTGATAGGATTGCTGTGATTTCCATTGCTGAACAAAGCAATTTTATTTATGGCACTAATTGGGATATCCCACATACGTGAGAGCGATTGAGCATCGGCGCAGAAGTTTAAATTACCATGCTTTGTAATAATTTTATTTTTTGTAGTTTCAGATTGCTCTCCGTGCTGTACTAACTTTTTTTTTATCCGTGCTCGTACATGCTTAAGGAGAGCCTGAATGTTACCACAGTAAATAGATGGATTTGAAAAGCCGCCTTCAACAGAATATCGATGGGCTAAAAATCCTCCACCACATATGTCCCGCCAGTAACACATAGAGCACTCCGAAGATAGCGATGCAGGTGAATATTGACGAAGTTTTGTTTGGAAGTCATTCGAGTTCATTAACTTTTCGAAGCATTGTTTTCCAAGAAAATGTCCTTCTCCAAATCGTGACGCATGCTCAAACGCAACGCCGAGAACATCCGAATCTCGAATCTCTCCATCAGTTTCGATCGTAAAAAAGGATAAACTCTGCTCTCCGATTCCCTCGGTGTCACTTTGTCCCCCGATCAGAAGTGCCAGTATGTTATCAAAAAGACGGATTTTTTTTTTATGTTCGCCTCTATCAAACCAGAAATCAAAAATATTTATCAACCAATCAGCATATTCTCGATGTGATCGAAAATTTTCTCGTGTAATACCAGGCGGTGTATTTTCATGTGTACCGTCTGGAAATAAGAAATCTAGACGATTAAGAGTATGAGCCTCAAGACATTCGAAAACTCGGAGTGGTTCGTTGTGAAGATCGATTACTGCCAAGAGTC
>MGTJ01000214.1:0-229 GCA_001799395.1 Desulfobacterales bacterium RIFOXYA12_FULL_46_15 | reverse complement strand
ATGCAGTAAATGCCCATGCTGACCATGAATCGCATACTGGGTTTTTCTTTGAAATTGCTCACAATCCCCTGCTGGGCATCCAATACCCCGAGGTCGAGCTTCACGTTTTTCTCCGTGACACCCACGGTGATCACACCACCGTGACTACGGTGGTAGGAGATGAATTCACGCAGATCGAGATCGGTGATCAAATCGCTCTTCACATTGAGAAATGTTTCTGACAGCTCGG
>MGTJ01000213.1 GCA_001799395.1 Desulfobacterales bacterium RIFOXYA12_FULL_46_15 | reverse complement strand
CTTCAGTCCAGCGTGGAATCGCTTCGTCAATCTGCGCTTTTTGTCCGGCTGATGCAGGATGCATTTAATATACCCGCCCACACCTATGGTACAGGAAGTGATTCTCCGGACATTGACAGCCAGGGAATGGTTGAAAGATCCATGCGGGCGATGCTGATTGCTGCCAGTGGTGCTTCCGTACTCGGCGGAGCCGGCCAGTTGGAAGTGGCATGTTCTGTCAGTCCGGTGGCGCTGGCCGTTGACAATGAGATTTTCAAGATGGTAAAAGCCATTGTCCGGGAAATGACATTTGATGACGACCAACTGGCATGGAATGAATTGATGAACATAGACTACGGAGGGCAGTTTCTCACTTGCCGGCATACATTGAAGCATTGCAGAGAAGCAATCCGTCCTATCAATTTTACAAGAATGACAAGAGACAGTTGGGCTGGTTCCGGCAGCAGAGATTTAAATTCCAGAGTAAGTGAGTATCTGCGTGGCCTTATGAAAGATGCAGGCCCCATAGACCTTCCCATGGAAACGAAAAAGGAAATGGCTGCAATTATCAAGCAGGCGGATGGCAAGCTTTGTTAAATTGCATATAATCAACAATTTTCAAATCCCTTAGCCGATTAAACAAGCAGGAATAATTCATTAGGTGAAATATGAAAGTGGAATCTGTAGTAGAGATGGCTACCCGGTATATTGAAGAATTAATTATTACCGGGAAATTAAAACCAGGAGAACAGATTAAAGAAGAAAACATATCCAACGAGATCAATATCAGCCGGCCTCCGATCCGGGAAGCATTAAACTGTCTCGAAGGTGAAGGCCTGGTCGTCAGGAAACCCCGTAAGGGAGCGTTTGTGATCGAAATGACTGAAGCTGACATATGGGAAGTCTATACGCTTAAGGCTGAACTCTATGCAATGGCTATAGATTGCGTTATTAATACCATAACGGATGAGCAAGCCTGTCTGCTGCAGTCTCTGGTGGACCAGATGAAAAAAATCACAGATACCGGACAACCCGCCATTCTTCAATATCAGAAATTACATCGCCTGTTTCATTTACAAATTATGGAGATAGCCGGGAATAATCGTCTCTTAAAATTTGCTTCCAGCCTTCACAAGCAAATCCGCAAATACAGTTTCAAGACACTGAGCAATGAAGAACACCTGCGAACTTCAAAACAGTATCATCAACAAATTGTAGATATGATCATTAAAAAAGACAGGGAAAATGCCCATAAACTGATGAAAGAGCATGTGCTCAGCGCCATGCATTTCTTGCTCGATACACCGGGTATTTTAACGGATCTTGATTTAAATCCACATAAAAACCAATAACATGAAAACTGCACATCCAATACGGTTGAATGGTTAAACATTAGAGGAAAATACAATGGCAATTTTAAAAGAGGTTAAAAAGAATTACGGAAAACTCAAGCTGTATATTAACGGAGAATGGGTAGATTCTGAATCAAATCATATCTATGAAAGCGTAAATCCTGCTACTGGTGAACTGATCGCAACCTTTCCTTCTGCAACAAAAGCTGAGGTGGAAAAAGCGATTGAAGCCGCACAGTCCGCATTTCACGTGTGGAAAAATGTTCCGCTTAGAGACAAAGCCCGTTACCTGTTTGATTTAAGGGGGAAATTTGAGGAACATTTTGATAAATTGTGCAGGATACTGGTTCAGGATCATGGCCGGACCATTGGCGAAGCTGTCGGCACCCTGAGAAGATGCATCGAAAATATAGAGTCAGCCTGTTCCGCTCTGCTGCTGCTGACCAAGGGGGATTATATCAATGAGCTTGCAAAGGGACTTGACCAGACACTGTTCATGGAACCAAGGGGTGTCTTCCTTATTATTACTCCCAGTAACATTCCCATGCACGCATGGTCATCTTATGTTCCCTATGCCCTTGCAAGCGGGTGCCCTGTAATTGTCAGCCCAAGCAAGGAAGATCCTGTCTGTCTCCAGGCAATTTTTGAAGTTGTACAGGAAGTTGAAGGATTCCCTCCCGGTGTCATGAACCTGGTATATGGCGGCCGGAATATCAATGAACAGATTCTGGAGCATCCCCATGTCAAAGGGGTTGGGTTTATCGGATCGACAAATGTTGGAAGGCGGCTGTTCAGCCAGGCGGGCAGGCTGGGTAAAGAGGCTTCCATTAACGGAAATGGAAAAAATCATGTTGTCTTAATGCCTGATGCGGATTTTGACGCTGCTGTTTCAGGGTTATTACGCGGATGCTATGGCATGGCAGGGCAAAGATGTCTTGGAGCAGACAATATCGTGGTCATCGGCGATGGTTATGACAAATTCAAAAAAGCCTTTGTAGCTGCTTCAGCTTCAATGAAAATGGGGTATGGCCTGGATGAAGATACTGAACTGGGTCCGCTGGTTTCACAAAGGGGAAAACAAAACATCCTTGATTTCATAGAAAAGGGAGTAAAGGAGGGTGCCAAATTAATCCTGGATGGAAGAGATGCCCGGGTTGAGGGTTGTGAAAACGGGTTTTTCGTAGGGCCCACCATATTTGAAGATGTCCATCCTGACATGTACATAGCAAGGGTGGAATCCTTTGGGCCGGTGGCCAATCTTATCAGGGCCAAAGATCTGGATGAAGCCCTTGACCTGATCAACAACAAAGATGATTACGGACATTCAGCCTGTATTTTCACCAAAAGCGGAAGCGCTGCGCGTAAATTTACAAAACAGGCCGATGTCGGCAATATCGGGATCAATGTCGCAGTTCCCCAGCCCTATGCGTTTTTTCCCCTGGGCTCTAAAAATCAATCTGCCCAGGGATGCGCAAAATCCCGCATTGATTCCATGCGGCTTTTTCTGGATCAGAAAACCGTAACGGAAAGATGGGTATAACATGAGCTGATCAGATGATTTTTTCTTTTATAGAACAACATTTATCAATGTAATGTGAAAGGAAACCATTAAAATGAGTGATAAAAAACCGGAAATCAGGACTATTTATACCATTGTTGAAGAGACCTTTGCAGACGGTAAGGTCATTTTAGAAACGCCGACCCGGAAAGCTGCCTGTGCAGTGGTTTTTAAAAATCCTTTTGCAGGTAGATATGAAGAGGATCTTTCACTTTTGTATGACTGGAGCGAAGAACTGGGAGACATGCTTACAAAAAAAGCGGTCAAGGCCCTGGGGATTGATCCTGATAAGGTGGAAAGCTATGGTAAAGCCTCTATCTCAGGTCTTGCCGGTGAACGCGAACATTGCGCCGCTCTGATGCATCCTGCCCTGGGTAAACCCATCCGGGCCAATGTCGGCGGCGGAAAGGCCCTATTGCCTTCCGCTAAAAAGCTTGGCGGTCCGGGGTGCGCCATTGATCTGCCTTTGGGACATAAAGATGCTGCTTTTGTCAGATCTCATTTTGACGCCATGGAGGTAAGGATTCCGGACGCGCCCAAGGAGGATGAACTGGTCCTGATTATCGGCCTAACCGATTCGGGAAGGCCTGCTCCCAGGGTTGGCGGCCTGACGGTTGCCGAGATTAAAGGAGAAGACGGTCTGCGATAGCAGGGCCGGGTGCCGGAGATGAAATGGAAGATAAAACAGTCTGTATCGAATTTACAATAAACAGAGAAAAAAAGGCTCTTCAGATTCCCTCCCGGATGAGTGCCCTGACAGTCATCCGGGATATTCTCGGGCTTACGGGCACAAAAGAGGGATGTGGGGTCGGGGAGTGCGGGGCCTGTACCATAGAAGTGGATGGACAGGCAATAAACTCTTGTCTGATGTTTGGTGCACAACTGGACGGATGCAATGTACTCACAGTGGAAGGCTTGGAAAAAGAGGGGCAGCTGCACAGAATCCAGAAGGCATTTTTGGATAACCATGCAGTTCAGTGCGGGTTCTGCACACCGGGTATTCTTATGAGCACTCATGCCCTTTTTGAAGAAAATGCCAACCCTGATGATGAGGAAATTACCAAGGCCATCGCCGGTAATATCTGCCGGTGTACCGGCTATCAGCAGATTTTTGCTTCCATAAAGGATGCATGCTCAACAAAAACAGGGAATGGCTGATATGAATTATATAACACCTGATAATTTAAAAGATGCCTTAAATTTTCTTGCCTGTCACGGCGAAGATACTGAAATTGTTGCCGGCGGAACCGATGTAATGATAGATTTGAGAGCCGGCAAACTGGAACAGAAAAAAAATTTACTGGATATCAGAAACCTTGCAGAGCTGAAAGGTATTGATTTCAAGGATGAAAAGCTTTTTATCGGAGCCGGTGTCACCCTGACTGAGATAAATCGTTCCGATACCATTAAAAAATATGCTCCTGCCCTTGTGAAATGCTCGACCACCTTTGCCGGAAGGCAGATCAGAAACAGAGCCACCATTGGCGGGAATGTGGCGCATTCCTCTCCCTGCGGAGACACCATCCCGCCATTGGTTATCCATGAGGCAGTTGCCCTTATTGCAAATAAAACCGGAGAAAAATTGATCCCGGTTGAGGCCATTGCCTCAGGTCCGTATCAATCATCACTTTCTAAGGATTCAATCATTGTGAAATTCATTCTCAAACCCTGCAGGGCAAATTTTACTGATTTTCAGAAAATCGGGAGAAGAAAAGAACTTGCTGTTTCAAGAATGAGCATGGCAATCATGGCTGACAAAGATGAACAGGGCCGTATTTCATTTATCAGGGTTTCCCTTGGTGCCTGCACACCAATCCCTCAAAGAATGGATGAGGTTGAACAATTTTTAATGGGAAAAATCCCCACACAGGACTTGATATGGGATGCAGGAAAAATTTTAGCTGAAAAAATGGCCGGTGTTACGGGAAGGCGGGCTTCCAGTGTTTACAAAGAGCCGGCAGTTCAGGGACTTTTTATGAGAATCCTTTATCCGGTGGTGCTGTGATGAAAACCGGATATAAGACGATAGGCAAAAATATTCTGCGCTTTGATGCCCTGGCAAAATTAAAGGGGGAATCTTTATTCTCTGCCGATATTAAACTTGATGCCCCCCTTTGCCTGAAAGTATTGCGAAGCAGTCATCACCATGCACTGATAAAAAACATCGACATCAGAGCTGCTTTAAAAATTGATGGGGTGGTTCGGATTTTCACTGCAACAGACATTCCCGGGAAAAACCTGACCGGGATTATCAACAAAGACCAGCCCCTGTTGGCAGACGGCAAAGTACGTTCCAAGGCTGACCCTGTGGCCCTGGTGGCGGCAGAAAATGAGATGGCGGCTCAAAAGGCGCTGGCTGCCATAGACGTTACTTATGTGGAACTTTTGGCTGTCTTTGACCCTGAAAAAGCTTTGGAGCCTGATGCAGAAAAAATACATGAAAAAGGGAACCTTTTGTGTAAACGACAGGTTAAAAAGGGAGACATTAAGACAGGCTTTGAAAATTGTCATTCCATTATTGAAAACACCTATGAAACTTCTGCAAT
>MGTJ01000212.1 GCA_001799395.1 Desulfobacterales bacterium RIFOXYA12_FULL_46_15 | reverse complement strand
GAAAACCGCTGTGATTTGACGATGGTCCAATTGGGTGTAAGCATGGGGGCTATGGCAGCATATCCATTGTCTTTAAGCGTTTTCACCACATGCCGTCTCAAGGCTGCATTGAATTCTTCTCCAAACACACGGATGCGGGCCCATTCTTCCGACGGATAGGTTCCTGATTTACGGTTGGTTTTCCGGACTTCCGGGCGCTGGGGCAATATCCAGGAAATGACCGTGAGCTGGTCTGCATTGGCCGGGTCATCGGAACAATTCTGGTTAAAGACTTCCCAGGGGGTCCAGTGGAAAGGACCGACATATTCCTTATACTGCTGCCAGATGGGGTCGGAGCCGGAAGCAAACCCCACAAGGGCTTCATCCCATGCAGGGTCATTGGTTTTATCCTGCATGGTATTTAAGGCGGATTCAGCAATAAAACGATCAATCAAAGATCGGATGGAGCCTTCAGTTATTATATTTTTTTTTGTCATTTGCCGCTCCTCATTTTTTATGATATCTATCCTTACAAAAGGAAAAGTTCAGACAAGAGAATAACCATACTTACAGGCTCAAAGCAATCGAAAATAAATTGAGTTCATCATAATCAACCGGCTGGAGATACTGGGGGAATTTTGCTGTTTACTGATACTAATATTGTACTGACCGGCCTTATTGTTTTTCTGGCCCGGATTCTGGATGTTTCCATCGGCACTCTGAGAACCATTTTTACGGTTCAGGGAATGGCGGTGGCAGCCTTTTTTCTTGCTGTTCTGGAAGTGCTCATCTGGATTTCCGTTGCCGGAACAGTGATCAATCAAATTCATGACAGACCCGTATTGGCCTTATTCTATGCCTTCGGCTATGCAACCGGCAACGTAGTCGGTATTCTGGTGGAACGGAAACTGGCTTTTGGGCTTATCATTATCAAGGTCATTACGTCTAAGATAGGGACCGGGCTTGTTGATGCCCTGCGGAAAAAAGGCCAGCCCGTGACGGTATTCAGAGGGGAAGGCATGCACGGGCCGGTTTCTGAGCTTTATATGGCCTGCAAACGCAAGCACCTGAAATGGATATTGCCCCTGGTCACGGATCTGGACCCGGATGCGTTTTATATTATTGAACAGGCCCGTGATATGAGAAAATGCATGGTTCCGTTCAGCAGCACCTTAAAATGGTCCAGAACCGATAAATGATCCCGGGATCAGGATAAACCTGAAAGCAGCCCGGCCGGTTTTGAATTCAGCACCTTGCCGGATGCGGCCAGGGCCGTGCCCATGGAGATGAGGGTCGTCAGCACAAGGATCAGGATTGAGGCATTGGGATCAAACCGCCAGAGGCTGTCAAAAAAATACCAGGCCCCGGCATATGAAAAACAAAAACTTAACCCCACCCCGGCCAGGGCAGCCGCACATCCGGTGAAACCGAACTCCAGAAGGGTAATGGAGCGAATGGCAGGGGTTCCTGCTCCCAGAACCTTGAGCAGGTTGATCTGGTTTTGATTTTTCAGGGCTTCATGACGGGCAATGGAAAAAATCAGAACAAGTCCGGCTGCAATGGAAAACCATGCCATGAACCGGACCGATACCGAAAGCCTGTCTGTAATGGATAATATTTTACCTGCCAGCCGGGTTACGTCAATGACGGATATATTGGGAAATTCCCTGATGATTTTTTGTCTCAGCGCCTGCCGTTTTTCCACTGAATCATGGGAAACGGATGCAAGATACGTTTTAGGGGCATCATCCAGTACCCCGTCCTGGAACAGAAGGTAGAAATTGGGCTGAAAACTGTTCCACCTGACGTTTCGAAAATTCACCACCTGTCCTTCAAGGACAATCCCCTGGACTTCAAACCCCATGACATCCCCCAGGGCAATGCCGTGCTGTCCCGCAAAGGATGCTTCAACAGAGATTTCAAAAGGAATTTTGGATTCGAAATGCCACGGGGTCTGGGAGAGAGGTCTTCCTTGAACAATTGTTTCAGAGACATCAAGGGTTTTGCGATGGGAAAAATTAAATTCAAGGCGCTGGCTCCGGGAATTGTTTTCATCATAAAAAGGGTGTTGATTTATAGAAAGAATCCTGCCCCTGACCATGGGGGAGAAATTGGAAAGGTCAGCCTTTTCCTGTTTGACAAGATCAAGAAAGGGTTCTTTTTGTTCATCCTGGATGTCGACCAGAAAAAAGGCAGGGATTTTCAGCCCTTCCGGCCTTGAGATCTCATTTTGCAACCCTTTCTGAATCTGGGGAATGATGGAAATCAGGAATGCCCCCATGGCAATGCTGACAAAACAGGACAGGGAAGACCATTTGTTTCTGAAAAGATTTCTGAAAGCAATTTTTCTGACCATGGAGCGCGTATGGGAAAGATATTGGCAGCCTGAAAAAATAATCCCCCCCAGGCCTGACAAAATGGCCAGGGCAAGACCGGACCCGGCCATAAAAATACTTCCATCCCGGACTGACCCGGTCAAGAGGCAGGATAGGTAGAAAAAGGCTGCAATGACCGGAAAAAAGCCTGCAAAAAGGAATGGTGCCGTCCGGATGGAAAAAAAAGGGGTCTCCTCAATATTTCTCAGCAGCATCAACGGCCTGATCCGGAAAATACGGATAAAAAGGGGGAGGCAGAAGATCAGGCTTCCGGCCACGCCCATGAAAAGAGCAATCATCAGGGTGAACGGATCGGTATGAATCCGGATATGAGCGGGAATCAATCCTTTGAAAATAAAGGGAAAGGCAGGAATCAGGGCCTGGGAGATGATAATGGCGACAAAAGAGGCAAGGGTTCCCATGACCATCAGTTCCGAACTGATGGTCAGATAGATCCTGCTTTTTTTGGCTCCGAGACTCATGAGAACGGCCATGTCTTTTTTCCTGGAATTCAGGTATCCCCGGAAAAGATATGCCGACGCAATGCCGGAAAGAAACAGGCCGGTTATGCTGATAAGTCCCATGAACCGGGTGAAATATCCGGTGACCCGGCTGAGGCGCCGGTTGACATCCCTTGTGTCGTTAATGCGCAGACGGGGCGGGCCCGGGAATTTTTCGGAAAACCTTGCCCGGAGTGTTTCAGTCAGGGAGGGAATGTCTGCATTTTCTCCGAGTCTGAAAAAATGAGAATACCTGACCCTGGAGCCGAATTTGATTAACCCGGTGTCTTCAAGCTGCCGGATGCCCATATAGAGTTTGGGTGCAAGTTCAAAGGAGGCCGAAGACAATCCCGGTTCTTCTGATAAAAAATCCTTTAGCACAAAGGATTTTCCGCCCAGAGTCAAAGCAGGGGGCTCATTTGCAGTGTTTTCAAAACCAAGGACCCCGGCCGTGTCCTGGGTCATGAAAACCGCAGCGCTCTCTTCAAGCGCCTTGACCGGCGTTTGGTTCAAAAGGTTGAAACTGCCGTAAAGGGGATAGGTTCCATCCATGGCCATGACCTCAACAAGCCTTGCATCGCCTTTTGTCCCGGCCATGGTATAAAACCGGATCAGCCTTGCTTTTTGTGTGTCCTTTCCCAGGACCTCGTCTGCAATGGAGAATTCCTCAAAGGTCAATGGGGTGTTGGAGGATATTTCAATGTCTGCTGTCAGAATTTCCTTTAAATTTTCATCCATGTGACGGTTGAGGGACCGGCCAAAGGAGAGGACGGCAATAAACCCGGCCAGCCCCATGGCCAGGTTGAACATGAAAAAAAAGGCAAACCCCTTGTTTCTGATGATCTGCAAAAAGGCCATCCGTATCCAGAGCATCAGACGAGCACTCCTTTTTCAAGCCGTCTGATTTCCCGGCATTGACCTGCAAGAAATGGGTTATGGGTGACCAGGATCAGGGTTTTGTTTTCTTTTTCAACCAGGTCAAACAAAAGTTTTGCAATCTTTTCCCCGGTCTCCATATCCAGGTTTCCCGTGGGTTCATCAGCCAGAAGAAGAGCGGGTTTGATGATCAGGGCCCTGGCAATGGCCACCCGCTGGCATTCGCCGCCGCTTAACGCGCCGGGAAGGTGATGCCGCCGGTCCTTAAGCCCGGTTTTTTCCAGCATCTCATCGGTCAATTCCTTTATCCGGTCCTGTTTCAGGATTTCCAGCGGAAGACTTATATTTTCTTCTGCCGTTAAATGGGGCATGAGATGAAACTGTTGAAAAATAATACTGGTTTTCAGTGCCCTGTACTGTGAAAGTTCATTTTCCTTCATGGCGGATATGTCTTTCCCTTCAAGAAGGATCTGTCCGAAATCCGGCCTGTCCAATCCTGCAATAAGGGATAAAAGCGTTGTCTTGCCGCTGCCGGACTGGCCAGTGATGGCCATGGTATCTCCCCGGTCCAGGCTGAAGCTGATGTTTTTAAGGACATGAATACTGCCGGAACCGGGCTTTGGATAGGATTTTGAAATATGGTGAAGTTCAAGGATCATCATTTCTCCAGGATAAAAGGAAGTATATGGGCGGCAATGACCCTATGGCCTTTTGCATTGGGGTGAATACCGTCGGCCTGATTCAGGGAAGGGTTGCCTGCCACCCCTTCCAGCAAAAAGGGGATAAATTCAAGATCATATTTCCGGGCCAGTGATTTGAAAACCTCCCGGAAGGCGTTGCTGTAGTCCGGTCCGTAATTGGGCGGGATTTCCATGCCGGCCAGGATGACCCGGATATGGTTTTGCCTTGCAAGAACAATGGCGTTATCCAGGTTTTTATACATCTCATCCATGGAAAGGCCCCTTAACCCGTCATTGGCTCCCAGGGCAAGCACAAGAATATCCGGTTTTGCCCTTAAAAACCATTTCAGTCTTGAAGCCGCACTTGCACTGGTTGACCCGCTGATACTGCCGTTGGTGAGAATGATATGGCTGATTTGTTTTTCATTGAGCATCTCCTGTATTACGGACGGATAGGCTTCCTGGGGCTCCACCCCCAGCCCCGCCGTCAGGGAGTCTCCAAGAAAAACAATGCGGACCGGTGCTTCGGCACTGAAAAGGGGAGTAAAAAGCAAGAAAAGGAATGAAGCGCAAATTAAAAAAAATCGTTTCATGGGGTCAGTCTCGAATAAAATAAGGTTTCAAGGTGCCGGACTTCTTTCAGGAGGTGAACATATCCTTGAGGGGCTCTTTGATTGAAAGCCGCCATGGATCGAGGATTTCTCCCTCAACATATTCCTGGAGGCCGCAGAGAAGGATTTCCTGTTTCTCCCGGACCGCATAGTCCATTGAATTCTTCTGATGCCGCAATGAGACCAGGGCCAAGATGGTTTAAATGGAATGCAGATATGGATGAGGGCTACCCGATTTTTAACGCTCTCGTCCTTCACGGATGATATCAACAATTTCCTTTGTTGTAATGTTTGCCTTTATTGTGGGAACATCTAAGGGAGAAGCCGCTGCTTTTTCAGGAGTCAAAGCAAAAGTACGTCCGTCTTTCCTTCGAATTAAAACTTTGCCCATATTCTCAGCTTGATCAAGAATAATCGCAAGTTTTTGCCGAGCTTCGGAATATGTATAGACATGCATTTTATACCTCCAGTATCGATATTCTAAGGTTTTGTGCTGTTTTTTTTAGTCGTGAATCCAATGTCAAAATGGGTGCCTTTTGCCTCAATGCACAATCCAAAAAATATGCATCGTATGCATACATGTCGCTTTGTTTGGATATCGACACAGCATTTGCAAAATC
>MGTJ01000211.1 GCA_001799395.1 Desulfobacterales bacterium RIFOXYA12_FULL_46_15 | reverse complement strand
TTAATGAATATGATTCAATATTCACAATACTTTGATAACCCACTAAAATAATGACAGAATAATGAAATATTAAAATTACAGCTGTTTATAAAAACAGGGTGCGGAATGTCAGTTGACAGGATCAGCCCCTCCCTGACACAAGCAGAACATGTTGTGCTTGTATCAGGGAGGGGCGTATATTTTTTAACTTTTGGGATTTTCGATACTTTCTTTAACAAAAAGCAAGTTCTTATCCTTTATCCTTTAGACAAACCCTGGGAGCCATGTTGCAAGCTGCGGAAAAACAACCACTAGTATCAGCACCAGAATGAGGATAATAATGGGCAGTATTGCGCCTTTAATAACCGTATTGATGGGAATTCCGCCAATCATGGACACCACAAAAAGCACGCCGCCCATTGGCGGGGTAATCAGTGCCATATTCACATTGAGCAAAAAAATGACCGCAAACCACACATTATCCCAACCCATGTGCAGAACCACAGGATAGAGTAATGGAATGGCAAGATAAACCAGTGCAAGCACTTCCAGAAACATACCCATGACAAATAAAACAATATTGACAATAACCAGCAGAAAAATAGGATTCAAATCCTTTGCAATGATGATCTCAAGAATCTGATGCGGAATCCGGCCAAAGATGATCACATAGCCGAGCATGGCGCCGCCCATGACAATCACGGCAACCATGGCAGATACATTTGCAGCGGATTTTAAAATTCCCCAGAACTTTTTAAGATTCAAGGATTTGTATATGAAAAACCCGACAAAGGTACAGTATATAACAGCAACACCTGCAGCCTCGGATGCGGTAAATATGCCCAGATAAATGCCACCCAGAATAATGACAGGTGCCATCAATCCCCAGAAGCTGCCCTTGAGGGCCTTCCATTTTGTCAGCACTTTTTCTTCCACCTCAGGCACACCATCTGGCTCGGGTGCGACACCCCCTTTCCCGATGCTTCCGGAACATAAAACCATTCCCAGCGAATACAGCGCGATCAGCAACACCCCGGGGACCATTCCTGCTGCAAATAATTTACCGATGGATTCATCGGTAAGGTAGCCGTAAATAATCAAAATGATACTTGGCGGAATAACCGCACCCAGAGAACCACCGGCTGTAATGGCAGCAGAAGTCAGTGCATCCGGGTATTTTGCACGCCGAAGCTCGGGTATGGCGATCAGACCCATGGTTGAGGCAGCAACATAACTGGACCCGGTCATGGCTGAAAAAATACCGCTGCTGACAATGGTGGATATTCCAAGCCCTGCCTTCAATCTGCCTAAAAAGGCTTTTGCCGCATCAAACAATCGTTTTCCCATACCGGTTTCAGAAATCAGCTGGGCTGCCAGAATAAAAAGCGGGACCGCAACCAGAACGCTGGAATTCAAAGCAGTATGGGCCTTTTGAATCCCGGTAACCATTGCCATATCAAAATTTTCATAACAGGTTAGAATTCCCATGGCCAGGAATCCAAGACCAAAGCCGACAGGGAACCCGCTGGCCAGCACCAGCAAAAAAACCACTATAAAACCGATGATGTATAAAATCATACTGTTGTCCTCCCTTCTGATCTGCCCCTTGAAATTTCCTCAGCGATCTTGCTGATAAATTGCAGTGCCAGCAATACCCCGCCGATGGGCATCAGCATCCAGGGAATCCAGAGGGGGGTGGCCATCAGGCCGTTACTGACATCCTCAAGGTCATAGGAAAGTTTGGTCTGTAAAAACCCCTGATACACAAAGGTCAATGAATAGGCAAACCCTGCCACATTGCTTGCGATCTGCATTTTCCTGCGGTTTTTTGCAGACAGCTTGTCAACAAAGATGGTAATTCCAAAATGGCTGTCATTTTTCAGGGCATATGCCGCACCCAGCAGCCCGACCCCCATACACAGATATACACTTGTTTCCTGAACCCAGGTTGTGGGCGCATTGAACAGATATCTTGCAGCAACTTCATATGTCACAACAATGGCAACAATCCACAGCAGAATGGCTGACAGATTACCGCCCAGTTCACTGAGAGAATCAATCCAGCAAAAGATCATTTTTTTCTTAACCGGTGCTTCCATGTTTTCTCCTGCCAAAACAATTTTTTATTATAAAAAGACAAACCACTTACCCCTGGATCACAAAAATTTCAGGCAAGTGGTTTGCATCCAGAACAAAGGGGATAAATAGATTCCCCGCAACAGGCCATATCAGTTCGCGTTGAGCTCCAGAAGCCTTTGGGCATCCGGACCGTTTTTCTGAGCCCATTCATCCCAGAGGGATTGGCTGACTTTTTTGATTTTGGCTCTTTCTTCCGGTGGAATCCGGGTGACAATCCCGCCCACCTTTACCATTTCATCCGTAAATTTGGTTTCCCAGGCTTTTCCTGATGCAAGCGTGCTTTCACTGGCTTTTTCACCCAGATCACGCATGACATCCTGAACTTCCTTTGGCAGCTTATTCCATTTGTCCAGATTCATACAGATCATCATTGTGGCAAAGCTCATGTCCATTTTTGTGACATAGGGCGCAACCTCGTATGATTTACCGAAGAATCCACCCACAATACTGTTTGCCACGGCATCTGAAACACCTCTTTTTAAAGCCATGTAAAGCTCAGTATTCGGAATGGATGAATCAGGTGCAGCACCCAGGTCTGCAAAGATTCTTGTAATAACAGGGCTTGAGGAAAGGATACGAAGCCCTTTTAAATCATCCAGGGTTTCAATGCTTTTCTTTGCGCTGTACAGATGAACCCCGTCACCGAAAATGGTCCATACATGTTTGATTTTCTTTTTTTCCATGGCTTTTTCAATGATAGCCAGAGACTCTCCGGTGTATGCTTTGGCAGCATGGTCCAGATTGTCAAAGGCAAAGGGAAGATAAACGCCCTGAAGCATGGGAACGACTGCCATCATGGCAGGCTGCAGAACAACTCCCATATCCACAGTACCTTTGGCCAGCGCCATATGCATTTCACTGGGGCCATAAAGCTGACCGCCCGGATAATCAACGATTTTAACTTTACCGGCACTGGCTGTATTGACATCAGCAATCCATTTTGTCAGTTCAATTGAACCATAATGTTTGGGTGACCCCCATGAGGCCAGTTTCAGCTCCTGCTCCCCTGCAAAAACACCTGGAACAAAACCTGTCAATATGACACATAAAGCCATTAACATGAGACACATCATTCTTTTTTTCATCTGTTTCTCCTTGATCCAATCAAATTTTCATTAATGTTTAACGTTCCATTTTTAACGTTGGTGCAAATCCTTCGTAGGATTCATCCAGCCCGGGCATTTTGACACAGTCCTTTATGAGCGGGAGTCTGCCGTCGGTGGAATCAGACTGCCAGCCATCCATGTGGGCTGCGCGTCTTACTGCTGCCTCAAGTTTTGACCAGTCCCGGTATGCCGGCACCGTGGTTGTCAGTCCACCGCCGATATCGTGCATGTGCTGACAAATGGTGTGAAAATTGCTCGCATACGTGAACTTTGATGCATTGATGGCCATCCGGCTGGGCATCATCACATCCATTCCGAATTCAGAAATAGGTTCAAGACAGGCCTGTTTGGACAGCATCTGCACGGTTTCCGTGACATAGGCCATCCAGGCCAGCTTTTTTCGGACATGGGGAATTTTGTCAACACCGTTGTATTCGGCAATGAGCTTTGCCGCTCCGGTCATCAGTTCCAGCGCGTCATCTTGCAGGTGCCGAAAAGCCTATGATAACTGGCAAATGCATACACCAGACTCTGGGAATGCTGCCATTCGCCACACATGAAAACCCTTTCCCAGGGAACAAACACATCATCAAAAATGACCAGGGATTCTGAGGGCTGCAGATGATCTGATTCAGGATTATCAAATTCACATTCTTCTCCGTCTTTATCCTGGGTGACAAAAAGATCCTGTAATCCGGATGATTGGGCAGAACATAGTCCATGGCCGCCATCCGGATAATGGTGCTGATGGATGGATATGTTCGGACATCGGTTACTTTTTCCCCCAGACACCAGACTTTCCGCCCGTCATCCAGACTTTCCAGATATTGTTCCACTGTTTTAATCATATTGCTGACTCCGTTTTACAAAATTTTAAATTGAATAAGATTCATAATAATACAGAA
Source organism: Desulfobacterales bacterium RIFOXYA12_FULL_46_15 (assembly GCA_001799395.1). Classification (GTDB taxonomy): domain Bacteria; phylum Desulfobacterota; class Desulfobacteria; order Desulfobacterales; family Desulfobacteraceae; genus Desulfobacula. Next base: position 1,520 of record MGTJ01000211.1, on the reverse strand, counting down.
AAATTTTTAATAATCAATAAAAATTTTTAAACAATTTATCAAATAATATAAGTTAATTATAAAATAATTTAAAACAAACGTTTGTATTAATAATAAAACAAACGTTTGTTTTGACTTTTCCGGATGTTTTTATTAAAATTCGGACTGAAATCCAACGCCTTGTCCTCCATGACACGGCTGATATATTCAAAGGCTTGATTTGGGCAGAGGGATTTGATACTTCTGCAGCAATATGATGAGTCAAGATTAAAAAGAGGTTCTGATGACTGATATTGATCAAAATATTCCCGACAGTGAAAGTTCTGACAAAAGACTCAATCCGCGCCAGCAACAAATTTTTAAAAAACGGCAGGTAATGATTGTCAAAAAAGCGTCCAGACTGTTCATTAAAAAAGGGTATTCACAAACCAGCATGCGCGATATTGCAAATGCCACGGGCATCAATCTTGGGAATCTCTATCATTATATCAGCGGGAAAGAAGATATCCTGTGCATTGCCTTTAACAATTATCACAACCTGGTTATGGAGTTTGTAATCAAAAATGACATCCTGAACATCCAGGAACCAGAGGCGAAGTTAAAAGCCGTGCTGCGTCAATCCCTTGAAATCACATATGATTTCAGAAATGATCTTCTGATGATGCACCGGGAAACCCGGGTTTTACCCCGAAAATTTCTCAAAATTATTTTAAAAAAAGAAAGCGAGTTTGTCAGACTCTTTGAGGACATTATTACCAGGGGTGTGGAAAGTAAGGCTTTCAAGGTGTCAGATCCTTTTTTTGCTGCCAATATGCTTGTCTTTCAAATCTCGTTTTACGCCTTGAGAAGCTGGAACCTCAAGCAGTTTACCCGTGAAGAATTTCTGGACATGGCAGAAGAAACCATTCTCAGAGCCATCATCCCGGATGCCATGTAAATACAGGGCTCATCAGAACCCTGCATCCTGGTCATCTTTTTCCCATTCATCAAGATAGGTTCTGATGGCGTCATTTTTAAGCTGGCTGTCACATCTGAAAAGCAGATATCCAAAACTTTCAATCTCCTGTTCAAGACAGTGAAAAAAAGCCTGTTCAACCCGGAGGGCATCAACTTTCCCTTCAGGATCTTCAATGCTGTCTATCGCCGCGCATGTCAGATGCCCTTCGGGAATAAAATATTCACTGACACAGATATTCCATTCTTCGGGGAAATTATTAATTTTCCAGAAACTGAGCATTTCAGGCCGTAAAATCGTTTTATTATCCGGGTTAAAAGGCGCTTTCACAAATTTCATTTTGCGCACATATCCTTGAAGGACATCCCGATTTCTTCCAGAAGGGTCAGGGCTGCGCTGAACATGGCGCCTTTGGCCCGGACCAGATTGTCAATATCTGGTTCGGTAATGGTGATGTCCCGGTCAATGGCCGTGTTTTCCTTATACACCAAGACAATGATCACAACAAATCTGCCGTTCGCAGGATGGGGAGACATTTTTGACGGAACAACCGTTGCCACAGCAATTGCCGACCGGCTCGTCTACA
>MGTJ01000210.1 GCA_001799395.1 Desulfobacterales bacterium RIFOXYA12_FULL_46_15 | reverse complement strand
CTCTTGTTATCCATCCCCTGGTTCTTCTCTTTGATTTCATAAGATATGAGAAAAAAGAAGCTTTGATCGTCTTTATCGCTTTTTCCATCACAACCGTCACAGCCTTACGGGATCTGCATTACGTAAAAAACTTCAAGGATTCCGAAATCTGGTGGATCACTTTTGGGTATCTCTGTCTTGAAATAGGTATCATTCTGGTGCTGACCCTTGAACAGCGGGCGCTTCTGAAAAAGATGAATCTTCAGAAACTCGCAGCGGAACAGGCGAACAAGGCTAAAAATATGTTTCTTGCCAATATGAGCCATGAGATAAGAACTCCCATGAACGGCATTATAGGGATGAACCGGCTTTTACTCGACACAAGACTTACAACTGAACAAAAAGAGTATTCAACCGGCGTGAATAAAAGTGCTGAATCATTGCTGGCCCTCCTTAACAATGTCTTTGATTTTTCAAAGACAGAAACCGGAACCCTTGATCTGGAAGAAATTGATTTTAACATTTTTACCATGCTGGATGATTATATCCGGGCAATGGCATTCAGGGCAGAGGAAAAGAATCTTGAACTGATTTATTCTTTTGACCCGCTGATTCCTGCCTTTGTAAAAGGTGATCCGGGAAGACTCAGGCAGATCCTGAACATTCTGATCGAAAATGCCTTCAAATTCACATCTTGCGGCAGGATCAGCATTTGCGGGAGACTTGTCCGGGAAACAGATGATAATATAGAGCTTGCGTTTTCAGTCAAAGATACAGGGATCGGAATCCCTGATCAGGAACAGGGCCTGCTTTTTCAAAAATTTCAGCAAATTGATTCATCTGATACAAAAAAATATGGGGGTTCAGGCCTGGGTCTGGCATTGGCAAAACAATTGATAAAAATAATGAACGGTCAGATAAGGGTAAAAAGTGAAGAAGCAAAAGGATCTGAATTTATTTTTACCATATGGCTTAAAAAATCGGATAAGATTTTCAGCTTTACAGGTAACACTGATATCACGGGGGTCAGAGTTCCTTATATTGATGAAAATCTCAGTGTAATGGTCGTTGATGACAATCCTATGAACCGGAAGGTTGTCAGCAGTATCTGTAAAAAGATGAACTGGATTTGCGACACTGCAAATGACGGGAAACAGGCCCTTGACCTTCTCAGGAAAAAAAAATTTGATTTCATTCTTATGGATTGCCAGATGCCTGAAATGGATGGATATGAAGCAACCAGGATTATCAGGGATAAAAATTGCTTTTTAAAAGATCATGATATTCCTATTATTGCAGTTACTGCAAATGCAGGCGATGAAAATCGTGACCGGTGTCTTCAGGCCGGCATGGATGCATTCATCCCGAAACCGGTCAATCCTTCATTATTAAAGGAAACGGTAAAGGATGTTCTTAAAAGAAAAAAAGGGCTGGAAACATGAAATTCATCAGTATTAAAACCAAGGTGAGTATCCTTCTTCTGCTGATTTCAATGCTCGTTGTTCTCTGCTACATCATTTACGGTTCCTATGAAATGAACCGTAAAATGAAATCCGAGATCAGAACAATTACGGAAAACGAATCAGTACGGCTTTCAAAAGATCTTGCTTCATCCGTATGGAATCTTGAGTATGATTCCGCTGAAAGGCATTTGCAGGCAGCCATGCATAATAAACACATATACGGAATCATTGTCTGGGAAAAAGACAGGATATTTGCAAGTCTTATTCGCGATTCTGACTGGAATAGTATTCAAAATACAAAAGAAATAAATAAGGATTACATTTTCTACAGCCGGGAAATACTGTATGATAATCAAATGATAGGAAAAATCGATCTGTATATTACCGATGTTTTTTTTTACCAGGATCTGAAAAAGTCAATTGTTAAAATGATCGTTGGTACCGCTATCGTAAATATTATCATCGCCGTAGTTCTTTTTATCTCCCTGACCCGGATCCTGATAAAACCTATTAACACCGTATCATCCTGGGCTGCCGGAATTGTTGGGGAAAAAGGAAATCTTTTTGTTAAGCTTGAAATTACAAGCAATGATGAAATCGGGCTTCTATCTGATGCTCTTAACCGGACGGCCCGGAAGCTTAATGATTACCAGAATCATCTTGAGGACCTGGTCCTGAAAAGAACGGAACAATTAAAAACGACACAGAAAGAGCTGGTAGAAAAAGCCCATAAAGCAGGCATGGCAGATATCGCAACCGGTACTCTCCATAATATCGGCAATATTTTAAACAGCGCTAAAACATCAGTTGCGGTTGTCCGGAATACATTGCTAAATTCCAATATTTCAGGATTGGGAAAAGCATGTGCCATGCTGGATGAGAATATGGAAAATATAGAGGACTTTATTATCAAAAATCCCAAAGGGAAGAAGCTTTTATTATATTTTCAAAAGCTTGGTGATATGTTTATACAGGAACATAAAGAATACGATTATCATCTTGAACGGGTTGTGCAAAAACTGGAAACTGCTATCGATACCATACGAGTCCAGCAGTCCTATGCCGGTACAGGGGGATTTACGGAAAAAGCCAATTTAAGAAAGCTTGTTGAAGATGCCGTTCTGATGCTTTCAGAAAAAACGAAAAAGCTAGATATCAGCATAGAAACCGAATTCAATGAAACAAGGGAAATTTATATTCAAAAGGCAAAATTGCTCAATGTTATTATCAATCTTTTGAAAAATGCCCAGGAATCCATTGTGGAAAGCAATAACACAGTAAAAAAAATCAGCATCCGGGTTTATGAAGACAAGAAAGACGGTTGCGTTTATATAAAAATCGAGGATTCGGGAATCGGGCTTACCAAAGAGGAAACAAAACTTATTTTTTCATATGGATATTCAACCAAAGAGGATGGGCACGGGTTCGGCCTCCACAGCAGCGCGAATTACATGACTGAAATGAACGGGCAATTATGGGCCGAAAGCAAAGGGAAGACACAGGGTGCTGTTTTTATCATCAAACTGCCGCTTTCTTAAATAAACAGAAAGGATTTAAAAATGGAAAGGAACCGGAAACGAATACTGATCGTGGATGACAACCCTTCAATCCATGAAGATATCAAACATATCCTTTTGGGCAACAAAATTGAAAAAGAACAAGAGACCCTGGATCTGGAAAAGGATTTATTCGGGGACGATGATGAAAAGGATGGCCCGGCAGAGGCTGTGCCGGATGTTGAATCCTATATTCTGGATGATGCATATCAGGGCGAGGAGGCCATTACCATGGTTAAGCTTGCGGAACAAGCCGATTTTCCTTATGCATTGATTTTCATGGATGTCAGGATGCCGCCGGGAATTGACGGGATACAGACGATCAAACAAATCTGGGACAAGTATCCGTATATTGAAATAGTTATCTGTACTGCCTTTTCAGACTATTCATGGGATCGGATTCTTCAGAAGCTTGGCAAAACCGATCGTCTTCTTTTTATGAAAAAGCCTTTTGACAGCGTTGCCGTTAAACAGGTGGCTTTATCCCTTACAAAAAAATGGGACCTTTCAAGAAAAAACAGGATGTATGTAGAAGACCTGGAATCAGAGGTTAAAAAAAGAACGGAACAACTGGAAAACATGATAACGGAACTTAATCAGTTAAAAGAAAAAGCCGAGGCTGCAACAATTGCCAAGAGCGGTTTTTTATCCTTTATGAGCCATGAGATCAGAACGCCTTTAAACGGTATCATGGGAATGACAGACCTGCTTTTAGATACGGAATTAACCCATGAGCAGCACGATTTTGCCGAAACCATCAAAATTTCAAGCAATTCGTTAATGGGTATCATAAATGATGTCCTGGATTTTTCCAAGATTGAGGCCGGAAAGCTCGATATTGAAATTATTGAATTTAATTTAAGGGTTGCAATCGAAAATGTAATTGATCTGATTTGCGTCAGTGCTTATGAAAAAGATATCGAAATAGGGCTTTTTATGGATCTGGATCTCCCGGAAACAGTCCTTGGTGATCCGTTAAGGCTTCGGCAGATATTGCTCAACCTGCTTAGCAATGCCGTTAAATTTACAAAAAAAGGAGAAATCCTGGTTTCGGTTCTCAAACAGGAAGACCGGGACATTAAACCCGGATATATTCAACTGCTGTTCAAGGTTTCCGATACAGGGATCGGGATATCGATGGAAAATCAGAAAAAATTGTTTTCAGCCTATACACAGACAGATCTTTCAACAGCCAGGGAATATGGCGGAACCGGATTAGGGCTTCAAATTTCAAAACAGCTTACCGACCTTATGGGGGGGACTATCTGGGTAAAGAGCACTCCTGGCGAAGGAACTGTTTTTCATTTTACAATTACCCTGGAAAAAGGCGAGATGCAGCATATTGAGTTTGCAAGAGAACAAAAGACCCTGAGCGGTCAAAAATGTCTTGTGATAAGTGATCACAAGACAACGAGGAGGATTTTACGCCTTTACATCGATTATTGGGGCGGCATTTGCACGGAAGCCCAGACCATAAGCGCGGCTGTTGACGAACTGAAAAAAGAAAACGCTTTCGGCCTGCCTTATGATTTTGTCATTGTCGATTATATACACGGCGGGATCGAAGAATATAAGAAGGTTTCTGCTGAAATCACCGGAGACGACACGATCAAAAAGACGCATTTGATCTGCATGACGACAAAAGCTAAAAGAGGAGATGCCGGGGAATTGCATGAAAACGGTTTCCATGCCTATCTTACAAAACCCGTCAAACAGTTCCATCTTTTAAACTGTCTGATGATGCTTAAAGACCCGACCGGGAAGTATGGTGACATCAGGAACAAGGGAATACTGACCAAACATGTGATTGATGAGTTCAATCCCGATAAATACTGGGTTCTGGTTGTGGATGACAATAAGATCAACCTGAAAGTGGCAACAATGGCCATGACCAAGCTTAAGATAAGATGTGATGTTGCTGAAAACGGTGAAAAAGCCATAGCAGCCTATAAAAACCGAAAATATGATATAATTTTCATGGATTGTTCCATGCCGGTCATGAATGGATATGAGGCAACGGCCGCAATAAGACAGCTTGAAAAAACCCGGGAGAAACATGTCCCGATAATTGCGGTCACGGCTGATACGTCTGCAGACACAAAGAGCCAATGCCTTAAGGCCGGAATGGACGATTATATTGTCAAGCCTGTAAAAGCCGAAACCGTTATGGGGATTTTAAAAAAATACCTGCCGTCCAGATAATGGGATTTCAGAATTTTAACAAAGTTGAGGAGGCTTTTTGCTATGGGTGACCTGGGAAAAGAACAGGGCAGCGCAGAAGAACTCATCGGAAGCCATGCAGAGTATGATGCATTGGTTGAAAAAAATAAAAAATTGATCAGTAACCTTCAGAAAGAAAACCAGGTTCTCAGACTTTCTGAAAAACGGTACCGGTCAGTGCTGGAGGCATCTCCGAACCCCATTGTTATTTATGATATGGCAGGGAAACTGGAATATATGAATGAAGCCTTTACCCATGTTTTCGGATGGGAACCTGAGGATTTCATGGGCAAAAAGATCGATTTTGTTCCGGCAGAAAATATGCCCGAGACTGTTGCCACCATAAAAAAACTGTTTGCAGGTGAAAAAGTAGATTTGCTGGTGACCCGGCGTTACACAAAGAGCGGAAAAATCCTTGATGTTGAAATCAGTTGCGGTTCTTTTAAAAATGAGGACGGCATCCTGATCGGAACTTTCGTCATCCTCAGGGATGTTACGGAACAATGCAAAATGGCTGAGGCGTTAAAGGAGAGCGAAGA
>MGTJ01000209.1 GCA_001799395.1 Desulfobacterales bacterium RIFOXYA12_FULL_46_15 | reverse complement strand
AGCAAAGAGATTGAAACCGTTTACCTTTAAAATCATATTAAGTATCGGCGTGGCCCTGGCATCCATTGTCTGGATAATGCCGACTTTTTATAACTGCTGGCCCCATAAGAAAATCAATTTGGGATTGGACCTTCAGGGAGGCATGCATCTTGCTCTCGAAGTCCAGAGTATTAAAGCTGTTGAAACAGAGGTGGAAAGAATTATTCAGGACATCAAAAAGCAGCTTCGGGATGATGGGACCAAACATTCCGGCATCTCCCGTCAGAATGACAATTCCATCCTTGCCAAATTTGAGGGGGAAAAAGATAAATCAGGATTTGAAACTGCTCTTACCAAATACTATAAAAATCTTATTATAGATTCATCCCGGACAGATAATAATATTTCCTCTTATGTCTTGAAATTACCAGAAAATGAAATCGCTGAAATTAAAAAAATGGCTTCCCGCCAGGCACTGGAAACCATCCGAAACCGGATTGATGAATTCGGCGTGAGTGAGCCGGATATCAGGATTCAGGGGGAAAACAGAATCCTTTTACAACTGCCTGGAATTAAAGACCCGGAAAGAGCAAAAGCTCTTATCGGGAAAACCGCCCAACTCACCTTTCAGCTTGTAGATGATGATGCAGATGTAACTGCTGCCATGAGCGGCTCTGTTCCTGCTGGAGATGAAATTCTGTATCAGGACAAAATGGATTCCAAATCCGGATCAGCAACAAAGGTTCCATATTTAATCCAAAAAAGGGTTCTCCTGGACGGCAGCCTCCTTACCAATGCCCGGGTTGAATTTGATCAGTACCAGCAACCCCAGGTCGGTATTGAATTTGACAGGCAGGGAGCAAAAATATTTGACCGTATCACTGGTGAAAACATTCATAAACGGCTGGCCATCGTTCTTGATAAAACAGTCTACTCGGCCCCGGTCATTCAGGACCGGATAGCCGGAGGCAAGGCCGTGATTACCGGAAATTTTGCATTGAATGAAGCCAAAGATCTGGCTATTGCCTTGAGAGCCGGTTCTCTGCCTGCCCCGGTCACCATCATTGAAGAACGTATGGTTGGTCCTACTCTGGGGGCAGACTCCATCCGGATGGGACTTTTTTCCGCCATTGTGGGAGGACTTCTTGTCATCCTGTTCATGATTGTATATTACAAAAAGGCGGGTTTTATAGCGGATCTTGCATTGATCATAAATATATTGATGATCGGCGGGGGGCTTGCCGCCTTTCAGGCCACATTAACCCTCCCCGGTATTGCCGGTATGATTCTGACCATTGGTATGGCAGTAGACGCCAATGTTCTGATTTTTGAAAGAATCAGAGAAGAGCTTCGAACCGGAAAAACAGCCCTTGCCTCGGTTCATGCAGGTTTTGAAAGAGCAACCCTGACCATTTTGGATTCCAATGTGACAACCCTGATTGCGGCTGCCGTTCTCTACCAGTTCGGCACAGGCCCCATTAAAGGCTTTGCCGTCACATTGAGCCTTGGAATTGTGGCAAGTCTGTTTACGGCTTTAATTGTTTCAAAACTGATTTTTGATATTCTTCTCAAAAACAAACCGTCATTAAAATTAAGTATATAAAGGAAATTTAGAATGGAATTTATAAAGCCTGGTATTAACATAGACTTTATGGGCAAATGGAAAATCGGATTTATACTGTCCATTATTCTGATTCTGATCAGCATCGGATCACTCATTGTTCATAAGGGGCCCAATTATGGAATTGATTTTGCCGGAGGAACATTGATCCAGGTAAAATTTTCAGAATCAATTCCCATTGATAAAATCCGTGACGGTTTAACCAATGTCGGTTTAAAAGATGCTTCAATCCAAAAATTCGGACATGATATCGACCACGAGTATTTGATCCGGACTATCCGGTCTGAAATGTCCGGTTCAGGGCTTTCTCAATCTATAACCGAGGCGGTTAAGGCGTCCACCGGGATTACTCCTGAGATCAGACGAATAGAGATGGTCGGACCCCAGGTAGGTGAAGATTTAAGAAATAAAGCCCTTCTGGCTATTTTTTATACATTGCTGTTCATTACCATCTATATTTCCGCAAGATTTGAAAATAAATTTTTAATTTCAGGTGTAATAGCCGGTTCGATTATGACGGTAGTATATTTTCTGTCTGTTTTTAATGTTGGGATTACTGTTCTGATAGCAGCAGCCCTTGTGGTTTCACTCCTGGTATTCTGGATTTTCAAATTCAAATATGCCATTGGCGCAATTATTGCCCTGATTCACGATGTAACTATTACCATTGGCATTTTTTCCATATTGAACCTGGATTTTTCCCTGCCGGTTATTGCCGCTCTCTTGACTATTATCGGATATTCGCTGAATGATACCATTATCGTATTTGACCGGATCAGGGAAAATCTTAAAGGTTCAAATCCTACGGATTCATTGCCCATCCTCTTTAATAGAAGCATTAATGAAACGCTTTCCAGAACCATCCTGACATCGGGCACAACCTTGATAGTAGTTCTTGCTTTATATTTTCTGGGGGGCGAGATTATTCACAATTTTGCTTTTGCCATGCTGGTCGGCATTGCTGTTGGGACCTATTCCTCCATATTTATTGCAAGCCCCATTGTTTTGTTTGGTGAAAAAAAATAGGATCAGGTATTGTTCCCAAAACCCGGGGGTAACTTGGGGATTTTAAATAATCCCCATTTTTAATATGCAGGATTCTTTTGAAAAATATTTACCCTGGTTTATCTTAAAGGAAATTCCCTTTTTAGGGAATGCCATATATAAACGGCTGATGGATCATTTTCAGTCCCCTGAAATTGTATTGGCATCCTCAGAGGCCGAGCTGGGATCTGTTGGAAAAATACCGGAAAAAGTCATACACGGCATTATCCATCATAAATTATTTATTGATAAAGCCAAAATTGAACTGGAACAGATTTTTAAAAATAATATCAATATTGTAACCATTGTGGATTCTTTTTATCCTGATCTTTTAAAACAGATTCCCGACCCCCCTCCCCTTCTGACATATTATGGTTCACTTGATAATGAATCTCCCTGTGTGTCCATTATCGGGTCCAGGTCAGCTACGTCATATGGCCTCAGCACAGCGGAAAACCTGTCTTATAAGCTTTCTATAAAAGGTTTTCAGGTTGTCAGCGGTCTTGCCCGAGGGATTGATGCCATGGCACACAGAGGTGCTTTGAAGGCAAACGGAAAAACCATTGCAGTGCTGGGGTCAGGCCTGAAAAAAATCTACCCAAAAGAAAATAAAGACCTTTTCCATGCCATTGCAAAAACCGGTACGGTCTTTTCAGAATTTAAGGTGGATGCAGACCCTGTCCCCCATCATTTTCCTATCCGGAACCGCATCATCGCAGGACTCTCCTGCGGAAGCATCGTTGTCGAAGCTGCGAAGAGGAGCGGGTCCCTGATTACTGCAAGGCTTGCATCAGACTATAACCGGGAAGTATTTGCTGTTCCAGGAAGTATAAAATCAAAAAAAAGCGAAGGAACCCATTCTCTTTTAAGACAGGGAGCAAAGCTTGTGGAAACGGAAATAGATATCATTGATGAACTCTATCATTTTATTCACGTTCATGAAAAAAAAATGACCGTTCCAATACTTTCAGATACGCAGGAATCAAGTCATAATTCCTGCCTCTCCAAGGATCGTCCTATAATTCTGGATTTTATTGAACCTTATCCTGTCCATATTGATATTATAATTGAAAAAAGCGGAATGAACAGTTCAGACGTAGCCTCTCAATTGCTTGATCTTGAATTGGAAGGGTTAGTAATCCGTCACCAGGGTAACTGTTATTCTATTTCGGAGGATTACCATTGAAAAAACCCCTGATCATTGTAGAGTCTCCAACTAAAATTAAAACATTAAAAAAATATGTGGGCAATGATTTTAATATTGCAGCCAGTGCAGGTCACATAAGGGATCTTCCGGTCAAAACCCTGGGTATTGATATTGAAAACGATTTTAAAGCCAGTTATACAAATATAAAGGATAAATCCAAAATCATTGCAAATCTGAAAAAACTTGCAGAGGATACCGATGATATTTATCTTGCTCCTGACCCTGACCGGGAGGGCGAAGCTATTGCCTTTCATATCATGGACATCCTGAAGTCAAAGACCAGAACATTTCATCGGGTACTTATCCATGAATTAACAAAAAGAGGGATTGAAGAAGCACTTCAAAACACACAAAAGCCTGATGTTCATAAATATGATGCCCAGCAGGCCAGAAGAAAACTGGATCGTCTCGTCGGATATCAGATTTCCCCCCTTCTCTGGCAAAAGGTACAAAGGGGTTTAAGTGCCGGCAGGGTTCAATCGGTTACGGTTAAAATAATTTGTGACAGGGAAAGAGAAATACGAAAATTTATTCCGGAAGAATACTGGACAGTTACCGCAGATTTACTGGCCCAGTTGCCACCTGAATTTAAAGCCGAACTTATTAAAATCAATAATAAGAAAGCCAAAATTTCCAATGGATCCCAAGCACAGGCAATTTTGCAGGATCTTGAAAAAGCTCAATTTTTTGTGAGCGAAATAAAAGCCAAAACAGTTAAAAAAAATCCCCTTCCCCCATTTATTACAAGCAAGCTTCAGCAGGATGCCATCAACCGTCTTAAATTTTCTGCCAAAAAGACAATGGTGGTTGCCCAGCAGCTTTATGAAGGAATTGAAATCGGAACCGGAGGACCGGAAGGTTTGATTACTTACATGAGAACGGATTCCACAAGAATATCTCCGGATGCAGCCAATGAAGTCCAGGTTTATATTTCCCAAACACTGGGAACAGATTATGCACTAAGCACCCCCCGTTTTTTTAAAAATAAAAACAATGCGCAGGATGCCCATGAGGCCATTCGGCCCACATCGGTTTCCAATAGCCCTGAAAAATTAAAAAATTTTCTCACACCGGATCAGTTCAGACTCTATGATCTTATTTGGAAACGGTTTGTTGCCTCTCAGACGGCACAAGCCCTTATTGATCAAAAAACCATCCTGATCCAGGCTATGGGAAAATATCTTTTTTCCGTCAGCGGCTCAACCATCAAATTTCCAGGGTTTATGATGCTGTATTCACCACCGGAAGAGGTAAAGGAGCAAGATATCCAGAACCTTCCGGAAGTTGAGGCAGGCTCAGCCTTAAAAACATTGCAGATCCTCCCAAAACAGCATTTTACAAAACCTTTGCCACGCTTTACAGAAGCATCCTTGGTAAAAGAACTGGAAAAAAACGGGATTGGCCGACCCAGTACCTATGCATCCATCCTCACGGTCATCCGGGATAAAGGATATGTTGAATTAATAAACAAATTTTTTATTCCAAGTGAGCTTGGTTTTATTGTCAATGATCTTCTGGTTTTATCCTTTCCCGGAATCTTGAATATTTCCTTTACTGCCTTAATGGAAAACAATCTGGATGATGTTGAAGGTGGTAAATTGGAAGAGCTTCAACTCTTAAAGGATTTTTATGCATCCTTTAAAAAAAACCTGGATATGGCAAGCGAGCAGATGGTAAGTGTCAAGGGGGTCGGAATTGATACCGGTCTGAGTTGTCCGTCCTGTGGGAAACAATTGAATATTAAAATTGGCCGGAATGGCCATTTTCTTGCCTGCACCGGATATCCTGACTGTTCGTTTACCAGCAATTATCTTCGGGATGAAAAAGGCAATATTTCAATCCAGGAAAAAATTGTTGATCATACAAAGGTCAAAGATTGCATAAAATGCGGGAAACCCATGGTACAAAAAGAAGGTAAATTCGGTTCTTTTCTTGCCTGTACCGGGTATCCCGACTGCAAGCATACGGAATCCATCAATGGAAATCATCAATCTGTAGATATCGGGGTCAAATGCCCGGAAGAAAAATGCTCAGGTCATATTGTTGAAAAAAAATCCAAAAGGGGGAAAATTTTTTACGGTTGTTCAAATTATCCGGATTGTAAGTTCGCTTCCTGGGATAAACCGGTGGATAAACCCTGCCCCGATTGTGATTCCCCATATCTTATTGAAAAAGAAAGCAAGCGGGAAGGAAAACAACTCAAATGTCCGAACCGGGAATGTGCTTTCAAAGAGCATCAATGACACCTGTCATTTTTTCTCTCCAACCCAGTGCTGGATGGCCTGAAAAACGACATCCCGCTTAATGGGCTTAGTCAGGAAATCATCCATTCCTGCTTCAACACATTTAATCTTAAAATCATCCAGAACATTAGCCGTCAGTGCAAGAATCGGGATTTTTGGAAAAATTTTATTTTTCTTTTCAAAAGCGCGGATCAATTGAGTAGCCTGAAATCCATCCATTTTGGGCATATTAATATCCATGAAAATCAAATCATAGGCATCAGCTTTTGAAGTGTATTTTTTAACGGCTTCATTTCCGTCTTCGGCAATATCAATCATATAACCTGCTTTGGAAAGCATCAGATTCGTCATTTTCTGGTTGACGGGATTATCTTCAACAAGCAGGATGGATGCAGTATATTTTTTGTTTTCAGACAGCAGGTGGGTCGTAACAATTTGATCCGAATAAACTGGAAGTTTATCATCACTTTCCATTCCCAGGATATAGGAAAGCATTTCAAATAATTTCTTTTTCGATACCGGATTCGGCAGATACCCTTTGAATCCGGTTTTATTGAAAGTATCCGCAATCCCCGGAACAGGAATTGAGCAGGCTATAAAATCAAATGAATATCGATCAGGATGAATATCTGTAATTTTACGGGTGAAATCATTTGCTGAAATCTTAACAATTTTTCCAAAATCTATGATGGCAATATCATAGATTTTTTCCATATCTTTTTTAAGCTCAAATTCGAGCTCCGGCAAAATGACATGGGTAACTTCCATACCCGCAAGCTTTAGCTCATGATGCAATATTTGACAGGTTTCCTCTGAACTGGTTGAGAGCAATACCTTTTTCCCATTCAACCGTGCAGGTCTGATTCGTTTTAGTTTTTTATTTTCCCCTGGTTTAAAACAGGCAGTAAAATAAAAAATTGACCCTTTATGTATTTCGCTATTGGCCCATATATCCCCCCCCATCCTTTTAGCTATATTTCTGCTGATGGCAAGCCCAAGACCTGTTCCTCCATGCCGGTTGGTAATATCATCTTCAGACTGAACAAAAGGGTTGAATATTTTTTCCAATTCGTTTCTTGCAATACCAATTCCGGTATCCGATACACTTAGGACTAATTTTACTTGATCCTCCCGGGTCATTTCAGACTCAATAGAAACCTTGATTGCCCCTTCCTTTGTAAATTTCACAGCATTACCCAAGAGGTTCAGCAAAACCTGACGGAATCTGTGAGGATCTCCTATGACCTGACCCGGGACACTATCAGAAATAGAGCAGAGTAATTCGACTTTTGCCTCATCCACCTTGGTTCTTATCGCGTCAATGGTATCAAAACACAATATTTCAGGATCAAATCCGATATCATCAAGGGTCAGTTTTCCAGCTTCAACTTTTGAAAAATCAAGGATGTCATTTACAACAGACAGAAGTGTTTCACAGGAAAATTTTGCATTTTTTAAAAAAAATTTTTGTTCATCGTTCAAAGGGGTATCCAGAAGCATATCTGTGTAACCGACAATTCCATTCAAAGGCGTCCTTATCTCATGACTCATGCTTGCAAGAAAAAATGTTTTTGCTTTGGAAGCCTCTTTGGCTTCTCTAGCAAGCATATTGGCCCTTTCAATGGCGATGCACAACTCCTGGTTGGTTCTTTTAAGATCAATCAGATTCTTTCTTTCTCTTGCAATCCTGTTGATTCTTGCCAGAGCTGAATTCATGCTGAAAGGTTTTGTCATATAGTCGGAAGCACCGGCATCCATAATATCAACATAGGAATAATCCGATGCATATCCGGTCATAATGATAAAATCGATTTCAGGGTGGTGAGGTTTTAATTTTTTGACCAGTTCAATGCCATCCATTCCAGGCATTGATATATCTGAAATAACAAGATCAAAAGGTTCGCTATTGATCCAGGACACTGCCGTTTCACCGCTTTCAGCTTCCTTGCATAGAAACCCGGCTTTTTCAAATGCCTTGACCAAAACCATCCGAAGGCTTATTTCATCATCGACAACAAGGATTTTCCGGATGGGGTTATCCTTCCCATTTCTGAGAATATCAGACATTAACCCTTTCAACGTACTCGCGGGTGCGGGTATCAATTTTTACAACCTGCCCTTTTTCTACAAACGGCGGAACCTGTACTTCAAATCCGGTTTCAAGAATTGCAGGTTTTGTGCTTCCGGTTGCCGTATCACCCTTTGCCCATGGCTCTGATTCTATAATTTTCAGATTAATGAAATTCGGTAATGACACTCCTATGGGGGAACCATTGAATAAAAGAATTGTACAAAGTGTATTGTCCTTTAAAAGGTCGGTTACATCTCCCAATTGTTCTTTGGTCAGAAAATGCTGTTCATAATTGGATGAGTTCATAAAACAGTAAGTGTCCTTATCCTTATACAGATATTCCATATCCTGTTCTTCAAGATCAGCCTTTTTAAATTTTTCTCCGGAACGATAGGTTCGTTCAAACTGAGCACCGGTGATCATATTTTTCAGTTTACATTTATAAAGGGCCTGCCCTTTTCCAGGTTTTTTAAATTCAAAGTCAACAACAACATGGGGCTCTCCATCTATCTCAAATTTTAAACCCTTTTTTAAATCACTTGATAAATACATGTAACACTCCTCGTTTAACAAATAAAAAATAGTGATGATCAAATCATTATCTTCTTTAATCATATTAATTGTTAAATGGCAACTATCGGGTAAAAACAACTTGCTTTTTTGACCGCTTTATAGGAAATATTGTGGTTTAGAAAAAATATCAAACAGGAATAATTTCATGATAATTGTTATTGATTTTGGTTCTCAATTCAACCAGCTTATTGCAAGAAGGGTTCGTGAACATAATGTTTATTGCCAGGTTGAGCCTTCCGATATAAGTGTGTCAAAAATCAGAAGTCTTCACCCCCAGGGAATCATTCTTTCCGGCGGTCCCTCAAGTATATATGAAGACAACAGCCCGACTATCGACAGATCACTTTTTGATCTTGGGGTCCCTATTCTGGGAATCTGTTACGGTATGCACTATATGGTTCATGCACTGGGTGGAAAAATTAAAAAAGCGGAAAAAAGGGAATACGGGTTTGCTAATCTGAAGATAATAGAATCTGATCCTTTGTTCAAAGATATGGGTAGCGGGTTTCAATGCTGGATGAGCCATGGTGACTCAGCCATGAAGCTGCCGGATAATTTTGTGGCTACCGCTTCCACTGAAAACACGCCGATTGCGGCCATAGCTAATCATAAACAAAAATTTTACGGGCTTCAACTTCACCCTGAAGTCGAGCATTCCATTAATGGTTCTAAAATGATCGGCCATTTTTTATTTGATGTCTGCCAATGCACAAAGAGCTGGACCATGAAATCGTTTTGTGATGGTGCCGTTTCCCAGATAAAAGATACAGTGGGTGATAAAAAGGTGATCATGGGACTCTCCGGTGGTGTAGACTCTTCTGTTGCTGCAACACTGATTCATAAAGCCATTGGAAAAAATCTTTTTTGCATTTTTGTTGATAACGGGCTTTTAAGAAAAAATGAAAAAGAAGCACTTGAAATTAGTCTGATAAAGAACCTTGATCTTAATATCAGCTTTGTAGATGCAAAAGATAAATTTTTATCCGGATTAACCGGCATAACCGATCCTGAAAAAAAACGGAAAATTATCGGCAGCCTTTTTATTGAGGTATTTGAAACAGAGGCTGCAAAGATTGAAGGGGCTGAATTTCTTGGCCAGGGAACCCTTTATCCTGATATTATTGAATCAAAATCAGCTTTTGGCGGCCCTACGTCCATCATTAAATCCCATCATAATGTGGGCGGGCTTCCGGAAAAAATGAAACTAAAACTGATTGAACCTTTGCAGCTTCTTTTCAAGGATGAAGTCAGAAAGCTTGGTGCTGAACTGGGTATTTATGATGACCTGATATGGCGACAACCCTTTCCAGGACCGGGACTTGCCATAAGAATCATGGGTGAAATTACGACGTTCCGTCTTGAAATTTTGAGAGAAGCAGATGCCATATTGCTGGAAGAAGTTAGGAAGGCCGGGCTTTACAGGGAATTATGGCAGTCCTTTGCGGTTCTTCTTCCTGTGAAAAGCGTTGGGGTCATGGGAGATAAACGAACCTTTGCCAACTGCATTGCCATACGGGCCGTCACCAGTAATGATGCCATGACGGCTGACTGGGCAAAATTACCCCATGATCTTCTGGGTAAAATATCCAATAGAATTATCAATGAAGTGGAAAATATCAACAGAGTTGTTTTTGATATTACTTCAAAACCGCCAGGCACAATTGAATGGGAATAAAAATGAACAGAAACGAAATAGAAAGCAACTTTTATGAACCTAAAAGATTTTAGACCTGGTTTACCCGATTTTAATGAGGATGAAGAACTGTTGGACACTAAATCCGGCAGAGAAACAGAAACACCCATATACCATCCGGACATCAACCATATTAAGATTGAAACCTTATCAAAAAGAATCACCCTGATTTCCTTTATCCTCCCCTGTTTAATGGGGCTTATTGTTTTATTTGTCTATCTGGATATAAGAGGAAAAATCATTGATGCAAATCTCAATAAACAAAGCGAGGCTGAAAAAGCCTCCCAGCAATTTCAAGAGCAAATCAGTGCCCTTGATGTCAAAGCTGAAAAAAACCGGTTTGACCTTGAATCAATGGATAAAAAAACCGTAGGCCTTGAAGGCCAGATTTCAAAATTAACTACTTCAAAGGCTGACGGTTCAGCGATTAATGATCAATTGGCCAAGCTTGATGCAAGAATTTCCAACAATACAAACCAGAATAAGCTCACTTTGCAGACCATTGAAAAGTTCAATAAAGAACTGGATTCTGCACAGGCCGGTATACAAGGTGAAGTGGAAAAAAACATCAAACACTCCAAAGAAGAGATTTCAAACTTTAAAAAAGAATTAGATACAAAGCTTGCAGGCCTTGGGGAATTACACAAAGAATTAAGCTTAATGGATAAAAAGCTTAAAAAAGTAGAACTGGACAGCATCTCCCAAGTCAAGCTGGATGAAAAAATAAGACTGTTAAAGGAAGAGCTTTCCATTAATATCACAAAGCTTGACAAACAGGTTCAAACCCTTGATCTGAAATTGACCACTAATTTATCGAGACTCCAGAAAGATGTGGATGCATTAAGCAATGCCTCATCCCCAGTACATCAAAAAACACCTGTATCAGAACCGGTGAAACTAAAACCTCAGGTTAATATTGACTCATCCAATCCTACAACCATCAAACAGAAACCATTAACAGATTAATGCTCTGATATGAATTGCCTTGGAAGTCCTTTCAGAAACAAATAACAGCCGAGTCCAGACTGAACGGCAGCTATTAGATCAAAAAAATGATTTTTCGGCTGCATACCTGGCTGTTCAATATCTTTTCTTTCATATTAAAAAATCATCAGCCTCAATCAGAGATCAAACCATTGATGCACTTTTTTCTGTTCTTAGATCACAGCATCATGAATCACAGAAACAGGTTTTTTTTCTTTATAAGGAAGCTGCAGATGCGCTGATCCATTTATCCACAGATGTTACACACCCCTTGTCTTTCTCTGTTCTGACAGGTCTTAAGGATCTTCTCGTGTCAAGTTCGGGAAAAAAGCATCGTGCAGTCTCTGAAGCGCTGGGTACTTTACCTTTAAACATTACCGGACCGGATATTAAAGAAAAATACAGTACAGAGTCTGCTTCAATATCTTTTGATTCATTTCTCGCCACCCAGGAAATTTTGGATGCAAAATCCTGCCGCTGGCAAGGCAGAACCCTTATATATCAGGTAAAATACGAAAAAATTGCCTGTATCAAATTTGCCAGAACAAAAGAAAACATAAAGGACTTAGTCAGGGAAGCTGAGTGGCTTTCTTTTTTGAATACTAATCCCCCATGCCGTGAATCAGTTTTTTTTATACCTGTTCCTGTCTGTATTCAAAAAAAATATATCTTCAAGCTGAATTCAGTACCGGATTTTATTCTGGACAATAAGGAAATACATCCTGACTGTCTTGCAATTATGTTTATTGCAGAAAAAGACTATTTTCATTATGCAAATGAGCCCTGTCATTTTCAGGATCAAAAAAAAACGATAAAAGAAGTTTACCGGCGGAATGCATGGTTGCTTGGGAGGCTGACCTCCATGGGAATCATCCATACTGCAATCATCCCCTTATTTCACAACCGGGCTCAGCAGACCAGGCGTCAGGATCATGGTCTGTATATCTGGGAACAAGGCGGGCGGCTGGATAAATGGCTTGAATCATGCCACTACCCGAATTTTGCAAAATCCGGCTTAAGGGATTTTGAACATCTGATACCTCTAAAAAATATAAAAGAGCTGCGGCATTTCATAGGTGAACATATACTCGGCTTTATTCTTGTCATGGGCAGCTTTTTTAGAAACAAGGCCCCTGAAAAAAGAGGGTCAGATGAAAATGGGAAACCGTTGGATTTACGGAGTCTTTTTGACAGAGATCTATTTATTGAATTGATCACCGAAGTCGTAACGAATTATTATCACGGAGTTACCGGTCTTCTCCTGGAGAATCTACCCAAATTTTTAAATGAAAACTTGATTGACCGTCTCATTGAAAATATGGGGATTGATCATCATATGGAAGAAATTCTCCGTATTCAGGATCAGATTAACATGAGTGAAGAGGATTTTGAAAATTTTTTATTATCCAGAGGATATGATGTTTCCCTTGTGAAAACCATCCCTAAAGCTGAAAAGGATATAATTCTGAATACCGGTCCTCACCTTGGCGGTTTTAACCAGCCCATATCGGTTCCGGAATTGATTGATTTCCTGTTCTGCCTTTCCTCCCTGTGTGTATCGGACAGATTTATCACGGAAAATGGGTTGAAAGCATGCCGGAATTAAGGTATAAGTTACACATTCTTTGGGGAAACATATAAAGGAATGAAAATGTCTAAACAATACCCGGAATGCCCTCTCTATAACCATGCGACCTGCAAAGAATTACACAACCACAAATTATGTGCAATCATTAGAGAAGATAAAACCTGTTTTAAAAAACAGCAGAAACCTAAAAAAGAGAATTCAACCGATACTCCATCCGCTGCATAGAACCAAGGTTAAATCAACCTCCATATTATTTAGGTACAACATTGATAACATTTTTGAAAAATCTCATACAACAGGCAGGAATCATCTGTAAAGAGGAGCAGCACCATCTTTTACCGGCTGATGTGGATTTTAAGAATAGAAAAGATCTGGTCACAACCATTGATAAAAAAATAGAAAATTTTATTATTGAAAAGATCAGAATAAAATATCCAACACACGATATTCTAGGCGAAGAGACCGGGAGAAGCGGGTTTTCATCGGATTATCTGTGGATCATTGATCCTATTGACGGAACAACTTCCTTTTTTCACCAGCAGCCATTTTATTCCGTCAGTATTGCCATACAGTATCAAGGTCAAGTCATTTGTGGTGCAGTATATGCCCCCCGCTTGGATGAATTGTTTTATGCCGAAAAAAGCACCGGCGCTTTTTTGAATGGACAGCCAATCCGTGTTTCCGGTACAAACGACCTTATCAACAGTGTTATGGCAACAGGATTTGCTTGCCTGAGAGCAGATGCCGAACATAATAACCTTTCCTACTTCAACAAGATTGTCCCACAACTCAGGGATATCCGGAGATTTGGATCGGCTGCCATTGATCTATGTTATGTAGCCTGTGGAAAACTTGACGGATACTGGGAAATGAATCTTAACACATATGATATTGCGGCAGGCGCATTTATTGTAGAAA
Source organism: Desulfobacterales bacterium RIFOXYA12_FULL_46_15 (assembly GCA_001799395.1). Classification (GTDB taxonomy): domain Bacteria; phylum Desulfobacterota; class Desulfobacteria; order Desulfobacterales; family Desulfobacteraceae; genus Desulfobacula. The sequence continues at coordinate 42,028 of MGTJ01000209.1, read as the reverse complement.
AAGCCGGGGGCGTGGTCTGTGATTTTGACGGTAGTGTTCATTTTCCTGAAAAAGGAATCATTTCAACAAATTCTTTCCTGATCAAGAAATTACTTGATAATTTCTAATTGATCCATAGGTTGTATGGATACAACAATTCCACCCGAAAAAGAGAAGCGTTTGATATGACAATTCAGTGGTTTCCAGGACATATGCTTGAAACGGAAAATTTGCTTATAAAGGAAATATCAAGTGTAGACGCTGTTCTGGAAATTTTAGATGCAAGGCTGCCCTTCTCAAGTGCCAACCCTTTTGTGGATAAACTCTGTAAAAATAAATTCAGACTCAAGGTATTAAATAAAACCGATCTTGCTGATCCTGAAGAGACGATTCTGTGGCTTGAGTATTTTCAAAAAAACCGGATTCCGGCTGTTTCAATTTGCGGGATACAACCAACCCATGTGTTTCACGCATTGAATGATTGTGTAAAAAAAACCAGTAGAAATAAAGCAAGAAAATTGAAAATCATGGTTTTAGGCATACCTAACACAGGGAAATCCACTATTTTAAACACCCTTTCCGGGAAAAAAATTGCTAAAACAGGCAATACGCCTGCGATTACAAGACATCCGCAGCGAACCGGTCTGCCAAATAATATCGATATTTATGACACACCCGGAATCTTATCACCCATAATTCAGCCAAAGGAAAAAGCATACCTTCTGGCTGTCAGCGGTGCAATATCCGATACGGCTTTTGACTATAGAGAAATTGCATTATTTGCAGCCGCTATGTTGATCAGGAGATATTCTCATTTATTGATGGATCGGTATTCATTTATGAATACCGTCCCGGATGATCCAACCCTGCTTATCGAAAAAATCGGGGCAGCGAGAGGATGTTTAAAAAAAGGAGGAGTCATCGATTATCAAAAAGCCTCTGAAACATTGATCCGGGAGCTCAGAGCTGGTAAAATAGGAAAAATAAGTTTTGAAACCCCAAAGGATTATGAAAATGAGACACCATAACAGGAATCGTTTCGATATTTCAATATTGAGTAAATATCTTCTATCCATCATAGTTGTTACCTTTTTTACCTCAGCACTATGGGCGCAACCCTCAGCTATTATCACCCCTAAACCGGAATATTCATCCCAATGCATTAATATCATACAGGCCCTGGAGCGAAATCATTATTCTGGAAAAACACTGGATAATGAAATGTCCTCTAATATTCTGAATCGTTATATCAAACAGCTTGACCCTATGAAACAGCTATTCACACTTCCCGATATCAATCAGTTTAATCAGTATCAATTTCGATTTGATAATGAGTTGAAAAAAGGAAACCTGCAAATGGCCTTTGAAATTTTCAATTTATATATGGCCCGATCTAAAGAAAAATTCAAATATATTTCATTATTAATCCAAACTTGGGAAAAAGATCTTGATTTCACCCAGGATGAATCCATGGTTATTGACGAAGCTCTTCTGCAGTGGAAACCGGATAAGCAATCGCTTTATCTATTGTGGAAAAAAGACCTTAAAAATCATATCATTTCATTGATTCTTGATAATCAGGATAAAGCCTCCATTACCGACACACTTAAAAAAACCTATTCAAACAGGCTGAAGCATCTTTTACAGACCAATGCAGGTGATATTTTTCAGGTTTTTATGAACAGTGTCACAAGCAGTTTTGATCCTCATACCCAATATTTCCCGCCCAATGCTTCAGAGGATTTCGATATTCATATGAGCCTGTCTCTTGAAGGTATTGGCGCCGTCCTTCAAAATGAATATGAATTTACCAAGGTTGTCCGGTTAATACCCAAAGGACCTGCCGATAAATCACAGTTGCTCATGCCCGGTGATAAAATCATTGGGGTGGGGCAAGGAGAGAAAGGCGAAATAAAAGATGCCGTCGGTCAACGAATTGATACTGTCGTAAAAATGATCAGAGGACCGAAAGATACTTTTGTGCGTTTAAAAATCATACCTGCTCAAAAAAACGACTCAACAAAAACAATTCAAATAAAAAGAGAAAAGGTTAAATTAGAGGAACAAGCTGCTAAAAAAAATATCATTACTCTATCTTCCTCCAATAATAATTCCCCATTCAAAATCGGTATTATCGAGATTCCCACATTTTATCTGGATTTTAATGCTTTCAACAAAGGAGATCAGGACTATAAAAGCACGACCAAAGATGTCAAAAAACTGCTTTTTGAATTAAAACAGGAGAATATTGACGGGTTGATCATTGACTTAAGAGACAATGGCGGAGGTTCCCTGAAAGAAGCCAACGAACTGACCGGTCTTTTTCTGAAAACAGGTCCTACGGTTCAAATCAAAACAAAAAGCAGGATTTCAAGACTCTACGATGAAAATCCTTCCATTGAATACTCAGGACCACTTATGGTACTAATCAATAGAATGAGTGCGTCTGCTTCGGAAATCTTTGCCGGGGCTATCAAAGATTATCACAGGGGCATCATCGTTGGCACAAGAAGCTTTGGAAAAGGCACAGTTCAGGAATTGCAGCCGCTTGGGGACGGCAAACTCAAGATCACCAGCGCAAAATTTTACCGGGTATCCGGAGAAAGCACGCAGAACCTTGGGGTCACACCGGATCTGCAATATCCTCAGCTTTACAAAATTGAAGATACAGGAGAAAGCTCTCTGGATGGTTCCCTTCCATGGGATCAGAGCATGAAAACGACTTATAGTTCATACCCGCCCCTTGACGAGATAAATAGAAACCTTTTAGAACAATATAAAGAGAGATCATGGAAAGATCCTGGGTTGAATTATTTGAAAAAAAGAATTGAAATGGCAGATGAGTTGAATTCAAAAGAGGCACTTTCATTAAATCTGGAAACACGGAAATTAAGAAAAAATAAATATGAGAAAACTGAACTTGATTTAAAAAATGAGTATTTAAAAACCATTGGTAAAAAGCCGATTGAAAAGACGGACCAGGAAGATGCCGGAATTGAAGATGTAAAAGCAATCCTGATGAACCAGACCTATCTTGTGATGAGTGATTTTATTAATTTTTCAAAAACTCTTGGACTTTCATGGCAATAACCCAATGCAACAGCTAACAAACCTGTGAATCAGTGTTTTAATAATTGAGGTATTGACTGAAACATACTCTAAAAACAGGAAAGGGAAAAATACTCTTTTCTTTATTTGTATCAGCTCTCTTTTTTATTATAGTGATTCCTTATCTCATTCATTTTGCTGTTAATACTAACTATCTGAAGGATAAAGCGTCTTCACTGATTCTCGAAAAAACAAGCGTCCATATCGACCCATTTCATATCTCATTAAAACTGTTCCCAAAACCGGGTATTATTCTAAAAGATTTCACCTTAATCCCTGATAAAACAATTAATGTTCAAATCAGCCGATTAAAATGTGATTTGGATCTTCAAAATCTTTTGCATGGCAGAATCGCTATCAGCCAAATTTTTTTACAAGACCCAAAGATAAGTTTCTCATCCATGAAATCGCAACAGTCTGAATCCCCTCTAAGATTCCAGCCGAATGAATTAAAAAATGAATTTAAGAGAGTCTTCGCACTGTTATCTGAAGGCCAACAGATTTTAGAATTAAAAATTGAGAATGCCGTCTCCCCCTTTTTTAAACGCATGGATGGAACTCTTTTCTTGTCGAGAGAAACAAATGATATTCTTTTCAACGCAACCATAAAAGAACTTGAGCTAAAAACCAATGATTTATCTGTGAATTCCTTGGATCAATATCTTGACATAGAGTCAGCGGTATTTAATCAATTAACACTTACAGCTAAAATTAATTCTGATTTTGAAATCCAAGGGGAATTAAATGCCCAAGACATAGGCATCCGGTCCTCAAACAAGGAACTTATCTTTGATTCTAAAGCCATTGATTTTTTTTTCAGGCTTTCGGATAATGCCTATCAACTGGATATTAAATCTTTTAAAATGGATTACCCGGACGGCACGGTATCCATTCATTTTTCTTCAGACCCGGTACAAAAAAAATATGAAATTCAATTTACCGGAAACAATATCCATATTGATCAGGCGAAAAAGATGTCTTTATCGGTCTTTAAAAATAATGAATTTGTAAATGAACTGTTTAATATCCTTCACAATGGGATTTCACCGGAAATTAATGTATCTTTTATGGCTGATGATTTGAATCTTCTTTTTCAAGCAGGAAATTTGGAATTAAAGGGGAAAATAGAAAATGGAGAGGTAAAAATTCCAGGCACCCATTTGGTCGCTTCCAAAATAGAAGGAAACGCAAAAATTCATCAGGGTATTCTTGATATTACGACATCCGGGGCCAGTATAGATTCTTCCGTGATTAAACAGGGGCAATTGAGCGTTAATCTTTTAGGTTTCGACCATATTCCGTTTAACGGTGCTTTTCTATTGGATGTTGATCTTTCAATGGTTCCTGAAACCATAGGGCTGCTTTTACCAGATACCATTCTGGCAAAAGAATTAGCAAAAGTTCATAACATCACTGGTCGGTCGAATGTAAAATTAAACCTATTAATTCCAGCCAAGTCAAAAGACCTTGATGTTAAGATTGATTCAGGCGATTTTTTAATAAAAGGGAATTATAGCCGGATACCGGGTGTTATTTCTATTGAAAGAATGAATTTAAAATATGACGCCCAAACTGCTCTTTTAAATCATATTAAAGGAACAATGGCCGGGGTTAATATAGAAGATCTGAATATCAGCCTGAATTTTAAAGAAGCACCGGAAATAATCATTCAGTCCGGTTCCGGTCAACTCTTCCTTGAGTCGGCTCTTCCTTTTCTGATGTCCAATAAAAAAACGGAGAATTTCCTGTCACCCCTTAAGAAAGGCAGCGGCATAATTGATATAGACTCAATCCGATTGTCCGGTCCGATTTTACAACCGGGAAAATGGTCTTATGATATTACAGGGAAAGCTGGCTATCTAAATTTGACAACAAGATCGAATCAAAGACAGATTGAAAATCTTTCATGCCAGTATCGTGTGTCTGACAACGATTTAAGTCTAAAAGATATTTTTACGAAAATTCATAACCTTTCATGGCTGGAACCTTTTTTAGAAAAAAAATATCTTGAAAGCTTCCGGACCCCATTGGATTTGGAAAATGGCCAATTCCACATCAACGCTGAGAAAGCAGTGATGAACGGTGATCTCCATTTCCCGGACGGACAAAGACTGAAAATTGAATTAGAAGGGGATAACCTTAAATCGTTAGCTATGAAGAAAATAATACTTCAGGATCCTGGATTTTCAAATGCAGTTATTGCCCTGCATCCTGACACAGATAAGACTTTTTCTGATTTTTCCGGAATACTAAACACAAAAACACTCAATAAATTATTGATCCCTGAAAGCTATCTGGAAAAAAAAATAAATGATCTTACAGAAGAAGAAGCTGTATTAATTCACACAGATAAAGATTCAACAATTAATATTCTAACCAAAAAAATAAACTTCTCTTCTTTTTTATCTCAGAACTCTTTCTCAACAAAAAACCAATTCTTCTCAAATAACACAATTAAATTTAAAACTGAAAACCTCATCATAAATCATTGGATCCTAAAAGATATTGACTCTGAAATCTCTTTTAGGAATGGTGATACTGATATCCGGATAAATAATGCCCTTTTGTGTGATTTTGAGACAAAAGGATTTATCAATCTTGTAAAAGACAGGATATATGCCAAGATCCCATTTAAAGCCGATAACAAAGAGAATATTCAAAATCTTCTGACCTGCCTTTTCAAGAAAAATGATTTTATGGATGGCAGATATACTTTAACAGGAGAACTTATATCAGATGCAAAAAAAAAATATTTTTTAAATACTTTAAAAGGCTCGATATCTTTCAAGGCCGAAGAAGGGCGTGTCTACAAATTGACACTTCTTTCAAGAATCCTCTCGGTCCTGAATGTATCCAGTTTTTTTAGAGGCAGTATACCGGACATTACTCAAAAGGGCTTTGCCTATAAAACTATTACCATTAACGCGGATATAAAGGACAGCATTCTTTATATAACAAAAGCGATTGTTGACGGTAAAGATATGACCATTATTTTCAACGGCCGTATCGATTTTATAAATGATAATATTGATTTGACCTGTCTTGTCGCCCCATTTAAAACTGTAGATCTGATTATTGAAAAAATACCGGTTATCAGCACGCTGCTTGATGGAAACCTTGTCTCTTTTCCTGTAAAAGCTGTTGGAAAAATTTCCGATCCCACGGTCGTTCCCTTGCATCCTTCAGCCGTTGGAGAGGGTTTGCTCAATATGATGACAAACCTTTTAAAAACGCCTGTAAAATTATTGGATAAGATATCTAATGATGAAAAATCAAAAGATTGATCCACACCGGGAGAATAAAAAGGCTCTGGAACTGGCGCTAAGGTATTTAGCCCATAAACCCAGATCAATTTATGAAATGCATGAATACCTTACAAAGAAAAGCTTTGATGAAAACATTGTAAACCATATCATTGAAACCCTTTTAAAAGAAAAATACCTTGATGACGGAGCTTTTGCAGAAAGCTTTGTTGAAAGCAGGACTCATAATAAACCGAAATCTAAGTTTGCCCTTACATATGAGCTTCATAAAAAAGGGATTGAGTCCTCTGTCATTGAGGATGTGTTAAAAGCATATGATGATCCCGATCTTGCTTTAAAAGCCCTTGAGTTAAAGATTCAATTATGGGCACATCTTGATAGTCAGAAATTAAATAAAAAAATCTTGAATTTTCTAAAATACAGGGGGTTTAGTTATGATATTTCGATATCGTTGCTAAATAAATTGAAACCATCAGGGCAAGACAATTAAAACTGTGAGGTTAAAATGAAAATAAAATTTTTTTCTGTTGGCGGAACCATTGATAAAGTTTATTTTGATGCATTGAGCAGGTATGAGGTTGGAGATTCAAACATAGGCGATATCCTGCAAAATGCCAGAGTTAATTTCAAATATGAAATAACCCCTTTATTGAAAAAAGATTCCATTGACATGACGGAACAGGACCGGCAGCTCATTTCAAGAGCCATACAGGATGATGTCAATGATAAAATCGTTATTACCCACGGAACAGATACAATGGTTGAAACAGCAATCGCCCTTCTTAGTCGCTCTTTTAATGATAAGGTAATCGTGCTTACTGGAGCCATGGAGCCCGCAAAATTCAAGACCAGTGATGCTATGTTCAATATAGGATTTGCCGTTGCTGCAGTTCAAGTATTAAAAAAAGGGGTCTACCTTGCCGTTAGCGGCAGGATTTTTACTCCGGACAATGTTCGAAAAAACAGGGCGCAAAAGCAATTTGAGGAAAAAATGTAATCTTTTAGGAAAATTAATACCTAATATTATAACCAATTTTTCCACAAATCTGTCTCAAGTTTAGAAAAGGCAATCTAAGTGCATCATGTTTTTGATATTTATTTCAGGAAATTAAAAATAATATTGACGGATCTTGATTTTATCTATTTGATATTATAAACATTTTGTCTATAATGGTTATAATAGAACGCCAAATTGAATAAATGGCATGTTTTGTGCAGTAAATCTATTAATCTTAATATTGTCAATTTTGATAAGGAAATTACATCCATGGTAGGCAGAAAAAGAACTATTGAAAGAAGAAGACACAAACGGTACAAAGCTGTTGAAGGCGCCTATGCAGCTATCAGCCCTCATTCCCATAAACTGGGCCAGGTTATTGATATCAGTATGGGTGGACTGTCTTTTAAATATATTGATACGACCAGCGATGATGCAGATTTTCAGCAAACCCCGGAAGAAACAATTTTTTTAAGCAGTATGGGATATTATGTTGGGGATCTACCATTCACAACCATTTCAGATTATGAAATAACAAATGCACCGTCTTTTAGTTCCATGAAAATCAGAAAAAGGCATGTGCAATTTTCAGATCTAAGCTTTAAACAGCTTTTTGATCTTGACTATTATCTTCGGAACAATGTGTCCGAACAGATTGAAAAACTCTCATAGAATATTTTTATAAATTATGGGAATAATCTATTTTGAGCCTGTTACCAATTTTTAAAACTTTATTCCTTTAATATTTGGCTACTGCTTTTGGATTGATTTTATCCTTATCAAAGCTCTTTTCTGGGTTTGTAAATATCTTTTTGAAAGCAAAAACAAATCTTCAACTGTTATGGATTTATAGTCATCTATCAGATTTCCCGCCCATTCAAATTTTTGTGGATAAATATATGAATTCGCCATAACGGAATTCAACCAATATTCATTTGTTTTTACATATACTTCAAGGTGATTGATAAAAGGTTTTAATGCATTATTCATATCCTTTTCGGAAATCATTTTCAAAGTTAATAAATTAATTATTTCTACTATTTTCCGATAAACAAATTCATGCCTTTCAGGTTTTGCATTAACGATGACATGCAGGATTCCATAATGATCAAAAATCAAAGAAGGAGCATTATACACATAGGGAGAATATGTTTCTCCAAGTTCTTCCCGAATCAAAAGCCTTAGTTTTTCTGCAAATACCTTGGATAGAATCAATAACCTCCGGGTCTGAGCAATATTCCTGAAATCATCTGTCAAAAAAGCGACGTGCACAACCCCTGCCTCAATTTTTGTTTCAATTTTCAGATCAAGCATTTCACCCTCTGGAAAATTGATTTGTCCAAGATAGGACTTTATATTTATACCTTCTTCTTTTTTATTTAATGTTCCAATGTAATTATGGGCAAGGGACATGATTTTATCGATATCGATATCTCCAATAATTGAAACTTCAACTGGTGAATTTTTAAAATATGGGGTTAACCATTCCATTACATCTTTTACGGAATACTGATCAACCTTTGAGGGCTCAGGCAAACCAAATCGGGAATCATTACCCGCAAGAAAAAGGTCTCCTTTGATCTGCATAATTCCTTCGGGTTTTCTTAAAAGAGTGTCATACATCTGCTGATAATGAATCTTTGAAAGATCGAGAGCTTCTTTTCTAAATCCAGGGTCTTTAAGATAATGATAAATCAGTTGAAATAAAAGCTCAATTTCTTCGGGATCACTTGAACCGGAAAAAGAAAAATAATTTTCGCTAATATCAAAGTTAATATTGATTTTACGCCCGGAAAGGGCTTCTTCCATCTGGTCAGCATTCAGTTGTCCCAGGCCGCTTTTATTTATGACGGATTCACTAATATATGACAACCCTGGTTTTGTATAAGGTTCTGATTTTTTACCTTCTCCAAAACAAACCTTGAATAAAATCTCGTTTTTCTTATAATCGGTCGGTTTTAAATTCAGCCGGATATTATTTTTAAAATCAACTGTTGTGATACCGAGGCCATGGACATTATCTTCTCTTTTTTTGATTAAGGCTGTGGAAGCATCAGGTATAACAAGGTAAGGGAATGCTTTTGATTCGGATTGACTATATTGGCTAATTGGCTCCAAACTAGTTTTCTTGTATACATCAAGAATTTCAGCTGCAGGATCATCACCACTGAGTGAAGCATTCCCGGCCAAAGTAATAAGTATAGGGTCACTATGCCATAGTTTAGCCAGAATGTCCTTTGCATCTTTTAGGGATATCGATTTTATGTAAGGTTCTAAAATATCCTTTCTCTGTTTTGCAGATATGAGCATCCCTTTTTGATTAATGGCTGTCAAAATTTTATCAGCGATTTCCGGACTTTTTTGTGTTTCAGACCGGCTCACCTCTAACTCCAAACCAGATAAGAATTCCGCCTTTGCCCTGTCCAGTTCTTTTTTTTCAAATCCGTAAATAAGACCCTGGCGCAATGCAGATTCAATATGAGTAAGCGTTTCTTGCCAATTTTCAGGCTCACAGACGGCATTAATGGAAGATATCGAAACATTCTGAAGGAAACTACCGGAAAAAACAGATACATCAGAAAAGCCGCCTGTTTGATTATTGACCATTTTAAGCAGGCGGTTTTGCAACATTGAATTCGATATCTCCATTAAAATTTCAGATTTTAGAGTCTCCAAAGTCTCAGGCTCAAATTCTTTCCATGAAAGAGTTTCAAGCGTGATATTTGTGCTGCCGGCCTCAGGTTCATAGTGGTAGAAAGCATTTGTTTTTTTATGTTCTTTCCAGCCAATTGAAGGGAGCGGATTGAAGTTCAAAGCACGGATAGACAGTTTTGAAAATCTTTCAATAATAAGTTTTTTTACAATTTTTACATCAAAATCACCAATAACAATCAATGCCATGTTATCCGGTCGATACCACCTGTCATAATAGGCTTTAAGAAGTTTTTGATCAGCCTGGCGGATAACGGAATCAATACCGATGGCATATCTTTGGTTCAGAAGTGATTGAGGTAGTTTGAATTCAAGTTTTTTTTTAAATGTCCGGTAAGCAACAGAATCTCTTTCACGTTTCTCAGCAAGGATAATACCTCTTTCACGATCAATTTCGCTGTCAAGAAGACTTGCCCCTTCAGCATAATCCTCAATAACGGTAAAAGCATCATCCAGGTGTTTTTGATCTTTGCCCGGAAGTGATAAATTATAAACCGTATTAAAAAACCCTGTATGTGCATTGGCGTCTGAACCAAATTCCATGCCGATGGTTTGAAAATAGTCTATCAACTCTCCTGGCTTAAAATGTTTTGATCCATTAAACAGCATATGTTCAAGATAATGGGCAACACCTTGTTGTTCATCAGTTTCATACAAAGAACCGGCAAATATATTCAAATAAATAAAAACCCTGTCATCAGGGACAGGGTTTTCCATAAGCAGGTATTGAAATCCGTTCGGAAGAATTCCGGATATAATTGCAGGATCGGTCTGAATTCCATGACCGGTCGAAATTATCATGTGCCTTGGTGCGCATGAGGCGATCAGTAAAAAACAAAAGGCAACCGTCTTGACAATAATGATTTTTCTATTCAAAGAGAATATCAATTCAAAATTTGTGGGTCATAATGGATTGTATACTGTTTTTTTAATTCATTTATCCATGCCTGAAAAAACAGACTTTGTTTTCTCCCGGCAATTTGGTTTTTAAGATTTTTTAAATCATCCAAGGCCTCATTATCTTCCGGCAATTTTTTTTCTTTAAATCCGATAAGATAATAACCCAATTCAGTTTCAATGATTTCAGGATAAATTTTGTGCTTTTCATTTAATGAAAAGCAGGCCTGAATGAATTCAGTAGAATTTCCAATATTTTCGATACCTGAGTTTCTGGAAAACAGTGAGGTGGTTTTAAGTTCAAGATTATTGTCTTTGGCCAATTGTGATACAGTTTCCATATCTTTTGTTTTTTCAAGGAAGGACTGTGCATCTTCCTTTGCCTTCATTTTTTGGAGATTTTCTGTAAGATCCGTAATCACTTTTTCTTTTACCTGCTCGAGTTCCTGGACAGCCGGATCAATTTTCTGAACCGGTTTAATCAGATAAAAGGAGTCTCCGATTTGTTTAATATCGCTGATATTGTCAACGGTAAGACCAAACGCAATTTTTGCAAACTCTTTATTATCTATGATATCAAGCCCCTCACCATTGCTGTTGAATTCTCCTGTTTCAACAATTTTTTTGCCGGCAATACGTGCAACCTGATCAAAATCATCTCCGTCAACGACTGCATCCAAGGCTTCGCCTGCCTTTAAATATGCTGAATTCTGCATTTCCTGTTTTTCAAGGGTCTGCCTTATTTTTTCCGACACCTGAGCCAAGGTCGGCGTAGTCGCACCAGTACGAGAAATAAGGTTTATAATATGCCAACCAAACATCGTTCTTACAGGCTTACCGATTTCTCCTGCTTTCATGGAAAAAGCCTGATCCGCAAAAGGTTTGACTAACTGTTGCTTTTCAAACTTGCCCAAGTATCCGCCATTTGCTTTTGAAGAATCTTCTGAATATTCTTTGGCAAGTGTTTCAAAAGACTCTCCTCCTTTTGCCTTGTCATATATATCAAGCGCTCGCCTTTCAGTTTCCTTAACCACATCTTCTGCAGCGTTTTCATCAAGTTTTATCAGAATATGGCCGGCTTCAACGGTCTCGGGAATTTTAAATTCTTTTTGATGCTGGTCGTAATAGTCTTTAATCTGAGCTTCAGTTATGATTGTTTTATCTTTATAATCATCAGGTAGAAAATTTATATACAATGCTTTAATCTTTGGTTCGGATTTATATTTATCGATGTTGTCTGAATAATATTGCTTTATCTGTTCATTGTCAGGATGAATATCTTTGTGTTTTTTGGGATCAAAAAATATATACTCCACTGCCATTTTCATGTTCAGAAACCGATACCAGTTCCTTGCTTCAAGATCAGACACATTAATTGCACTTTGTATGACGGATTTAAATTTATTCTCTTGCAATGAAACCCTCTGTAACTGCTCAAAGGTTTCAGGGCTAAATGATTCACGTTTTAAAACGGCTTTATATAGATCCATATCAAACACACCGTCTTTCTGAAATGCTTTGAATGAAACCAGAGAATCCTTAAGTTCTTTTGCCGACACTTCAATTTTAAGCTTATTTGCTTCAGAAAGAATCATCTTTTGATTGATCAATACATCAAGTGCTTGCTGCTTGATGTGGAAAGCTTTTAAGACGTCTTCATTCAAATCTTTTCCAAACTGGGCTTGATACTGGTCAACAATAGACTTATATGTCTGCTGATATTCCTTGATGGTTATAGGTTCATCATTCACTGTTGCAATTGAATTTCCTTTTTTTGATCCAAAAGACCCAACTCCTAAAAAGACAAATACAATTACAATAATCCCAAGAAATATCTTAATGATCCAGTTTCCGGTATTTTCCCGCAAATAGCTCAGCATTACTTTCTCCTTAGTGCTCCTAAAAAAGGTAATTATAAAATAAACATAGCATAATATCTTTTCACAAAAGCCTGTGTCAATATTTTATTATTTGAAGCATAGCCATATCAGCAAATAAAATAACTCAGTAAAAATTTTTTTGTTGACACAGACACTGCAATCTATTATTTAAGTACATCTTCCGATATGGGGCTGTAGCTCAGCTGGGAGAGCGCATGGCTGGCAGCCATGAGGTCAGGGGTTCGATCCCCCTCAGCTCCACCAATCGCATTTTAGTGTTTGCTTGATTCTTGAGGAATATCTAAGAAAAATCTTCTATGGAATATAAAAAATGCATCAAGGGCGTCAAAAAAGCCTTGGAAATATTCTGGAACTCGGTTCCGATTGAAAACTGCTCCTTTTCTCTTCTGACATTGCGCACAATTGAAAGAGTCCCGACTTCTTCGGACATTCCTGGGAATTGACAGTAAACCCTCACTAGATCATTCTCTTTCAAAGCAGATATGCTTTGTTTATTATCATTATACTTAAACCTGAGGCCGTTTTTACTGATATCAAAAACAACAATGGGGAATTCTATTTTTTTTGCCTCAGCCCTTCCTGGAATAACAACGAAATTTCTTTTTTCAATTCTGAGTTCTCTTTGCTGTACAACTTTAGGATATTCTAAGGCAAGCGCTTTGATGGGATTGGTTATGGTTTCAATCACGCTTGTCTGAAAAGCAAAGACAGAACCATCAAATAAATATTTAACGATAATTTTATTTCCTGTGAAAAGCTTGTTTTGCACACTTTTATATCTTTTAGGAAGGGTTACGATCATGAATTCATCTTTCAGCATGCCGATAAAGACACTTGTAACCGAATAATTAACGCCTGTTATTTCAAGATATACTTGAGTGCCGATATCAATATAAATACCTTCTGATTTATTAAGCTCCAGAATTCCTTCTAATTCGTCCATCATCCTGCCCTTTAAATAATAAATTGATCATTTGAGAGATTGAAATCCGTGATAGCACCATGATTCTGTATAATCAAATTTACTATTGTTTCACACTATTTTTGTCAAGTATTAAAACAACTGCACGGTTTTCTCAGTTAAAACCGTGCAGTTAGATAATTTTAAAAACGCCTAAATTCAGGGTTTTTCAATACTGATAACAAACACCTGGCTATTGCCCCTTCTGAATAATAGCTGAACCATATCTCCTTTATTCAGTTTATTTACAAACTTCTGATAATCCTCCAGGGTTTCGATTTTATGCCGGTTGACTTCCAGCAACAGGTCCCCGGACCGGGCAATTGAAGCTGAAGCTTTGCTGCCTTGCTTTACATCCAATAGAACCAGACCTTTAATAGTTTCCGGATATCCTAATTTTCTTGCTATGTCGGAATTCATTGGTTTGAGCTTGAATCCGAAAATATCATAGCCTTCATTTTGTGTCATGGTCTCAGGATCATCCGAGGGTCTTTTCCCAAGCTTGACCTTGATTGTTTTTTCGTCCCCATTCCGGATGAGTTTCACATTGATAATATCACCGACAGAAATTCCGGCAACGGTCAATGTCAGGTCCCTAGATGAATTGACGGCTTTATCGTTTATCTGATAGATTACATCCCCTACCTGGATACCTGCTTTTTCAGCAGGTTCTCCTTCAAATACTTTGGCAACATATACACCTTTGACTTCTTTCAAGCCGTAATATTTAGAAAGCTGTTCCGTCACTTCTTGGATCGCAACCCCCATCCACCCCCTTGATACGGATTTTTGCTCAGTCAACTGGCTGATGATACCGGTTGCAAGATCGGACGGAATGGCAAAACCTATACCCTGTCCTGATTTGACAATTGCAGTATTGATCCCTATGACCTCGCCGTCAAGGTTCAGCAAGGGCCCGCCTGAGTTACCCGGATTAATGGAGGCATCGGTCTGGATGAAATCATCATAGGGGCCTGAACCTAGGATTCGGCCTTTAGCACTGACAATACCGGCAGTGACCGTCTGTTCAAGTCCGAAAGGACTTCCGATGGCAACTACCCATGATCCGACTTCGGCTTTTGAAGAACTGCCGAATTTTAATGCCATCAGGTTTTTTGCTTCAATTTTGATGAGTGCCAGATCCGTCATTGGATCAGTACCGATAACAGCAGCCTCATATTCTTTATTATCATGCAAGATTACCTTTATCTGATCCGCATCTTTAATAACATGGTTATTCGTTACAATATATCCGTCTTCACTGATAATAAATCCGGAGCCGAGGCTGCTTTCTTTTCTGCTTTGCGGTTGCTGATTCAAAAATGGGGCAAAAAACTCATCAAACATTTCCTGGTTTCCCCCATGGGGTGAACCAAAAAAATGCCGGAATACCCTTCCCCCACCTTCAATGGTTTTTTCCGTCTGAATATTAACAACACCGGGTTTTGCCTGCCGGGCAAGCTCAGAGAAGCTTGCCGGAACCATTTGAACGGCTGCATAACTGATTTTTTCCAAAGCCGGAAATAATGACAGACTGATAACCATTAAACTAATCCATATTTTATTTACCTTTTTCATGACATCCTCCAAATTTATATTATCAATTCCCTACCTGGTTATAATCATAATACATGAAGATGACGGTTAAATGACCATGGGATTATTAATTGGTAATCTTATTTCAAACACAGACCCCTTATTTTGATAACTGCTCACATGAATATCCCCTTTATGCTGACGAACAATTGTTCTGGCAAGGCTTAACCCCAGCCCCGTACCTGAACTTGTTCTTGAGGAATCAATCCTGTAAAATCTTTCAAAAATTTTTTCATGAAATTCAGGCAGGATTCCGATTCCCGTATCTTTAATCTTAATCAGGGCAGTTTGATTTTCCATGGATGCTATAATGGTGATAGTACCGCCCTCCAAGGTGTATTTGATGGCATTATCGATAAGATTGGAAAAAGCCCTTTGAAGCATCCTGATATCTGCAAAAACAAAAATTTCATTTTCAATTATATTGGAAAATGAAATATGTTTGTCTTCCGCAAGAGGGGTGAACAAATCGCATGCTTCCCTGATCATACCCGAGAGATTAACAGTTTTAAGGGTGAAATCCGCTTCCCCGGCTTCAGCCCTTGAAATCGTCAGCATGGTATTGATCATATCCAGAAGCCGGTCTGATTCCTCTATGGTATTGGCTGCCATAACACGATAGTCTTCAAGGGTTTCCTCATGAACCAGGGCAAGTTCTGCAAATCCTCTGATCCTTGTAACAGGGCTTTTTAAATCATGGGCAATATTATCACTCATCTCCCGGATGCTTCTTACAAGTTCTTCAATTCTATCCAGCATTGAATTGAATGTAATGGCCAGGTGGTCAAGTTCATCTTTGTTTCCGGTTCCCTGAACCCTGGTTTCCAGATTTGAACCTGTAATATTTTGAGCAGTTTTGGTAATGGTTTCAACGCCTGACAACGCGCCTCTGACCAAAAGCCAGCCTGAAACAGCAGAAAAAAGAACAATGAAACCCATAGCACTGATAAAAACCAATTGAAAAGCGGAAAGGAATTTTGAGTAAACATCCATGGCAACCCCGGTTTGAAGGATGGCATTGGCAGCTACGTAGCTGTATAAGACCCTTACTTTCTGGCCTGTGGAAGGGACCTCAATGGTTTCAAAAATGTTGAGATCCAGGGATCTTAATTTCTGCAAGGCAGTTTTACTAACCTGAACATCTTTCCAATAGGACATACGGGAAGACGCAAACACTTCGCCCGTAGGGTAAAGAATTCTGAAAAAAATCAATTTTTCTCCGGCTGCCTGGGCTTCAAGTATGGCAAGCTGTCTTGCCCCCATTAACCCGTTGGTATGAATGATGGCACTGAATTTGGAGGCATTGTCCGTCAATTCCAGGTCGATCTGATTTTGAATCGTCTGTGTGGCCAGATAATAAAACAATAAAAATACAAAACTTGTGCAAACGGCAAAAATACCTGAGAACCAGAGCGTCAGCCTGAAGGCAATGGTATTAAAAATTTTATATTTCATTGCTTTTTCAGGACATATCCCGCACCCCGGACCGTATGGATCAGTTTAGGTTCAAAATCTTTATCGATTTTATCTCTTAACCTGCATATGCGAGCTTCAACCACGTTGGTCATGGGATCGAAATTATAATTCCAGACATGCTCCATGATCATGGTTTTGGAAACCACTTTTTCCCTGTTCCGCAAAAGGTATTCAAGAAGAGAAAATTCAAGCGGCTGAAGATCAATCACTGCATTTTTCCGTTTTACCCGGCGTTTCAGGATATCGACATCCAAATCCTCATAGGAAAGCCTTACCGGATCGGTTACATTGCAGGCCCGGCGGATAAGAGCCTGGACCCTTGCAAGAAGCTCCGAAAATGCAAAAGGCTTTGTCAGATAATCATCCGCACCGGCATGAAGCCCGTTTACCCTGTCATCCACCCTGTCCCGTGCACTAAGGATAATGATCGGGGTATTGTTATTTTCCCGCCGGATATTTTTAATAAGGGAAATGCCATCCATTTCCGGCAGCATGATATCCACAATCAAGGCATCATAGGGATTATCCAGTGCCATTTCAAAACCTGTTTTCCCTGTCATGGCCTGATCAACTGCAAATCCGGAAGATTTAAGGCCTTTTTGAATGAATTCGGATATTTTTATATCATCTTCAATAACAAGAACCCTCATGGCAGAAAAATTCTCCTGTTAATTTTTTTTTAACCTTTAAATAAATATTATTTTGAACTTATGTTTTTCAAAAAGCATTATAATATCTTGGTAATACAAATCAATGGGCTAATCAATCCATTTGATTTTTCAGCCCTTTTACGATAGACATGGATCGAAACTCATAATCATATTTAAAAGAGCACACTATGACCCTGATGTTCAACCTGAAGAATATTTCAAAAACCTATGGAGATGATACCCTGTTCCAGGACCTGTCCTTTGATTTTAAACTGAACGAAAAATTAGGCATGATCGGCATGAATGGTTCCGGGAAATCCACGCTTTTAAAATTAATTGCAGGACTGGTTCAACCGGATACGGGTGAATTAATTGCCAGAGCGGGTTTAAAATTTGTTTATCTTCCGCAGGAAGATAGTCTTGATCCGGGCAGAACCATTGAAGAACACCTTTATAATTGTCTAATAAACAGCACGTTTGATGAAAAAGAACGGCATAGGATTGTGCAGAAGGCATTGGGAGAAACAGGGTTTCCAGATCCGAATCTGACCGCTTCGGCTTTATCCGGAGGCTGGAAAAAAAAACTTGCCGTCACCCGCGCCATTTGCTGCCGGCCGGATCTTCTTTTGATGGATGAGCCCACCAACCATCTGGATATCGGTGGCATTCTATGGCTGGAGGAAATATTAAAATCCGCCCGGTTTTCATTTATTGTTGTCAGTCATGACCGGTCATTTCTTGAGAATGTCTGTTTAGATATCATGGAAATCGGACATTATTATCCAACCGGGTATTTTAAAATCCAGGGACAATACAAAAAATTTGAAAAAGAAAGACAGAATTTCCTCATAGCGCAGGAAAAACAACAGGTTTCTCTGGCCGGAAAGATGAGAAGGGAAGACGAATGGCTGAAACAAGGGGCAAAAGCCAGAAGCACTAAGGCAAAATACAGAATTGAACAGGCTGAAAATCTTAGGATGGAATTATCTGCCATCAAGGAGAGAACCAAGGCCACGGCCACCCTTGATATTGATTTTGATTCAACCGGCAGGCGGACAAAAGCGCTTTTAAGAGCCTATCATTTGAAAAAAATAATAAATGGAAAACAGTTATTTTCAGATATTACATTTGAACTCGGACCTGGTTTTGTCCTGGGTGTCGTGGGTGAGAACGGAACCGGAAAATCAACTTTTTTATCCATACTTGAAAAAAAAATTCAACCGGATGAAGGAAAGGTCGAGTGGGTTCAGGAATTGAAGCTTGCCTGTTTTGACCAGAACCGGTCCAAACTGAATCCAAAAACTTCACTAAAAGATGCGTTGAACCCGGCAGGCGGCGACAGTGTTAATTATAAGGGCAACAGTATCCATATCGTCACCTGGGCCAAACGTTTCCTTTTTATGCCGGATCAACTGGATATGCCGGTAAAAAAACTTTCAGGTGGTGAAAAAGCACGAATCCTTCTTGCCAATATTATGCTGACGCCCTGTGATGTCCTCCTCCTGGATGAACCCACCAATGACCTTGATATCCTGTCCCTGGAAGTTCTGGAAGAAAGTATCCGGCAATTTGCCGGAGCTGTTGTTATTGTATCCCATGACCGTTATCTCATGGATAAAGTCTGTCATCGTATTCTCTATTTAGACCCGGCTTCAAATGCTCATTTTTTTGCAAATTTCGACCAGGTGATCAAGCATCGGCAAACATTCATGGAAAAACCTGGAAAAATAAAAAAAATTGAGAAAAAAAAACAGGACCGCATCATCAGTTTCTCTTTTAAAGATAAATTTGAGCTGGATCATATTGAAGAGAAAATCCTGGGTGCAGAAACTGAAGTTGAAAAAATTACAGGAAAATTACAGGAAGTAGATATCATGAGCAATATTGATCAAATGAACCATTTTTGTTCTTTGCTAAAAGATGCGCAGGAAAGGGTTCATGAACTTTATGAAAGGTGGGAATACCTTGAGGCCAAAAAGGAAGGCCAAAGCTTATGAAATTTTCTAT
Organism: Desulfobacterales bacterium RIFOXYA12_FULL_46_15; assembly: GCA_001799395.1. Classification (GTDB taxonomy): domain Bacteria; phylum Desulfobacterota; class Desulfobacteria; order Desulfobacterales; family Desulfobacteraceae; genus Desulfobacula. The sequence goes on along the minus strand of MGTJ01000209.1, from coordinate 22,481 downwards.
ACAATCCCAAGATCAATGGCTTTAATCACCTGCTTTGCCTCCTCAAAACCAGGATCTTTTTCCAAGGCGATTTTGAAATATTCTTTTGCTTTTTCAGTATCTTTCATGTCCAGATGAAGCCTCCCTATATTATAATAGATATAAGGCTCATCCGGATGCACTTTCAATGCTTTTTTATAATGAGAAAGGGCGATCTGTGTATCTCCTTTTTTGCGGTATAGAACACCCAGGGTATTAAAGACATTTAAAGAGTTTGTACCGGATTCAAGGATCTCATTTAAAATTTCTTCGGCAGCTCCGATTTTATCTGTATCCATATAAATTTCTGCTGCCAGTCTCATATATTCCTCTGCTTTAACAAGATCCCCCATCAGCCTGTACACCCTGCCCATTTCTTCATATGCCTTGGCAAAAAGCCTGTCTAACTTTGTTGCCATGGCAAAGGCTTCAATGGCTTCACTGTGTTTCCCCTGGGATGTTTTAATATAGCCGATGTTAAAATAATATTCCGGATTCTCTTTTTGATTGATAAGATTTGTAAATACTTCAAGTGCCTTGTTATATTCCTTTTTCTCAATTAACTGCAATCCGTTGTCCATTGTTTCCATGAGTTTATGAATTACAGGATCTTCTTTCTTTTCAAGGGCCAGAGATAATTTCCGGGTCAACCCGGTTTCGTCATAGGGAATCACAAAAAGACCGGTTACACCTGTTTGCCCTGCCTTAAGCACTTTAACCTTTGTAAAGGCGCTATCTGTCAAAAAAAAAGGAATATCGGAAAAATCGTTTTCCCGTCTGATAATTTTCAGGAGTGCAAGCCCTGACATCTCTTTCATCTCATAGGCACTGATAATGCAATCCATTTTTTTTGATTTCAGAGAGACCCAGGCACTGGCCCCTCCATCGGCCAATGATACCTGATGAAAGCCCAAGGCTTTTACAACAGTAAACAATTGAGCTAATTCTGTCTTATCATCATTGACCAGAAGAATCTGTTTATCCTCCATTTTATCCCCTATAGTTTGTCCAGATATGGTTTTTTATATAAGTCTATTACATCTCGATCTTTAAATGCAATATTGCTGTAAGCTTTTTTAAGCTCATAAACAATTTCCGGATCATGGTGATCTGAATATTGATAAACGTAGAACCTTATATTTCCTTGTGAATATCCGGTCATCAATTCTGCCGTTTCCCGGCACTGCTGTTGTCTGGAACTTTGAGGGGAAAACCTGATCTCGTCAAAGATGAGTTCCCCCCATGAATTGGAAATAAGAAATTCAGCATTGGTGATATGTTTTTTTCCTTCCGATAACTGATAGCATAAGAGGACAAGTATTTTTTCTGTAAAGGGATCTTTCTCAAAATTTCTGTCTGAAATTGGTTTTAACGGTTGAAAGGCCAGATACAGTTTGTCAGGATCGACCGGATCACTAAGGGACTCAAATAGATTCAAATCAGATTCAATGGTCATGCTTGCCATATGCCTGTTGTAAAGACGGTTTTCCAGAATCCAGCCCAGTACCCCCAATAAATTTGAATGACTATATAAATTATCTATTTCCTGACCAGACTCTAACCGGGCATTGAGTTGCCAGAACCCCTTTGTTTTTATGATTCCGTGATGTATATACTTTTTCCGTTTCAGATAGGTGGAGCATTCGGGAATTTTATGCGGGTTTCTATTCAGGCGAGTCCTGATTTTATTTTTCAATACAATCCTATTTCTTTTTTCTTTTCCAAAATCAATGGCTATTTTTTGTCTTTCTGTTTCTTTGACGGCATGATTATACATAAAGGCCAGTCGATGAAGAAATGCTTTTTCCAAAACCAGTTTTTCAGATTCAGACCATGACGGATAGGATAAAAGTTTTCCCACCTGATTCTGATTCAAATTCCATAGGTGGATATACTTTTGAAGCAGGTTTCTCTTGGGTGTACCTTGTTCTGGTATTTTTACATCAGGGTATTCACATAATCTGAAAAAAATTGCATTTTTTATCAGATTAAGACCCTTGGGATCTTCTTTTTCATGGAATTCCAGTATCTGATCAAACAATAGTTTATAAGGGTCAGCAGAAAAATCATCAATACCTGCCATTGAATACCCTTTTTTAATTTTATCGCATAACAGCTTTTTGTGATTGTATTTGCTGAATCCATAACTGAAAATCATCGTAGCTTTAATAATAGCCTTGACAGGGTCTTGTTCGGATTTGCAGATATGCCATAATAAGCCCTTCAGTACATCCTCCATCGGGATGAGAGATATCTGGCCAAGATCAATCAGGTCATCATACATGGATAAAACCTGGGCGATTGTACCGTCTATATTCTGCCTTGAATTTTTCCCGGTATCATTCAAATCAGGTAAAACACACCAAACAGGAATTTTACCGGCTATCATCAAAAAGGTTCGATAGAATTCCTCTTTTAAAAAAACCCTCGGGGCATTGAGTATTTCCGGATCATCAAACAAAGAATAGCAGTTATTCCTGACGTCTTTCTGATCAATAACAAAAAAGGACACTTCCTGTTGATAGGCCTCCCTGCAGTATTTTAAAACAGCATCCAGTTTGTTTTCAAAACATTGAAATCTTTTTTTCGAAAATTTTTTTTTATCGATTATGATCCAGAAATCAAAATCAGACCCCTGTGACTGGGTGAAGGTCCCCAGGCTCCCGATATGATAAAGGCCAAGGATGTAAGAATTATCGTTTTTAATAGTCTCGATGATGGATTTTGGAAAAAGTTTTTCGGTTGCTGCTTCTTTATAAAACCCGGAGTTTATAAAATTCCAGATCCCGTGGGATGAAACATCAGGATCTGTAAACCCGGGATATTCAGGGGCATTAATATGCAGGAGAAATGGAATTTTAATGAAAATCTCAAGCTTTTCAGGTGTTAAATAGCGAATGGCTTCTCTCATCCGGACCATATTGGAATTTGAAAAAGCCAGGCGGTTTTTTTCAACCCTGTCTTTTAAATCGAGAAATATGTCTTTTGTTTTTTCGATTGATCCAACCTCTTTTAAACCCGTTGAAAAGAATAGAAAAAAAGACTATCATACCCGCATTATAGTGTTGATTAAAAAGGTTTTTCAAGTTTTGTTTTTTCTTTCTGGAGAAATAATGACGACTTCTATGGCACCTCATACCGGTATTGAATTGGACCTGATTGATTTTTCTTCAAAAAACAGGCAGTTTCCTTTTTCAGAACATCCGGATTCTGAAAAAAACAAGATTGACTATAAAGAATTTATCAAAACACTTTATGGCAATATGATGAAAAACGGACCTTTTTTAGCCTTCTCGACTCAGATAAGGGATGTAAATCAAATCCTGAAAATGAAATATTCTTCAGCCAATGACATAGCAGATGTTATTTTAAAAGATATGGCACTGACCACCAAATTGCTGAAACTCGTCAACTCTTCATTTTACGGGCAATTTTCAAATAAGAGCATTGCAACTATTTCCGAAGCAATGATCATCCTAGGCACAGAGGAAATCAAACTTGCTGCCACAAGCCTGAAAATTTATGAACTCATGAAGGATATCACCAATATTAAAATTTTAAAAAATATGGCCATCCGGTCTCTTCAGCGAAGCATTATTGCCCGTGAACTTGCACTTGGTGAGAAGGTAAAGGATGCTGAAGCCATTCAGATATCTGCCATGCTCTATGGTTTTGGGGAATACCTGGTGGCCTTTTTTTCACCCAAGGTATATATCAATATTGAAATTGCCATTGATGAAAAAAAAATATCAAAAGAGCAGGCTTCAAAATCCGTCATAGGGGTATCTTACAGTGAACTTGGCCGATTTTTTTCATCCAGATGGAATCTTCCTCCATCCATTGTTTCTGCCATGAAACCGATTTCAAATTTTGATCTTTCCAAGAACAAACTGATTGCCGAAGACATGCAACGGTTTATCTGTTCATTTTCCGATGAATTGTGCAATATTGATTTTTCCATGCCCGGCGATGTTGTCGGAAAGAAAATTCATTTAATCTCTGAGAAATATAAAACTTGTCTGGACATTACCCCCTCAAAAGCAGTGGAACTTTTAAAAATGTCATACAACAAGATTACAAAGCATGCTTCAATTTTAAAAATGCCCTGAACCATAATGTCTGAATTAATGCCCCATATAATCGACAAGCTTTCCAGTAGTGCTTCTAAGACGCTGGCTCAACAATTTTGAAATTTTCCAGATAATCTGAAAACCCAATTTGGGATGGTCTTCTGCAATATCCAGCAAGTTCTTTTTAGAAATGAAAAAAATAATGGCATCTTCTCTTGCCACCCCGGTAGCAGATCTGGGTTCCCCATCCAGCAGGGCCATTTCCCCAAAAGTTTGAGAGCTTTGCAATGTAGCAACTTTCTGTATTTCCCCATCACCTTGTTTCAGGATATCAACGGAACCTTTTACAATAATGCCGAATGTTTCTTCCTTATCCCCTTCCTTAAAAATAACAGCCCCTTTTTTTGCTATGACAGGATGAATATAATGACAGATTTTGCGAATATGATCCCAGGAAAATTCCTCGGCCCACTTGGTTTTTTCAAGGATCTGAGCATATTTAACATATTTTTCATAATCAATTTTATCTTTGGGTGGCTGAGACATGTATGACCTCATATCATGATTTATGACCTGTTAATTTTAAAGGCTATACAGAGGACTGTCAAATTTAATCTTTGATGATGAATTCTTCCAGTTTATCGAAGAGAGATTCCGGCCATTCATCCGCATATAAGAAAAGCTGCTTTTCTTCTTCCGTCATCGTCTCCCTGATGCTTGGCGGCAGGCTGTCAAAGGAAAGCTGCCGTTCCTTATCGATTTTCTTTTCATTTTTCATGGTTTTAAGTCCTTTTTCTCTTTCATATAAATATTTTTCCAATCATTGGACATGCACTATTATGGATATTTAAAAGCCAAATTATGAAAACAATCTTGAAATCAGAAAGGTTACGGCTGTTTCGACTTTTAATATTCTTTGACCGATATTACATGATAGAAACCCTTGTTTTTCAAGAGTTTCTATCTCAATATCAATAAAGCCGCCTTCAGGGCCGATCACAAGGGTTGTTTCTTTATTAATCCCGACAGGGCATATACGGCTGGTTTTGGGATGCGCAGTAACCCGGAGGCTGTTTTTTGAAATCAGGGGAAGGTCTTCATTTACAAATTTTGTAAAAAATCTTTTTTGGAAAATTTCTGGCATTATCGTATCCCGGCTTTGCTCCAGACCCAGGATCATGTGCTTTGCCATGGTGTCGGTATCAAGCAGAGGGCTTTGCCAGTAACTTTTTTCAACCCGCCATGAATTAATCAGGTATATTGTTTTAACACCAAGTGTTGTAACGGTTTCTATGATCCGCTTTAACATCTTTGGCCTGGGAAGAGCAAGCACCAGGGTTAGAGGCAATGGCGCCGGCGGGTCCTGATTAAGTGTAACCGTCATCTCAAGGAAAGATTCAGATTTTTTTTTAATTTTCCCGGTTCCGATCTTGCCATTTAAAAGACCGCAAACAAGACTGTCCTTTTCATTCACTTTGTTGACTGACAATAGATGCTTTAATCTCCGCCCCTTTACAACAACTGTTTCAGGTTCAACAAAATCTTTATTCTCTAAAAGGATCAGGTTCACTATATGCCTTTTTTAAAAAACCCCCAAAGGTTTGAAAAAATTTGAGGGTTTTTATCAGTGCCGGTGTTATAAATCAAAAATCGTCATACTGATGACAAGCGGCAATGATTCAATTTCTTTAATAACTTCAGAAGAAACCGGGGTATCCGTACTCAGAAAGATAATATTTCTATCCCCGTCATCTTCTCTTCCAACAGTCATTCTTGCAATATTAATATTGTGTTTTCCCAGGGTGACGCCCATGGAGCCTATGGAACCGGGTTTATCCACATTATGGATGAGCGCCAGGTGCCCTTCGGGGATGACTTCAAGCCGGAATTTATTAATTCTTACAATTCTTGCGTCATCCTTACCGAAAATTGTCCCTTCAAGGATATTGGTTTGTTGATCAGAGACAATGGTGATCCGGATAAGGTGTAAAAAATTCCCGGAATCTTTTGACATAGATTCCGAAATTTTAATTCCAAGGCCATTGGCAAGGGATATGGCATTTACGGAATTGACTTCATGCTGTACAAATTGTGACAGAAGCCCTTTGATGGCCGTAATGGTAATGGGTTTTAAATCAAGGTCAGGGAATTGGCCGATATATTCAATATCAACCGATTTAATCCCGCCCTTTGTCAACTGTCCCTGCATGATTCCCATTTTTTCTGCAAGATACAAAAAGGGTTTTAGCTGTTTCAGTACCTCCCCGGTTACGGATGGAACGTTTACCGCATTTATAATGGTATCATGAAGTAAATAGGCAATAATCTGGTTGGCAGCCGCCACAGCTACATTTGTCTGGGCTTCTTTGGTGGATGCGCCAAGATGGGGGGTTGCAATTACCTGGTCAAGTGTAAGCAAAGGATGATCGCCCGGGGGTTCGGTGGCAAATACATCCAAAGCTGCTCCGGCAACCTTGCCTGATTTTATGGCATTATAAAGATCTGCCTCATTAATGATTCCTCCCCTGGCACAATTGATGACCATGACCCCATTTTTCATCTTTGCAAATGCATCGGCATTCAGAAGATTAACAGTAGCTTCCATTTTTGGGACATGGATGGTGATATAATCGGAACGTTTAAACAATTCATCCAGGGTCACATATTCAAATCCTGCCTTTTCAATATGCTCGGATGAAATATTGGGATCAAATACAATGACCCTCATTTTCAACCCTTTTCCAAGGTTTGCCACTATGGAACCGATATTTCCGAATCCGAGCACACCCAGAATTTTATTGCTGATTTCCCTTCCTTCCAGGTTTTTTTTCTCCCAGCGCCCCTCTTTCAGAGACTGGGTTCCCCTGGGGATATTTCTTGTCAAGGCCATCATCATGGCAATGGCATGTTCAGCCGTTGTCACGGTATTGCCGCCAGGGGTGTTCATGACGGCCACCCCTCTTTGGGTTGCTTCCGGGATATCCACATTATCAAGTCCGATCCCTGCCCTTGCAATGACTTTAAGGTTGACGGCAGCTTCCAGGATATCTTTGGTCACTTTTGTTGCACTTCTAATGGCAAGCCCGTCATATTGCCCTATGATTTCCTTTAACCCCTCAGGACTCAGTCCTGTATTTATATCAACATCTATCCCATCCTGCTTTCTGAATATTTCAATTCCCTCTTCATCCATTTTATCACTGACAAGAACTTTCATTTTTTGTTCTCCTTTTCAAATAAATCCATAAATTGAACTAACGCATTTATGCTTTCCATGCTTGCTGCGTTATAGATTGAGGCCCTGCACCCCCCCACCGACCGGTGACCCTTTAGCCCGCCAAGACCTTTTTCAGCGGCTTGTGAAATAAATTGTTTTTCAAGGTCCTCAGTGGGCAGCCTGAAGGTCACGTTCATAAGAGAACGTGAATATTTCTCTGCCGTGGGTCTGTAAAAATTCCCGGAATCCATGAAATCATATAAAACATCCGCTTTCTTGATATTTTGTTCTTCCATTTTTTCAAGCCCGCCGATTTCCATTTCAATCCATTTCAATACAAGATCAATGGTATAAATTCCAAAACAGGGAGGGGTATTGTACATGGAATTTTTTGACGCATGGGTGGAATACTTCAGCATGGTGGGAAGATCCTCGTTTTCCGTATCCAGCATATCCTGGCGGATAATTACCATGCATGTTCCGGAAGGCCCTAAATTTTTCTGGGCTCCGGCATAAATCAATCCGAATTTTTCCATAGCAAGGGGTCTTGAAAAAATATCCGAAGACATATCACAGACAATGGGAATCCCCTTTGTGTCCGGAAATTTAGAATACTGCGTGCCTTTGATGGTATTGTTGGATGTCAGGTGAACATATTTTGCATCATTGGAAAATCTTATGTCTTTGGGGATATATGAAAAATCCTTGTCTTCTGAAGAAGCCACAACCTTATGATTTTTCTTCAGGATCTTGGCTTCTTTGATGGCTTTTGTCGCCCAGGTCCCGGTATTGACATAGTCTGCCGAGTCCTTTTCTTTTAAAAAATTCATGGGAACCATGGCAAACTGCAAAGAGGCCCCGCCTTGCAAAAAAAGCACATGATACCGTTCATCCAGCTTTAAAAGCCGTTTTGCCCTTTCCACGGCATCATTGATCACTTTATCAAAATAAGAGGACCGGTGGCTAATTTCCGTAATGGACATGCCTGAGTGATCAAAATTTAAAAAATTAGCCTGTATCTCTTCCAGAACCTGTAGCGGCAACACAGCAGGCCCGGCATTGAAATTGTAAATTCGATGTTCTACCATTTTGTTTTTCCTTTAAAATGACTGTTATTTTAGCACTATATCACTGATTTGTTGCAATTCCGTCACTAAGCAAACAGACCCGCAATCAAATTTTTAGAGTGAAAAACTAACAATAATTGAAGGGTTAATCAATATAAAAAAATAAAAAAAATAAAAAAAACTATGATTACAACAAATTACATGGAAAAAAGAGATTTAGGTTTTCCGCAATCGGCCTTAAAAAAAGATATGAAAACTATTGAAAACGATCTTAAGGAACAGGCCAGAATCAATCAAAAAGGTATAAATGATCTCCTCTGTTTTTTACACCCGGGGTATAACCGGTTTCAAATCTTTATTTCCACGGAACTCATAAAAAAAACAACCCTGATCTAAAAAAGAGTTGACAATCATTGCCAGATCATATAGATATCACCTGTTTTTTGATTGGCCAAGGGCCGTTAACTCAGGTGGTAGAGTATCTGCCTTTTAAGCAGAGAGTCGCTGGTTCGAGCCCAGCACGGCCCACCATGAAAAAGAACATTGCGTCCCCATCGTCTAGCCCGGTCCAGGACATCGCCCTTTCACGGCGACGACAGGGGTTCGAATCCCCTTGGGGACGCCAATTAAAAATAGCAGGGCGGCATTGGCCGCCCTTTTATTTTGCCTGAAACCATCTATCTTTTTAAATCACCTATCTTATTTATTAATGATGCACTGTAAGCTGGGGAAAGGGAATCTCCCAGTTATTGGCAGTGCATGCATCCACACACCACCTCTGGATGGCCCGTGACAGCTTGTAATACTGGGGTGCCATCCCGCCTTTAAAATCAGCGATCACGACCAGGTCCAGGGAAGAGCTGTTTGCGGCCTGGAAATCCACCTGGAGATGGATAAGACCTTCTTCATATCCTTCCTTTTGAATCGCTTCCCTGATGTGTGCCGTCAGAATTTCAGGAATTTTCCCTGTAATGTCTTTCTGGAGATCATAACTTAAACCGAAAATGCTTTTCAATGTAAAATTTGTTGACAGGTTCAAAGGTGCCTGGGCAAGGAAATCAACTGTTTGATACGTTTTTCTAGCACTGCCGGGTTGAACGATTTCAACCATTTCATGGGAGAGGCCTTTCACCTTTCCCCAGGTTCCGTCGGAAAGGATGACCCAGTCGTTTCTTCGGCACGGAAACCAGGGCTCTTTTTTATGAAACGGTCTTGAAGTCTGGTCCTGCAAAGCCTCAATAGGCAGCCGGAGGCTCACTTCCATCTCCGGATTTTCAAGCACACAGAAAAGATTGATGCTCTTCACCATCCAGGGAATCCCCAGGTAAATCATCCGCTCCCCTTCCCGGACAGCTCCGATATTGAGCATGAGGCAGCTCTGTTTCCAGAACCGGGGAACCGTATTTCTGACCGTCCACCCAAGACCCAGGAAAAAGACAATGGATAAGCTTAAAAGAACCCAATCCTCAAAAATATAAAATACCAGGACCAGGACAAACAAGGTTACAAACAGGGCCGCAATCCTGGCCAGAAGGTCAAACAACCGGATATGGAAGGGTTTATATGCCAGATTGTATCCTGGAATCAGCTTGATCAGACGCCTTGCTCCCAGCCGGAGTAAGAGAAGGGCCAGAACGCAGGCAATGACGGCAATGGCCAGATAGAGCCCCCTTGTTCTGAAAAATTTCTTAATGGAAATCCCTGAACTTTCAATAAGAGATTTCTCTTTGTTGTTCACTTCAGAAAGCTGCATATTGGCAATATGAAGTTTGTTCGTTATTTGTTTTTCAATGCTCTTCCACTCCGGCAGAAGGGAGTCAAGATTTTTTTTGACATCTCTGTCCTCGGTCTGACCAATCAGTTCAGTAATATTTTTTACAGCGTTCCGGGCAATAGAAACCAGATCTTCATAATAGGCGACTTCATCTTTAAGTTTGGTTTTATTCCTGGCATTGACCGTCATCCGCTTAATTTCTTTGATGCCGGGTTCAACAAGGGAGACAAGCTCCTCCTTCCAGTCAAAGGTTTCCTCCTTCTTCCCAAGGAACAGGCCGATATCAACACCTGTTGCAATCCGTTCAAAATCTGCTCTTGCATCATTAAACTGCTCATCCAGTTTTGCGATCTCAGATTCCAGACCGGCTTTTTCGGTTTCCGATGTACTTTTTTCAAGCAGTGCCTTTTTCCCGGTTATCCGCTGACTCAGACTTCTTTTCAGTTCTGAGATAGAAAACAGCATTTTAATGGAGGCTTCATCTTTTTCCGGGTCTGCACTCTTGTTAAGAGTATCCTTTAATGTGCTTTTTTCATCTGCAAAAAGATGAAACGGAAACGCTACACAAAAAATGACAAGAAAACACAAAACAGCACGGTATTTCATCATAATCACGGGCTCTCCTTTTAAAAAACAAATCCATAATGCCTATTTTATGATAAAATATCTACCTGTTTTTTTAAATACCCAAGGGCTCAACCTGAGTTTTTTTCGACCGGCGTTTTGGTGAAAACAGCCTTACACAGCAACCGGTAAGGCTGTTTTTATTCAAACGATGATTACAGCAGGAACCGGGTCAGCACTGTGGCGACCAAACCGGCTGTCAAAAGCCGCATGACAGCTCCCAGGACAGCGGCTCCCATGGCTTCCAGATGGTTTAAATCGGTTGCATCCGACCAGATTGCCGGAATCTGCCCCAGAATAACGGAAAGGGGGAAGCCGGATGCGGCAAGGACCACAGAACCGATCACCAGTTCCGGGGAAAGGGTGGTGGCCACATCTTTCAACTGGGCTGTAGCCAGCGTAGGAGAGGCCAGGATGGTTACGATTCCTGATTTCGGATCAATGGACAAGGCGGATAAGAGGGAAGTCAGGCCGCTTTCAATGGGTTTCCACAGGCCTATATAATCTATCGCTCCGATTATGGCAAAGATCACTCCCACGGCCGGGATAATGAGCAAAAAGAGAAGTTCGGCACCTTCCCGGGCTGCCCCGAATACCGTGGGCAGAATTCCGGTGGCTGGGGTAAAGGATGGCATATCTTCCAGCGATACAGCTTTTGTATCCCTCCAGATGGTCAGTTTGAGAAGGGCTGGAACAATCAAGAGAGGGGCAAATACCGAAATCAGGATAATGACAAATACCTTGGCCTTGATTGCGGTTAGGGCAACGATGCAGAACATGAAGGTGGAAAAGGATTGCTGGGACTGGACCATGGTACAGATGGCTATCTTCTGTTCATCCTTGGTAGCCCCTGCTTTCACCAGGATGGGGCCTGCAATTCTCCCGGCAGCATTAATATCCCCGAGGATATTGTAAACTGCCGGTACAAGAACCGCTGAATTAATTTTGATGAGCCGCGTGACAGGTAAGAGAAGCCTCATCAATGCGTCGGTAAAACCGCAGCGCTCTAAAATACGGCCGATCAATACGCTGATGATGATGGCCACACCGACTTTCCCCGTAAGAAACACCTGCACCATGATAGGGAAGGCTTTATTCAGCATGGCATCAAAAATCCCTGAGATGAACCCGGGATTAACAATGAGCCCTAATAAGGAAAGACCGACCAGGATCATGCCGATGATCTCGATCTTTCGAATCCCTCTTCTTGGTTTTATTGCAGCAACAGCTTCATTCATTTTTTTCTCCTTTTTAGATTTTTATTTTACCAGATATTCCTCTGCCATTTTACGGGCATATTTCTGTATATCGGGACCACCGAATGCATCTATGGGAATGCCGGTCATCCGCTCTTTGAAAATCACCACTTCCAGACCGGGTAAAAGAATGCTGATGGCCCTTGCCAGGGGAAGGCCGTTTTCCAGGATCTCCAGGGCATGGGAGTTGCCGCACACAAAATTGAGTCCGAGATCCCTGGCTTTTGCGACCAGCTCATGCCCTGGAAATACCCGGCTGATGGTGGCCAGGACCGTATCCACCCCAGGGTGTTCATGAAATGCCCGTTCCATGTGGACTGGTGTAAACCCGGTGTGGGGAAAAATGTGCATGACCTTGCTGGCCTTTTTTCCAGGATTGCCTTCAAGGATGACACCCCTGGTAAGGATTGCGGTTTCGACCAGGTCTGCGCAGTTCCGTATCTGTTTTTCGCTTTCCAGGAGCCTTGCCTCTGTATTGAGGTCCATGAACCCTTCAATCCTTGCCAGCATGTCGCCCAGGGTACGGACACCTTCAAGGGTCTTGCCGACAAACAGGATGTTCCCAGGGATATTGCTGTATTTGATATCGACAAAACTGGCATCATGTCCGTGGAGATAGGCAATTCCCGGGTGAAGGCCGTGGAATGCCTCATGAAGTTCCAATACAGCAAGGTTATAAAGGCCAAGATAGGTTCTTAAAAGAACCCCCCCTGAATTGGCTGCGTCAGCCACCGGGTGGTGGGCTACCATGGCATCCACCCCTGATGCTCCAGCCAGTTCAATGGCGCTTTCCGTGAGAGTCATCATGACAGCCAGTTTTTTGACCGGCATGTCCGGATCACCCACTACCAGGCCCGGCGTCTCGGTGACGGCTTTTCCCGGAATATCTGAGGATTTGGTGACGATAAAAGGATTTTTTCCGGCCGGAGACCCTGCCGGACGGATCACCCGGCCGCCGGTAATGGTATCCAATGCCGTTACCAGATCTTTTACTGTAATTTGTTCTGCCATTTTCAACTCCTTTTTAACGGTTTTAATGGTTTTAACGGTTCAGGAACACATTGGTCAAACCCGCATCTGACACTCTCTTCCTGATGATGTCAACATCTGTTGTGTACAGCCCTTTTTCTTTCATTCGTGCAAACAATACCGATCCTGAAAAAGTGAATTTCAAATCCAGCCGTTGGCGGTCCGTCATCTGTTCCCGGACATGACTGACGGTATCGCCTATCACTGTGGTTTCCGGCAGAACAATGGGAGCTCCGGAACTTAGGGCCGCATTGAAACCGGCCAGGGTCCCGGTACAGACAGCTTCCGTATGCCCGACAAGAAGCCCTGCCTTTTCCCCTGCACAGAAAAGGTTTTTGACCCCTTCCACCTTGAGCCGGTTGTCCCGGGGGGACATGGCCAGGAAACGGACGGAATTTCCTTTTCCCCCTGCATAAGGATCTTCATATCTCGCATTTTCAAGCCCGGGAATCTTCCTTAGCAATTCCAAAGGAAAAAACGGGCTCATGAGCTTTGCATGACCGGTATCAAGCAGGATTACATTTTCTTCAAATTCGTCTATGGCGTATTGCTGGCAGGCTTTCATGGACAGCTTGCCGCTGGTCCTGAGGGACTTTGGCACCGGTATGACAGCTACCCCGTCTTCTTCAAGCCGGTGGCGGATCTCAGGTGACAAGGACCCCTTGTGCAGCTTGCACGAACCGCTCATTGCACCGGTCTGGCCCGGTTTTTGTCCGGTCATCTCCCTTACCCCGGCTTTTCCGGCAATGCTGACACGGCCCCCAAAGGAATGACATCTGAGGATGCACATGGCGCAGCCTTTCCCATATTTGGTGCACAATGCCGGCGGACCTGCCGTGCCTGTGGTGTCAATAAAGACATCCCCTTTAAGTTCAACCGGTTCATGACCGCTTTTCCCTTCAACCGCTTCAATCCAGCCGTTTTTTACCGTCACCTCTGTCATCCTGGTGTTCATCAGGACGGTCACGCCTTGATCCAGAAGCAACTGCCGGACAGCAGGTTCGATGGTGCCGACATTATAGAGGCAGGCATGGTTGTGGCCGGGGAAATTGATGTTCTTGTGGAGCAAATGCCTGTCGGTCAGCGATAGAAGCTCTCCTCCCCCCATGGCGATGAGTTCTTCGGCTGCCGTAAAGCGTCCGTTATTGCGCATGATGCCTCCGACCAGGCCGGTCCCTAAAAGCATGTCAGTCCGTTCCGCCAGCGTCACCCGTGCACCCTGTTTCTTTGCTGCAAGCGCTGCGGCACAACCGGCCCAGCCACCTCCGATAACCACAATATCCATGTCTTTTTCTCCTTTCAGAACTTTATTTCATATCAGATTTTTCAATGATGTTTTTTCCAAAGACCCGTTGGTCTTCTGGTTGAGTTTATGAATCCAGGAATAAACCGGCGGAAGCGCCGTGACCTCGGATTCCGTAACAACATCCAGAAAAACAGGCCCGTCTGTTGAAAAGGCTTTTTCCAAGGCACTGTCCAGCATATCGGGAGAAGTGATCCGATGCGCCTCCATTCCAAACCCTTGCGCCACTTTTGCCGGGTCCCCGGTCAAGAAATCAACGGAGAAAAATTTATCCCGGGCATGAATGGCCTGAAGCGCTTTGATCCACCCGAAACAGGCATTGTTAAAATGAATCAGGACTGCCCGGATATTGAGCCGGACCAGGGTCTCCAGTTCACCGGCCGACATGCCGAGGCTGCCGTCACCAAACATGCCTACCAGCACAGCATCGGGCCGGGCAAAATAAGCCCCGGCAAGGGCTGGGATGGCATAGCCGAGCCCGCCGAATGCCCGGGGGATAATAAATGTGGACCTGTTGTCACATAACCGCAGGTACCGGGTAATATAGGGGGTCGGGGTGCCTGCATCGGCAATGACAATGGACCCGGGGCCGAGATATCTGTTGATGCTCGAAATCACGCGCTGGGGTTTGATGGGGAGGGACCGGGACTGGAAATCCGCTTCGGATTCCTCCCAGAACTGACACCGTTCACGGTTCAGATCCGTTACCCACTCTTTTGGACCATCCATGGTTCCGGCCTTGTCCAGAAGCACCAGCAAATCCTTTAAAACCAGCCTGGCATCCCCTGCCACACTGATCCTGTTTCGATAATTATTGCCCAGCATGACCGGGTCAAGATCCACCTGGAGGATATTTCTTTCAGGCTTAAAAGACGGAAGGGTCCATTTGATTGTGGACACCGACCCGATCTTGCACCCGATATAAAACAGGGTGTCGCTCTCTTCCACCGCCCGGATCGCATGGGGATGAAAGCCGTTATCGCCGATAACCCCCAGTGCCAGGGGGTGGTGGTCCGGCATGATACCTTGGCCGGAAATCGTGGTCACCACAGGGATTCCCATAAATTCCGCCAATGCCCCGATTTCCTCCTCTGCCTGGGAATGTTTGGCCCCGCCGCCCGCGATGATAACGGTTTTTTTGCTTTTATCCAGCAGCAGGGCGGCAAGGCGTTCAAGCCCTGCCCGGCTTCCCCGGGTCCGGAAAGCCGGATAAATGCAGCATTCCGGTTCGCCATAGATGTCATGGCCAGTTTCCCGGTATTCTCCTTTCAGGCATTCCTGGGGGATTGCCAGGTGAACTGCACCGGGACGTCCTGTTGTGGCAATCCGGAATGCCCGCCGGATCACTTCAGGTATCCGTGAAATATCCTTGACCAGACAGGACCATTTGGTAACCGGTTCAAACAACCGCTGACAATCAAGCTCGGTAATAGTCTTTTTCCCTTCTCCGTTCATCGGGTTGTCAGATGTAAAAAGGATCACCGGCACTGATGAGGCATCGGCCTCTGCCACCCCGGGGAGTGAATACAGGGCACCGGCGCCGCTGGGACATTCACAGATTCCGGGTTTGTGAGAAATCCTGGCATAGGCATCTGCCATAAATGATGCCGACCGTTCATCTCTTGCCATCACATGCCGCAGATCCCCGCCTGAATCATGAAGCGCTTCATATAAAGGGATACTGGTATCCCCGGGCACACCGAATATGACGTTGACATCATATTGTTCCAGCATTTTGACAATTACATCTGCGCCTTTCATTTTTATTCCCTTCTCATCCCCGGCATCCTGAGATGATGCGCTTATTAATGTTAAAAATATATTTAATCAAATTATTTATAATACAACTATTTAATTTAATTGAATTTATAAAAATTATAAATTCAATATTCATAGAATTTAATTAAATTTGATAAAAACTTAATTCATTACTCATTTGCATGTCAAGCTTTTTTTATTTCCATTTGTAAAATCTTTTCTATGAATAGCATTTATTTTTTTAAATTCAGTATATTATGAAGTTAAAATATTTTTGCAGATTGACAATCATGGGAATTAAGTCTATTTTAAAATTTAATTAAATCTGTATTTGAAAAGATTAAGAACAAAAAAAATGATTACAAAATACCGTAAAGGGAGAGAATCAGTGCCAGTAAAAAACCGGAAAAAAACCGTCACACCGGATGCCAGCCACACACAGATTGCCTATGAAGGCATTAAACAGATTCTTTTTACCAACGAGATCTCGCCTGGCCGGAAGATATCATACCGCCAGTTGGCAGATCGCCTCGGCATGAGCCTTACACCCATCATCCAGGCCTTAAAGCATCTTGAATTCCAGGGAATTGTCCGCTATGAGCCAAACAAGGGGTATTCCACGGAACCTATGAGCATTCAGGAAGTCCAGGAGATTTATGATATGCGCGAGCTGATCGAGGTTTCCCTTCTCCCGGATGTGATTGCCAACCTTAATGAAGACGGGATTAAAAATCTACGGGTGCTTCTGCATACCGGGGAAAAATCAGATGAGGAATCGTATCTGAATGAATGCCTGCTTAAGGACAAAGAATTCCACCTGACCCTGGCCTCACTGTCACGCCGGAAAATCCAGGAACAGATGCTCAGGTATCTGTTCGATCTTTTATATCTCAAATACCGGGCCGGTCTTCTTTTTATCCAGTCCGAAGACCCTGTGGGATCACAACACCGGAATATATTCGATGCCGTTGTCTCCCATGATGCAGAAGAAGCCTGCAAAGCCATGAAAGCGCATTTTGTCAAAATCAAATACCAGGCGCTGAAATCCCTTGGGAGAATGATGGCTGACAAATAAAACCAGAGGAAGCGGGGAGCGCTTCTTCTCCAAAACACAAAAAGGGGCAGCGCCGAACGCTGAACCCCTTAGTATACTTGGTAGCGGGGGAAGGATTTGAACCAACGACCTTCGGGTTATGAGCCCGACGAGCTACCAGACTGCTCCACCCCGCATCAACATCCAGGCAATATATAGAACCGGCTCGTATCTGTCAAGGATTTTCTTTTCAGGGTAAGGATACGGACAATGCCTGTTTAAGTTCAGGGATGGAAGCAGTTGCCGTACCCACCTTGGCCACCACAATGCCGGCAGCTTCATTGGCAACCTTTGCACTGTCCTTAAAACTTGCGCCCACGGCCAGACCAAGCCCCAGAAGTGCAATCACCGTGTCCCCGGCACCAGAGACATCAAACACCTGACAGGCTTTGGAGGCAATGGCAAAAGGCGCTTCATTGGTTTCAAACAGCATCATCCCGTCTTTCCCACAGGTGATCAGAAGTTTTTCAAGCCTTGCAACAGCCATGATCTTTTGCCCGGCTTTGATAAGATCTTCATTGGACCGGATATCCATGTGGGCGGCAATACCTGCTTCTTTCCGGTTGGGAGTGAGGATGGAAACCTTTTCGTATTTTGAAAAATCCAGGGCCTTGGGATCAGCCAGAACCATGATCTGATGTTTTTCTGCGAGCCTGACGGTTTCATTGACCAGTTCTCTTGTGATCAGGCCTTTGTCATAGTCTGAGAGAATGATCACATCCACTTCCGGAATTTTTCTTGCCATGATCTTCACCAACCGGCCAAAGGAATCCCGGGTGATCTGTTTCTTTATCTCCCGGTCGATTCTCAGGACCTGCTGGTTGGAAGCAACCACCCTGGTTTTCCGGGTAGTAGGCCTGTCCGGTTCGCTGATGATCCCGTCGGTGCTGATCCCGAGGGCCTCAAATTTCTCAGCAATCATCCGGCCGGCACTGCCGGTTCCTGCCATTCCGATGGCCTCTACGTTTGCGCCCATGGCCTTCAGATTGTTGATGACGTTTCCGGCACCGCCCAGGGTATGGGTTTGTTTTTCCACAGACACCACCATGACCGGGGCTTCGGGAGAAATCCGATCCACGCTTCCCCACAGATATTCATCAATCATAAGATCGCCGATGACAAGGGCACTCACCTTACAAAAATCATCAATATCGATCATTATTCATCCAGCATGGATTTTATCATGGTTTTCAGTTCCCCATAGGTCTGGGTGACCGGAATATTTGGAAAATCCGTAACCACGGAAGCAGGCGGTCTGAAGAAAAATCCCTGGTCTGCTGCTTGTATCATCCCGGTATCATTGTAAGAATCTCCAAAGGCAATGACATGATAATTCATTGCCCTCAATGCTTTGACCGCCTGTTTTTTCTGGTTGTCGATCCTGATATTGTATCGGATGATATTCCCGGCCCCGTCAATGGTCAGGTTATGACACAGGAGGGTGGGATAATTCAATTTGACCATGAGCGGTTTTGCAAATTCTTCAAAAGTGTCCGACAGAATTATGATCTGGGATTCCTGCCTGATCCAGTCCAGGGTCTCCAGGGCACCTTCAAGGGGATCAAGGGTGGCGATCACAGCCTTGATATCCTGGATTTTAAGGTTGTTAGCCTTTAAAATAGAAAGGCGCTTGTTCATTAAGACATTATAATCGCTGATATCCCGTGTGGTCAGCTTCAATTCCTCAATACCTGTTTTGATGGCAACATTGATCCAGATTTCAGGTAAAAAAACCCCTTCCAGATCTGCAACACAAATTTTCATTTTTTTCTCTACTCCCGCACAGCTTCTTCTATTCTGATGACAACCGGATCTCCCACAACGGAATCGGTTTTTGAAATCTCGGTCAACGCTTTCTGCACCCATGCTTCCTTAGCCGTATGGGTGATCATGACCACCGGCACCTTGCCGTTGTTCTTCCGGCCTTTTTGATGGACCGATTCAATACTGATATTGTTTTCTCCCAGAATCCCTGAAATCTTTGCCAGGACCCCCGGATGATCCTGGGCTTCAAACCTGAGATAATACCGGGTATAAAGCTCGGACATGGGCAGGATAGGAATGGGCCGGATATGATCTTCCTGACATCCAAGAACGGGAACCCGTCTTCCGGCATCTGAAATAATGTTGCGTGCAATATCCACAATATCACTCAATACGGCACTGGCCGTGGGCATCATTCCGGCACCGCGGCCATAGAGCATGGTCTGTTCCGTGGCATCCGCATCAATGACAACGGCATTCATGGAACCATCCACATGGGCCAGAGGATTGGAAAAAGGGATCATGGTCGGATGGACCCTTGCTTCCACATGTTTATCGTGAATTTTTCCAATGGCCAGTAGTTTGATGGCATAACCGAACTCCCTTGCAAATTCAATATCCACGGGTGTGATATTGCGAATCCCTTCCACATGGATGTCTTTTAAGTTGATTTCCATGCCGTGGGCCAGGGAATTTAAAATAGCCAGTTTATGGGCTGTGTCAAACCCGTCAATATCCAGGGAAGGCTCTGCTTCCGCATAGCCGAGGGCCTGGGCATCTTTCAGCGCATCCTTGAAGGCTGACCCGTCTCTGGATATTTTGGTCAGGATATAATTGCAGGTGCCGTTCAGTATGGCGGCCATGGACCGGATATGATTGGCCACCAGAGATTCCCTCAGGGATTTGATAATGGGTATGCAGCCGCCGCAACTGGCTTCAAAGGCAAGATCGACCTGGTTCTCTTTGGCTGTCTTCACAAGATCATTGCCATGCCTTGCCAGAAGGGCCTTGTTGGCAGTCACGACATGTTTTTTTTGTCCAAGGGCTTTTAAGATGAAATCTTTTGCAATGGTTTCTCCGCCAATGGTTTCTACAATAATATCAATATCCGGGTCATTGATGAGGATATCGGCATCCGGCGTCAGGATCGTAGCGCCGAGACCAATTCCCCTGTTCCGTTTTGTATCAATATCAGCAATGGCTTTCAGATTTAAAACAGCACCGGTTCTTTCTTCTAATAGCTGCTTTTTTTCTTTCAGCAGCTTAGCCACGCCGGTGCCCACCACACCAAATCCCAGAACCCCGATATTGATAGTTTTCATACGCTTTAGATTCTCCAGTATCCACTAAAGTTAAAATAAATGTAGATACAATATTCATCCTGTGATGTCAAAAAACTTTTGACTTTTCAGTGCATTCTGATTATCATTGCCGGGTTTTAAGATAGTTTTAACGGATGTAATGAATGAAGGTAATCTTTATATGAACGACTCCCTAACATACGCAGCTTCAGGTGTTGATATCGACAAAGCAAACAAGCTTGTATCCCGGATCAAAGATATTGCAAAAACCACCCCGAGAACCGGTGTAATGGGTGAAATCGGAGGTTTTGGAGGACTTTATTCCCTTAATCTTGCCAATGTATCCAATCCGGTTCTGGTCAGTTCCACGGACGGGGTCGGAACCAAACTGAAGATTGCATTTATGATGGATAAACATGATACCATTGGAATTGATCTTGTGGCCATGTGTGTCAACGATGTCATTGTCCAGGGAGCCAAACCTTTATTTTTTCTCGATTATCTGGCCACAGGCGCTTTAAATAATACTGTAGCGGAACAGATCCTGACCGGTATTGCACGAGGATGCAATGAAGCCGGATGTTCGCTCATCGGCGGCGAGACAGCGGAAATGCCCGGTATGTACAAAGCCGGCGAATATGATTTAGCAGGCTTTTCCGTAGGAATTGTGGACAATGATAAAATCATAGACGGGTCCAATATCAGAAACGGGCATAGACTCATCGGCATTGCATCCAGCGGAATTCACAGCAATGGCTTTTCCCTTGTCCGGAAAATCCTTTTTGACAAAGCAAAATATACTGTAAAAACAAAGCTCGCAGACCTTGACACAACCCTTGGTGAAGAGCTGTTAAAACCGACCATTATATATGTTAAAACCGTATTAAGCCTGATACGGGATCTTCCGATTCATGGCCTTGTGCACATCACCGGCGGCGGTATTGATGAAAATATCATCCGGGTCATCCCGGAAGCCTGTAAAGTGATTATTCACAAGGATGCCTGGGAAGTGCCGCCTATTTTCAAAATCCTTCAGAAGGAAGGAGCTGTCCCGGAGCCTGAAATGCACCGCACTTTTAACAACGGCATCGGTCTGGTGGTTATCGTTCCTGAAAAATCAGCCCAGGAAGTCATGGACAGGCTTGGGGCCATGAATGAAAAAGGTTATTATCTGGGTGAAGTGGAATCCCGTGGAGACAATGAAACCCAGACTCAATGGGTTTGATCGAATATCCGTCGCATGATTGTTTTAGGGATTGAATCCTCTTGTGATGAAACTGCTGCCGCAGTGATCAAAGACGGCAGAATCATCCTTTCCTCCATTATTGCCTCCCAGGTGGATGTGCATCACCAATATGGCGGAGTCGTACCGGAAATTGCCTCACGCATGCATGTCGAAGCCATTGTTCCGGTCATGGATGAGGCCATTAAGAAAGCCGGCATCCGTCTTTCAGATATCGGCGGCGTTGCGGCAACACAGGGGCCCGGACTTATCGGCGCACTTCTGGTGGGTTTTTCCTTTGCCAAGGCCTTTGCCTTTGCAAGATCTCTTCCCTTTGTGGGTGTTAATCACCTGGAAGCCCATATTTATTCTCTTTTTCTAACAGAAGAGCCGCCAGAGTTTCCGTTTATCGCTCTTGTGGTATCCGGCGGCCATACCAATATTTATCATGTCGTTTCTCCTCACCATTTTGAACTCATGGGCCGGACAAGGGATGATGCAGCCGGAGAAGCCTTTGATAAAGTCTCAAAAATGCTGGGACTGGGATATCCCGGCGGTCCGGCCATTGAAGCCCTCAGCCGGACACAGGCCCCGGACATCACATTCCCCCGGACACTGCTTGAAAAAGAAAGCTTTGATTTCAGTTTCAGCGGTCTTAAATCAGCAGTAGCCCGGTATATCCACGACCATGATGTTTCTTTGGACCATGAAAAAGCAAGGGTTGCCGCTTCTTTCCAGAAAGCCGTGATTGATGTTCTGTCCAAAAAGCTGATCCATGCGGCCCTGTTTAAAGGATGCAGCCGCATCGGCATTTCCGGCGGCGTATCAGCCAACCGGACTTTTTCAGAAGGTTTAAAGAAAAATGCAGCCCTCCATAAAATCAGGATATTTACACCTGGCCCGGACTTGTGTGGTGACAATGCCGCCATGGTTGCAGCAAGGGGTTATACCCTGATTCAAAAGGGAGCCTTGACCTCACTTGAAG
>MGTJ01000208.1 GCA_001799395.1 Desulfobacterales bacterium RIFOXYA12_FULL_46_15 | reverse complement strand
CTCTTTGAAAAAGGAGGAGCAGAGGTGACTATTGATGGGAAAAAACTGAAAGTGACCGGCGATTTTGGAAGGATTCTGGCAAATTGCCTTGAAGACTCTGATCTCTTATTCCATAATGAAGGAGAAAAGCTCAGGGGAAAATATGCCATAGAAGGCAGGAAGGTTCTCTTTAACTGGTGGAACAGTCTGAAAGCCATGAAGAAGAACCTTGACAAACAGGAAATGTTTGATAAGGGTAAAGTGGTTTATACGGTCATGACACGGGCGGTCGAATGTTCATACAATTATTACAAGGTCGTACCGGAAAGCATGTCCAGTCGTTTTGGCATGGTCATCTTTTCTCTGATTTTCTATGTGGTGTATACCCTTTGGTACGGGTATTCCATCCTGTTTATTTTTGAAGGCTGGGGATTACAGATCAGCCATTAAATTGCTCTGTCACCTGTAGAGAAAAAAATGTATATTGTTCCGACGCCGGGGATAATTCCGGCGCCGGAAAATCAGGAGCCAATGAAAAAACTGATCGGTTTTTTAAAAGATATTTTTCAAAAAAAACCTCATGCCGATTCTATTGATGCCGAAACCCTCAGAGCGGCA
The DNA here is from genome assembly GCA_001799395.1 of Desulfobacterales bacterium RIFOXYA12_FULL_46_15. GTDB lineage: Bacteria > Desulfobacterota > Desulfobacteria > Desulfobacterales > Desulfobacteraceae > Desulfobacula. Next base: position 5,160 of record MGTJ01000208.1, on the reverse strand, counting down.
TTTAAAGAACGGTATCATCATTTTAAAATGCTGTTGAATGCCAACAACAGTGCCCTTGAGACCATGGCCGAAATTGAGCAGGCCCTTCAGAACAGAAGGCCTTTCGGAATGTCTTTTATCAAAAGCAATTGTATTGCCGTTACCGTCAGCCTGCTCCGCCTTCTGAAAAACCTGGAACAACTCAGCCAAGGAAAATACAATCTGCTATATACGCCGTTTGATGAAATATGCAGCAATATCCGGCTGTTGATTGAACAAAAAAAAGAAGCAAAGGATGACCGGCTCACCATCCCGATTACCGCCATCGACCGTACCCTGGCTGATCTCGTGGGAAGCAAGATGGCCAACCTTGGAGAAATTTTAAACCTTGTCAAGCTCAAAGTACCGGCCGGTTTTTCCATTACAGCCCGGGCTTATGAATATTTCATGTCATACAACGATCTTCAGACGGAAATTGACCGGCGCTTTATTTCAACCGATATCACGGATATGGAAGCGCTCTATGCCTTGAGCCGGGATATTCAAACGCTCATCACAACAGCCCCTCTTCCGGAAGACCTTGAAAACGAAATTTATAAGGCTTATTCGGATCTTGAAAAAGAGATAGGGGGATCGCTTTTTGTTGCACTCAGGAGCAGTGCCATGGGAGAAGATTCTGCTGCAAATTCGTTTGCCGGGCAATACCGATCCGAACTGAATGTCCGTCGAAAAGAGCTGATCACCACCTATAAAGAAATCGTGGCCAGTAAATATGGGTTCACGGCCATCACCTATCGCCTTAACAAAGGTATCAGGGATGAGGATATTTTTATGAGTGTGGGGTGTATTGCCATGGTGGATGCCCGCTGTGGCGGAGTTATGTATACTCGGAACCCTCTCGACGCCGGTGACGGCTCGGTGTTTATCAATTCAGCCTGGGGGTTGCCCAAGGCTGTTGTGGACGGCAGTGTGGATTGCGACCTGTTTGTGGTCGGCCGCAATGCCCCGATGCAGGTTTCCTATACGGATATTAAAGAAAAAAAGGCCCAATTCCTCTGCTATGCCGAAGATGGCGTATGTCAGTTTGAAATTACAGAGGAAGACAGGAACCTGCCTTCAATCAATGATGATGAAGCCATTGCATTGGCAAAACTGGCTATCTGTATCGAGCAATATTACGGGGCCCCCCAGGATGTGGAATGGGCCATTGACAGGAATGGAATTCTTTTTATCCTTCAATGCCGCCCCCTGCAACAGACCGAAGCCCTGAAAATGAATTACCCTGAAGAACTGATACAAAAAACCCGTGAAAATGTCCTGGCTTCCGGCGGGACTAATATCTTTCCCGGAGTGGCTGGTGGTGAGGTGTTCATCGTAAATAGTCAGGATGATATGGTGAATTTCCCTAAAAACGGAATCCTGGTGGCCCGCCAGGCTTTACCGGTATGGGCCTCGCTGTTGAATAAGGCCTCTGCCGTCCTGACCGAGCACGGCACTTTTGCCGGCCATCTGGCCAATGTGGCAAGGGAATTCAAAGTTCCTACCCTTTTCGGGTTGAAAGACATCACTGACATATTAAAAAACGGTGACCTGATAACCGTGGACAGCAGCCGGTTAAATGTTTATAAGGGGAAAATCGATATCCCGGCTTACGCCTTTGAAACAAAACAAGACATTATTGAAGGAAGCCCGGTTTACAATACGCTTCTTGAAGTCAGTAAATTCATCATCCCCCTGAACCTTTTAGACCCCTACGCATCGGATTTCAAACCGGAAAACTGCAAAACCCTTCATGATATCACCCGGTTTGCACATGAAAAATCCGTCCATGAAATGTTCAATTTTGGAAAAGAACATAATTTCTCTGAACGAGCCAGCAAACAGCTCTTTTACAAAGTCCCGATGCAATGGTGGATTTTAAACCTGGATGACGGTTTAAAAGAAGAAACTCCAGAAAAGCATATCCGCCTGGAGAATATTTCATCCATCCCCATGATGGCCCTCTGGGACGGCATCATTGCTGTCCCCTGGGAGGGTCCGCCTCCCATTGACGGCAAAGGCCTGGCAGCCGTTATGTTTCAATCCACGGCAAACAGGTCTTTGGAGCCTGGGATGCGGTCCTCCTATACTGAGCGTAATTATTTTATGATTTCCAAAAATTTCTGTAGCTTTACCTCCCGCCTGGGCTATCATTTTTCCATTGTTGAAGCCCTGGTCAGCAACAGAACGGCTGAAAATTACATCAGCTTCAGGTTCAAGGGAGGGGCAGCAGACAGCCAACGACGGATCAGGCGAATTCGATTCATTGCCGATATCCTGACTGAGTATTCCTTCAGGGTTGAACTGCGTGAAGACAATCTGGTCGCCCGTGTGGAAGGTTATGAGCTAGAGTATATGGTTTCAAGGCTGAACATCCTGGGGTATCTGATCATGCATACTCGGCAGTTGGATATGATCATGTCCAATGAAGCCGCCATCAGCTATTATCGGTCAAAAATCGATAAGGATATCAAAACCGTTGTGCTTGCTAAAACCTCTTCTGCTCAATAACATCAGGATTCCATATTATTCAATATTCAGCTCATTTCGCTCAATGATTAATTCATAGTCAGAACCTTCCGGTACCCGGTTAATACGGAACCCGAATTTTTTCGCAAGTTTCAGCATCTGGGTATTTTCAGCAAGGACAAGACCATTCACCCGTTCCAGTCCCTTATCCCAGGATGCTTTCAGGCATTGACGTAACAAGGCTGCCCCTATGCCTTTGCCCTGCCATTCATCCGTAATTGCCATGGCAAATTCACCCTGTTTTCCATCCGGATAATCAATGACCCGGCAGACCCCTACCATTTTCCTGTCATTGTCTGTTCCCATGAGCGCAACAAGAGCTATTTCCCGGTCATAATCAATCTGTGTCAATTTGATCAGCATTTCCTTTGAGAGCTGTTTCATGGGTGAGAAAAAACGCATATACACACTTCTTGGGGACAAGGAATAAAAATGGTCAATGAGAAGATCTGCATCGCCGGGGCGGATGGGACGGATAAAAAATCCGTGGCCATCCACGGTCTGTAATTTTGATTCATACTGCCATGGATAGGAGCTGATAATGAGATGCATGGGGCTTGCAACAATTGCAGGTTCTATAAGAATCCTTGCATCAACGGCAGTCATCTCCCCATTTTTAACCATGAGCGGGTTGATATCCAGGGCCTGGATTTCCGGAAAATCCGTAACCAGTCTGCCGATCCGGATCAAAAACTCCTCCAGGGTTGCCTTACCGGCCTTGGGCAGATTTTTGAATCCATTGAAAACCTTTGATATCCTTGTTTTTTCAATCATCTGCCGGGCAAGAGACCGGTTCAGGGGAGGCAGCCCCATTGCCGTATCCTTGTACACTTCCGTCAGAATTCCCCCCATACCGAAAAGAAGCACCGGGCCAAAATGGTTGTCTTTTTTTGCACCAATGATGAGTTCATAATCTGCTTTTGGCTGCATTTTTTGAACCGAGATACCTTTTATTTGTGCCTCCGGTGAAAACTCTATGGCATCTTTCATGATCCGGGCATAGGCTGCCCGGACCTCGGTTGGTGTTTTCAGGTCTAAGGCAACACCGTTACAGTCTGATTTATGCAGAATATCCTTTGAACAGATTTTTAAAACAACCGGAAAGCCGATCTGTTCAGATATTTCCACTGCCATTTGCTCCGAATCCGCAATCTTTGTGATATTGGCGGGAAGCCCATAGGATTTCAAAAGCTCCTTGGCTTCAGATTCCGTAAGACTTTTTTCTCCTGCAGCAACGGCCTTGCTGATGATCTGCCGGGCCTTGGGCCGGTTGATCACCAGCTTTGTGTCTGTCCGGACCGGGATCTCATAAAGCATTTCAATATTTTTGCCATACTGATAACAATTTCTAAAAGCTCTTACAGCTCTTTCAGCAGAATCATAGGTAACAATGCCGGCCTCATTGAACACTTTTCTTGAACTCTCCACATTGATCCCCCCGATCCAGGCCGTGAAAACCGGGCATGGAAATGTTTTGACCTCATCTGTCAGGGCTTTTGCAAGGCCAAGGATGTCTATGGTGCCGACGGGTGAACAAATCAAAAGAAGAGCGTCTGTTTCAGGGGCATTAGCACATATCCGGGCTGTTTTCAGGTACACATCCCTACCCGAATCCCCGAGGATGTCGATGGGATTTCCCCGGCTCCGGTTTTCCGGCAGAATACTGTCAAGTTGTCCAAGGGTTTCTGCACTGAGCTTTGCCGGTTCAATACCGTGGGATGACAAGGCATCTGCCGCCATGACACCGGGACCCCCGGCATTGGTAATGATGGTAAGGCCAGGGCCGTTGGGTCTTCTCTGCTTTGCAAGGAATTCGGTACAATCAAACAATTCTTCAAATTCATTCACCCGCAGAATACCGGCGCGCTGGAAAGCTGCATCATACAAAGCATCTTCACCAGCCATAGCACCGGTATGGGAAGCGGCTGCCATGGCACCGGCCCTGGACCGGCCGGATTTCAAAACAATAATGGGTTTCACCCGCGAGACCGCCCTTGCAGCACTCATGAAATTCCGGATATGGGTGATATTTTCCATATACATGACAATACTTCCCACGGAATTCAATGACCCCAGATAATCTATCATGTCGGCAAAATCGACATCCAGCATGGAACCGAGGCTGATAAAATGGCTAAAGCCCACCTTATTCCGATGGGAAATATCCAGCACCGACGTACACACAGCCCCGCTCTGGGATAAAAATGCTATCTTTCCAGGCAGGGGTGTAAGATGGACAAAGCTTGCATTTAAGGATGCCGCTGTATTGACAAACCCCAGGCAATTGGGACCGATAATTCTCAGGTTATATTTCTTTGCCGTATGAAGAATCTGCTCTTCCATCTGTCTTCCCTTTATTCCAATTTCCTTTCCGCCTGAAGATATGATGACAACACCAGCAAGCCCTGCATTCCCGCAAGACTCAAGAATCTGCGGAACCGTCCGGATAGGAGTTGCGATCACTGCCATATCAATGGCCGAATCCGCATCCTCTATACGGGCAAAAGCCCTCTGACCCATCACCTGTACATATCCCGGGTTCACAGGGATGATATTTCCCTTGAACCCATTTTCCAGAAGATTTTTTAAAATTAAAAACCCGACAGTACCTTC
>MGTJ01000207.1:1435-5834 GCA_001799395.1 Desulfobacterales bacterium RIFOXYA12_FULL_46_15 | reverse complement strand
TTAATTCTTTCATTATCGTTACCTCCTTGAAAATAAGGATGGAATTGTCTTTGTTTAACCCATGTATCATCAGACAGACGATCAATCTTCAGGATACAGAAATATCATAAGGCTGTTTTTTGAAAAAACAATTCTGAAAGCCAGAATATGTGTTCATTATTTAGAAAATACTTTTGACAATTCGTCATAATTCGATATAATCAACCATCTCACACTTAAATTCTGCTCTGTATTAAAGGATCTGATGTATCCATGCTGGTTTTCTTTTTTTCTATTAATCTTAATCAAGGAGGGTATCATGAGTGACAGTGTTTACAAAATTATCGATCTAGTCGGTTCCAGTCAAACATCCTGGGAAGATGCTGCGTCCAAGGCCATTAAAAAAGCATCCAACACATTAAAGGATTTAAGGATTGCCGAAGTTCAGAAACTGGATATCAAAATTGAAGACGGCAAACCCATGACATTCAGGACAAACCTTAGATTATCATTTAAATACAAGGATGAATAGGGTCTGACAAGCCGTTCAAACCTCTCTGTCAGGCCTTGTGGATAAATCCCTCAGAGGTTTTACCCGGGCAATGAAAGCATTGACCTTATCAATATCTTTTAATCCCGGAGTTTTTTCAACACCTGAAGACACATCCACACCAAAAGGCCTGGCAGCCTTTACAGCCTCTGCCGCGTTCATGGGTGAAAGCCCGCCGGCGATAATAATCGGACATTTTGTATTAATCCTGGAAGATAATTCATAATTCCAGGATTCTGCGTTTCCGCCGGGGAGAATGCCTTTGCCATATTCCACCAGGAGGGCGGATGCATTTGAATACTCCATTGCCCGGCTCAGATAAGGTTCTTTTGCAGCAAAAAGGGCCTTGATGACAAAAAGATCTTCTTTTTTCAATTGGCCTACAAGTTCAGGGGATTCTTTCCCGTGAAGCTGGACCCCTTTCAATCCGCATCCCTTAACCTTTTCCAGGATGTCTTCAATGCTGTTGTCCACAAACACGCCAATGGGGAGTATGTGCCGGGGCAGGACTTTTGTGATCCGGGCAGCCTGATCCAGGGTTACGTTTCTCGGGCTTTTTTCATAAAAAACAAGACCCAGGGCATCAGGGCAAAGTCTGGCACAGGCAAGGGCATTATCCGGGTCGGTCAGGCCGCAGATTTTAATCCACGGCCTTTTTCCAAAGGCTGTCCGGTTTACGGCAGGCTCATTCAACATTCCTAAGTTCCTTGATAAATGCTATGGTATCCTTAGCCTTGACAATGCTTTCACCCACCAGGAAATTAAAAATCCGGAAAGACATGCCGTTTTCAATATCTTTAAAGGATGAAATCCCGCTTGCCTCAACCGGGATGATATCATCGGGCAGTATGGCTGCAATGCGTTTTGAAACCGTCAGATCGGTTTTAAGGGTCTGGAGGTTGCGGTTGTTGATATCCACCACCTTTGCATCGCAGTAATAGGCAATTTCAAATTCTTTTTCCGATGTGATTTCAACCAGCGGTTCCATGCCGAGTTCCCGTGCAAGAAGGATATAATCTTTCAACTGGTCCCGGGAAAGGAGGGTGGTGATAAGAAGGACTGAAGAAGCCCCGGCCCGCTTTGCTTCATAAATCTGGTAAGCGTCGATGATAAAATCTTTTCTTAATACCGGGAGATCCGTGGCATTGCAGACAATTTCAAGATCCTTTAAACTGCCTTTAAAAAATTCGGATTCGGTCAGGACGGAAATAGCCCTGGCCCCGGCTTTTGTATAATATCCGGCAAACAGGGCAGGGTCAAGATCCGGTCGTATATTCCCTTTGGATGGGGAGGCCTTCTTGATCTCCGCAATAATCCCGATATCATCGGGCCTGCTTTTTTTCATGGCTTTAAGAAAGCTTGCCTTTGGAACTGCTTCTTCTGCTTCCCGCCGCATTGTTTTTAATGGGATACCAAAGACGGCCCGGGCAAGTTCCCTGGATTTGATTTCCACCACTTGTTTTAGAAATCCATCTATTCCCATATCAGCCATTCTCCTGTGTAAAGCGGACAAGCTGCTCAAGTTTTTCAAGGGCTTTCCCGGTATCAATGGATTCTTCTGCAATGGCAATCCCGGTTTTAATGGAATCAGCCATGTCGGCAGCAACCAGGGCCACGCCTGCATTTAAAAGCACAATATCCCGCCTGGGGCCTTTTTCGCCCTTGAGCACAGCCTTTGTAATGGCAGCATTCTCTTCTCTGCCCCCGCCTTTCAGATCCTTTGGGTCTGCAAAATCTTCAAAAAAATCCAGGGGGTTTAGGTCAAAAGAATGGATAGCCCCTTCATGAAGCGCCGAAACCCGTGTCAAGGCTGTGGTCGTGATTTCATCCATACCGTCATGACCATGAACCACAAAGGCTTTGGACACTCCTAAGAGTTTGAGGGCTTTTGCAAACATTTCCGTCAGTTCCGGAGCATATACCCCGAGAAGCTGGCAACTGGCAGCCGCAGGGTTGGTCAGGGGCCCCAGCATATTGAAGATGCTCCGGATACCGCATTCCTGCCTGGCCTTGCCCGCATATTTCATGGAGCCATGATAGAGGGGGGCAAACATGAACCCGATACCGATTTCATTAATGGCTTCCTCAACGATTTCAGGATCAGTATTCAGATTAAGACCGAGTTCCTCAAGCACATCCGCACTTCCGCATTGGCTTGAAATGCTCCGGTTGCCGTGTTTGGCCACTGTTACGCCTGCCCCGGCCACCACAAAAGACGTGGTGGTAGATATATTGAATGATCCTGATGCATCACCGCCGGTCCCGACAATGTCAATCACTTTTTTGGAAAGGGTCTGAATCCGTATGGCCTTGCGTCTCATGGCCTTTGCAGCACCTGCGATTTCCTCAAAAGTTTCTCCTTTGGTAGCCAGGGCAGCCATGAAAGCACCGATCCTGGCCTCTGAAATCTCTCCTGAAAAAATATCCATGAGCATGGATGCGCTGCTTTCTTCATCCAGGTCCTGTCCGGCAATGATTTTTTTTAAATTCCCTGTAAAGTCCATAATGTTATGCTCCAGTGATAAAATTTCGAATCAGTCTTTTGCCAACTGTTGTCATAAATGATTCCGGGTGAAACTGGACCCCCTGGGTAGGGTGTTCCCTGTGCCTTATTCCCATGATTTCGCCGTCTTCCGACCTTGCCGTGACCATGAGAGAGGAAGGAAGATCTTTTTCCTGGACAGCCAGGGAATGGTAGCGCATCACAGTGAAAGGTTTGTTGATTCCTGAATAGATATATTGTTCATCTGCCGTGACCATGGATGTTTTCCCATGCATGATCCGTTTTGCATGAACAATGGTCCCGCCGAAACTCTGGGCAATGACCTGATGACCCAGACATACTCCCAGGATGGGAACACTACCGGAAAAACGGCTGACAACATCCAGGGAAATCCCTGCATCCTCAGGACGGCCAGGGCCCGGGGAGATGACAATGGCCCCGGGGTTCAAGGCTCTCAGATCATCAATGGAAATCTTGTCATTTCTGAACACTTCCACCTTTGCACCTGTATGAAGGATATAATGGACAAGGTTAAAGGTAAATGAATCATAATTATCAATCACTGCAACTATCATTTTATCTGCCTCCATTCGTACTGCCAAGGGCAAGCCGTAATGCCGTTTCTACGCTTTTTGCCTTATTCACGCATTCCATCAGTTCTTTTTTTGGGTCGGAATCATATACAATTCCGGCCCCGGCCTGCACGGTCAGTTTATCATTTTCCATCACCGCGGTCCGGATGGTGATGGCAAAATCCATGTTGCCTGTAAAGGAAATATAACCTGCCGCACCACCATAAACCCTTCGGTGAGTATTCTCAAGCCTGGAAATAATTTCCATGGCCCTGATCTTGGGTGCCCCGGACAAGGTTCCGGCCGGGAAAGTGGCTTTAAAAAGATCATAGGCATCCAGGCCTTTTTTCAGATCACAGGTGATATTGGAAACCAGGTGCATGACATGGGAATAGCGCTCAATGACCATAGTATCAGTGACCTGGACAGTCCCGGCTTCTGCTACGCGGCCCAGGTCATTGCGTCCCAGATCTATGAGCATGACATGCTCGGCTTTTTCCTTTTCATCATTTAACAGTTCATCAGCCAGTTTCCGGTCTTCCTGTTCGGTCTTTCCCCTGGGCTTTGTTCCTGCAATGGGCCTTAAGGTGGCAATGCCGTTTTCAAGCCTTACCATGGTTTCCGGGGAAGACCCGGCAATGGCAAAATCAATGAAATTCATGAAAAACATATAGGGTGAAGGATTGATATACCGCTGGGCCCGGTAGATCAGAATGGGGTCAACCCGGGTTTGGCAGGAAAAGGGCTGGGAATAGACAGCCTGGAAAATATCACCTTCAACAATATGCTCCTTGA
>MGTJ01000207.1:0-1408 GCA_001799395.1 Desulfobacterales bacterium RIFOXYA12_FULL_46_15 | reverse complement strand
GAGCCTGGACTTCGGATTCAAACCTGACATCTTCGGTCTGAATCTTTTTTACAGGAATAAAAGGCTCATGGATAGTGTCAAGCATTTTTTCAAGGCTCTCCCCGGCCTGATAAAAAATGCTTTCAGGGTTTGCCCCGTCTTTTAAATAGCAGATTTTAAGACAGGTCAGAGTCTGCTTGACATTGTCAAAAATGACCATTTCATCAGGGATGATAAAATGAGCATAGGGTGTCCCCTCGGGCAGGGACACAGGGATGGCTTCAAAAAAAGAAACCATTTCATAGGTCAGGTATCCGGTAAAACCGCTCCAGAATCTCGGCAGTTCATTAATCCGTGCCGGCCTGAATTCTTTGGAAAATTCACGAATCACATCCAGGGGATCATTGTGATGATGGATAGTTCTTGTCTCATTTAAGGTCTTGATTTCCACGTCATTTGAAAAGACCTTGATGCTGCCGAAAGCAGAAAGCCCGAGAAAACTGTATCTTGCCCATCTTTCTCCGCCTTCGACGCTTTCCAGCAAAAAACTTTCCTTGTCCCGGGAATAGAATTTCTGCAAAATGGAAACCGGGGTTTCCATGTCAGCCAGGATCTCGGTACAGACCGGGATGACATTGGATGTCCGGGCCAGGTCCAAAAACACCTGTTTTTCAGGGAATTGTTTTAAAATCATCTTTTTTATCCTTAAAAATTAAAAAAAAAGGCTTGCTTGTGTCATGATTCACGGGCAGCCTTTCTTAAATAAAAAAAAAAGCTGCGAAGCTATATGCTGCCGCAGCTTTTGGTTTCTATATGTTTTATCTTAAACCCATCCCCTGCGGCAGCAGACACCATATCCAGCATTGCCACCACCAGTTAAACCGGCCTTTATGATTTGAATTTAAGTTTTTCATTATTGTCTGAGTTCCTAAAATTTTTAGGATAAAATACCCAAGTATTCCCTGATTGTCAAGAAAAATGTTTCTTTTGATAGAAACATATGGCCATATACCCATCTTCATTTGCGGCAGGTTAAATAGATCCGGCCGATTAGGATCAACCCAAGAGCCGTCCCCAGCAGGATAAATGGCAGGTAATTGCCCACTAAAAGCAGCCCGCTGATACATAGCATAAGGTTTTCCCATTTTTTTGTGCGTCTCATGAAATGACCTGTGAATGCAACGGAAAGCAGAAAGATACCGAATATCCCGCTACTCATGGCAATGCTGAATTCAGCCCAGGTAAAATTGATAAGCAGCATGCTCGGAGCATAAACAAACATAAAGGGAACCAGCCCTTTGCCCATAGACAGCTTAAACGCCTTAAAACCGGTAGCCATAGGGTCGGAACGTGCAATCCCTGCACCGGCATATGCTGCAAGAGCAACGGGCGGAGTCACATCTGCCAGAACACCATAATAGAATACAAA
>MGTJ01000206.1 GCA_001799395.1 Desulfobacterales bacterium RIFOXYA12_FULL_46_15 | reverse complement strand
TGACCAATGAGCTGTTCAAGAAATTTATCCTTGCCGGTGGATATGCAGCGAAAGATTTGTGGGTCCCTGCCGGATGGCAATGGAAGGAGAAGAAGAATATCACCAAGCCGGGTTATTGGGAGGATGAAACATACAATGACCCTGAACAGCCGGTAGTAGGGGTCTCCTGGTACGAGGCCGATGCCTATGCAAGGTGGTTGAGCGAATTGGAAAAAGAAAAAGGATACACATACAGGCTCCCCAAAGAAGAGGAATGGGAGCGGGCAGCACGGGGAGACAAGGGCAACATCTGGCCCTGGGGCAATGATTTTGACAAGGATAAATGCAACAGTTCTGAATCCGGCCTTGGGAAACCCAGCCGGGTGACGGTTTATCCAAACGGGGTCAGTCCTTATGGCTGCTACGATATGGCCGGCAATGTCTGGGAATGGACCTCATCATTTTATGACAAGAATGAGAAATCCTATGCATTGCGGGGCGGCTCCTTCAGCGACGGCAGTGTCCTCTGCCGGTGCCCCGACCGTATCGACCTCTTCCCGGTTGAACGCGACTTCTTTATCGGGTTCCGCTGCGCCAGGATTAAACTTTGATCTTTTACCCTTTTACCCTTTGGGCGTTAGAAAGGCAAGGTGGATATGACATTGCAGACAGGTGACATTCACGCTTTGACAAGGGTTTATGATCTTCTTTTGTGGATCATCCCTGTGCTTGAGAAATATCCCAAAACTCAAAAATTCCTCCTGGCCGACCGCATTGAAACGGGCTTGCTGGACATCCAGGATTTGCTGTTGCAGGCGGTTTATACAAAACAGAAATTGCAAGCCCTTCACCAGTCCAATATGAGGCTGGAGCAGATCCGGTTTTTGATCCGGTTGTCAAAGGACCTCAGGTTTCTGGGACTGAAGCAGTATGAACATGCCTCCGGAAGGGTGGATGAAATCGGAAGAGAGATTGGCGGATGGATCAGGCATTGCAGGGGCCGGGAAACACAATGAAGCGCTACGGACAATTGTATGAAAAAATAATCTCGTTTCAGAATATTCTCCTGGCTTCCCGGAAAGCCAGAAAAGGGAAGCGATTTATAAGAGGGACAGCACTTTTTGAAGTGGAGCTTGAAAAGAATATCTTCAAAATCATTCAGGACCTGGAGCTAAAGACCTACACGCCGGGGGAATTCAGGGATTTCTACATTTATGATCCCAAGATGCGGCTTATCAGTGCAGCACCCTATTATGACCGGGTGATTCACCATGCAGTGATGAATATTGTCGAGCCGCTGGTCAGCAAATCCTATATTGATGATTCCTACGCCTGCATCACAGGGAGAGGGACCCATAAGGCCGTGGAACGGTATAAAAAATTCCAGACTTCAAACCAATTTGTTCTGAAATGTGATATTCAGAAATATTTTCAAAGCATTGACCATGATATCCTTATGGAAAAACTCAATCATCAGATTAAATGCAAGGATACCTTGTGGCTTTTTAAAACGATAATTCAGTCAAGAGACTATCCGGGACCGCTGGAATACTTTGACAATGATACTCTGTTTACGCCGGTTCAATGCAAAAAAGGCATTCCTATTGGGAATCTGACCAGCCAGTTTTTTTCGAATCTATATTTGAACGATTTTGATCATTTCATGAAAGAAAAAATCAAGGTGCAGCATTACATCCGTTACTGTGATGATTTTGTGGTATTTTCAAATGATAAGGCAAGGCTGGCTGATATTAAAAAATCCATCATCGGTTATCTTGACGGACTCAGGCTTAAAGTTCATAAGCATAAAACAAGGGTATTCAGGGTTACGGACGGAGTGGATTTTTTAGGGTACAGGATATGGCCGGATCATACAAAAATCAGAAAGAGCGTGGTCAAGGCCTATCGAAAAAGACTTAAACGGATGGGAAAGGCCTATGAAAAAGGGAAGCTGGGGCTTGACAGGATCACAGCATCCATTCAAAGCTGGATGGGGCATGTTCAGCATGCAAATTCTTATGGGCTGAAAAAGGAAATCCTGTCAGGGATAAGACTGATAAAACATTTGGAAGCATAAAGGGGTGGAATTAAGCAGCATTGCGGGGCGGCTCCTTCAACAACAACAGTGACAACTGCCGGTGCACCAACCGTAACAACAACAACCCGGATGAACGCAACAACAATATCGGGTTCCGCTGCGCCAGTATTAAAAGGCCGGATATGATGGTCATGCCGGAGTTCTTTTCTTTATGGAGAAGGGAAGCGGGCATTTTTTAATCCAGATTTCATTCCTGGGTCCGTCCTTGGGCGGAACAAATTATAGCCCGACCAACCCCGGGCTGGTAGGGAAACCGAAGGCCCAGGGTTGACCTGTTGTAAAAAATGGAGATGTTCCTTTAAAGGAATAACACATTTCAAAGAGGAAAGAAGAATGCAGGACATAAAAGAATTCCAGGTATTTATTGCATCACCCTCGGACGTCGAAGAGGAAAAAAAAATTGTCCGGAAGGTTTGTGAAAATCTGAACAAGGACCCTCTGGTCAGAGGTAAACGAATTCAGCTTGAACATAAGGGCTGGGAAGACCTGGCACCTTCCGCAGGGCGTCCCCAGGATACCATCAATTCGCTTCAAGAAAAATGTGATATCTTTGTGTGCATCCTTCATAGAAAATATGGAACAGGCACTATGGAAGAGTTTTGGAATGCCTATGAAAGCTGGAAAAATTTTAAGAAGCCCGGAATTCTGTTTTATTTTAAAAAGGCCGAGATATCTTCACTCTCAGATTTGGAAGACCCCCAGCTTAAAAAAGTATTTGAATTAAAGGACAAGATTCAGAAGGACGAATTACTCCTTTATGGCAATTTTACAACGCCCGAAGATTTTGAAACGATTCTGTCAGACCATTTTAAAAAATTGATTTCCGATCTGTTGTCAAAACCGGCTGAAGAGCCTGAAAAATTGGTCAAAAAGTCAGGAGCCAGGATTCCGGAAAAATACAGGGCCTGGCTCAATGACACCACAAGCTGCATGGATATCGACTGTATAAGGCAAGACAGCCGTGTCATCAATGTCAGCCTGCCGGAAATCTTCCAGCCTCTTTTTTCCCAGGACCCGGATAAAGAGCCTGAAAAAAGAAAGAAAAAGGACCCGTCCGCAAGGCTTGACATTGCTGAAGCGCCTGTACCCATCGAGGCCCTTGCCGGAAAGGGAAAAACCCTTCTGGTCATTGGTACGGCCGGTTCCGGGAAAACAACTCTTGCACGGCATATGGCAAGAACAATTGTTAACAATACGAGTCCATATTTTGAAAAAGATCTTCTGCCGGTTTTAATTTTTTTCAAGGACCTGAAATTTTATCCATACCAGGGAAAGACCCCTTGTGCCGAGGCGGCTAACGACATTCTGGGCCGGTATTGCAGCAAATACCTTTCCGGCTTTCTGGATCTTGAAACTATTCTTTTATTCTGTGAAAAAGGGAAATGTGTGTTTTTCCTGGACGGCCTGGATGAAGCGGAACAGGAGCTGAGAGATTTTGCTGCTGTTTCTTTTGCGGATTTCAGGGTCTCTTGTGACCCTGTAAAACTGGTGCTTCTCGGGCGGCCCCACGGGGCAGAGGGGAAGGTCGGCGAACGATTCGGAACCAGGGTTGGACGGGTCCTTGACCTCACCCATGAACAGGTGGAGGCTTTTATCGGCAATTGGTTCAGCCATGTTTACAGTGAAGGTTCCGTTTCCGGGGAAACCCTTGCCGGGAGCATGAAAGGGGACATCCGGGCAAGGGAGGATATTGATGAGTTGAAAAAAAACCCTCTCCTTCTGACAGCCATGTGTATTTTATACCATGACCTGAAAGAATTGCCGAACCAGCGTGCCGATCTTTATAACCGGTATGTGGAAAGGCTGTTTTCAAAATTCGGGGATGAGAGAATCAAGGTTACAAATTTCATGATGAATCTGGCCCATTCCATGTTTGAAGCCGGGGAAAGGGGAATTGACGAGGCGGACGCAGTAAAAACCCTGAAAAATCATTATAAGATTGAGGATATGGACAAAACCCATGAAGATCTGTTCAAGCGGATAGAGCCTGCCACAGGACTCTTAAAATTTGAAAGCGGCCGGTACAAATTCATTCACCTGACCTTCCAGGAATTTCTGACCGCCCGGTACCTGGTAGACCATACGGAAGATTCTCCTTTTGATATTATCTCGCCCCATATTGAACACAAAAGGTATGAGGAGGTCGTCAAGCTTTTCATCGGGTTTCTGAGTATAAGAAACAGTGGCGGTGCCAACAAGATTACCCGGCAGATACTGGAAGAAAATCCTGGAGAGCCCAAGGTTGACAATTATATCCTGGCGGCCGAGGCACTCCTCGACATCCACAAAGACAACCGTCAGGAAAAAGTTGTTGATCTGGCCAAGGATAGAATGCAGGCCCTTATCCGCAAAGGGGAGGCTCCGAATATACTTCTCAGGGCAGGAGAAGCCATGGGGCGGCTCGGGTTTGCAGCAGGGCTGGAAGAGTTTGTTGCGATTCCCGGCGGAACCTATGATCTTGATGGCCTTGGGAAAAAAAAGATTCAGGCTTTTGAGATTTCCCGGTTCCCCGTCACGAATCTCTGGTATGCGCAGTTCATCAAAGACGGCGGGTATGAGACAGAGGCATTCTGGTCAGGGGAAGGTCGGAAATGGCTGGGCCAAAATAAGGTATCGGAACCCGGATCTTGGCGGGAGAGAAGGTTCAACTGCCCCACTTCGCCGGTGGTGGGAGTGTCCTGGTTTGAGGCTGAGGCATTTTGCAGATGGCTTGAAACAAAGAACGGTGATGGCTTTTCCTGTCACCTCCCCACGGAAGAAGAGTGGCAGGCAACTGCGGCAGGAAAGGAAAAGCGGGAATACCCCTGGGGAGACGGGATTGATCCGCAGAAATGCAATTACGATGAAACAAAATTGGGAAAACCCTCGCCAGTGGGGATTTTTTCCGGCGGAAAAACCCCTGAAGGAGTTCACGATCTTGGCGGCAATGTCTGGGAATGGACCCGGTCCGGCTATCATCAGAAGAAAACCTATGAGGATTTTCCCTATGATCCTGAGATGGATGAGCTTTTACGGAAAAAAGATTTCGCGCAATATTCAAACAAATTGTTAGAAAAAGACAGGATCGTTCCGGCATTGCGGGGCGGCTCCTTCAGCATCGGCAGTGGCAACTGCCGGTGCACCTTCCGTAGCGACAGCGTCCCGGATGAGCGCGACCTCAATATCGGGTTCCGCTGCGCCAGGATTAAACTTTGATCTTTTACCCTTTTACCCTTTGGGGTTTTCATGGGAAGGGGCCTTATTCAGCGTTTTTTCGGCGGGTTAAAATAGCCGTGGATCAGTTTGGGGAAATGCTCTGAAAGCCTTTGTATGACTTCTCCCATGCCAAGCGGGCGGCCTGGGTCTTCGATATCCTTCATGAGTCTGAAATAGAGGTTGGGATCAAAATTCAAATTCCGCCACTGGATCATGTCAATGCCTGTGGCTCCGGCAAATTCTAAAAAAGCCGCGGCTTCCTTTTCAGAATCTGTAAAACCGGGGCAGTTGAGATAATTGATAGAGACAAATTTCCCAAGGCCTTTGGCAATTTTTATGCTTTCAAGCACATCTGAAAATGTATAGGACCGGGGCCGGAAATAGGCAGTATAGCAGTTTTCCCGGACCGAGTTCATACTGACCCGCATGGAGTCAAGGCCTGCCCTGCACAGGGCTTTAACCTTATCCGGAAGCCCCGCATTGGTGTTAAGATTGATGGTGCCCTTGTCCGTCTTTTCCCGGATGAGCCGGATGGCAGGCTCTATGGCGCTAAAAGCCATGAGGGGGTCGCCTTC
>MGTJ01000205.1 GCA_001799395.1 Desulfobacterales bacterium RIFOXYA12_FULL_46_15 | reverse complement strand
ATATAAACACAGGCTTGATACGGCCCTGGACAATGAATTTTTAAGAACCGCCATGGATAATTTTGCCGTAGCTTACAGAACCTCAAGGATCAATGCTTTTTCCGAAATGGATGTGGATGCGGTTATCCGTGAAACAGCGGCTATTAAAGCCGATGCCGTAAAACGGAATGCGGTGCTTCTGGCTCGGTTTAAAAAGAAAGCAGAAGAAAACAATATCCAGGTTCACCTGGCAGATACGGCTGAGGATGCGTGCCGGATCATTGCCGATATTGCCACGCAGACCGGTTCAAAAAAAATCGTCAAATCAAAATCCATGACTGCTGAAGAGATCCATTTGAACCCATGGCTTGAGAATCAAGGTCTGGAAGTAACGGAAACAGACCTTGGGGAATGGATCGTGCAACTTAGAAAGGAAGGTCCCTCCCACATGGTCATGCCGGCCATTCATCTGTCGCGATACCAGGTGGCGGATTTGTTTTCCGATATCACTAGACAACAGCAGGATGCCAAGATTGAAACACTTGTAAAAGTGGCTAGAAGTCAGCTTCGTAAAAAATTTTTCGAAGCTGACATGGGCATCACGGGTGCCAACTATGCCATTGCAGAAACCGGAACCATCGGTATTGTCACCAATGAGGGCAACGCCCGGCTGGTTTCTACCCTGCCCAGAGTTCATGTGGCTCTGTTTGGGATTGATAAACTGCTGCCCTCCATCAAAGAGGCTCTTTCCATCAATCGGGTACTGCCAAGGAATGCCACAGGACAGGCCATTACCTCTTATGTAACATGGATCACCGGGCCTTCGGAATGTAAGACAGTACCGGAAAAAAAAAGGCAGATGCATATGGTTATCCTGGATAACGGCAGGAAAAGGATTGCCAATGACCCGGTGTTTGCCCCGGTGCTGCAATGCGTCAGGTGCGGGGCCTGTGCCAATGTCTGTCCGGTTTACCGGATGGTGGGCGGACACAGGCTCGGGTATATTTATATTGGTGCCATCGGCCTGATTACAACCTATTTTTTCCATGGCAGGCAGCATGCCAAGCACCTGGTTCAGAACTGTACCAATTGCGGTGCCTGCAAAGCCGTCTGTGCCGGGGGGATTGATCTGCCCAGACTCATCAAGGAAATCCATGCCAAAATTCAGGATGAGGAGGGACATCCCTTAAAAAGCCTGATGCTCGGCAAGGTATTGAAAAGCCGGAAGCTGTTTCATACGCTTTTGAGGACTGCAAGCCTGGTTCAGAAACCGGTGACCGGCGAAACCCAGTATCTGCGTCATCTGCCCATGATTTTTTCAAAAGATCATAATTTCAAGGTCCTGCCGGCCATCACGGATCAGCCGTTCAGGGACCGGTTTCAGGCCTTGTATTCTCCTGTCAGACGGCCGGTTTGCAAAATCGCCCTGTTTTCCGGCTGTGTTCAGGATTTCGTCTACCCGGAACAACTGGAAGCCGCCCTGAAATTGTTCCGTCATGCAAAGGTCCATGTTGAATTTCCTCTGGATCAGTCCTGTTGCGGACTACCGGCACTGATGATGGGTGAAAAGGAGGCGGCAAAAGAAGTGGGGCTTCAAAATATCAAGGCGTTTGAATCACTGGATTGTGAATATATCGTCACCCTTTGTGCGTCCTGTGCCTCCCACCTGAAAAACCATGTGCCGGATCTGGTTAAATCTATTGCAGGAAAAAAAGCCCTTGAATTTTCCGGCAAAGTGATGGTGTTCAGCCAATTCGTCAATAAGGTCCTGGGGCCGGAACATATAAAAAGCGTGTCCCGGTCCGGGAAAACAGCCTTCCATTCACCCTGCCACCTGTGCCGGGGGCTGGGGATCAAGGATGACCCAAAAGAATTGATTTTTAAATCCGGCCATACCTATGTCAAAACAGATGAAGAAGAGACCTGCTGCGGATTCGGGGGCAGTTTTTCCGCCAATTTCCCATCAGTTTCAAGGGAAATTCTAAACCGGAAACTCGATGATGTTGAAAAGTCGGGCGCAGATCTCCTGGTCACGGAATGTCCGGGGTGCGTGATGCAGCTTCGGGGAGGCGCCTTGATGCAGAAAAGAAATATCGAGGTAAAACATTTAAGTGAAATCATACTCCCTAAAAAGGATCCTCATGAATGAAAACGGGCTTTTAATGTGTCCTCCAGTTGCTTGATGGAAAAAGGTTTTTCAAGCAGACCGGAAAATCCTTGCTGACTGTATTTTTTTACTTCACTGTGGTCTGAATGTCCGGTCATGAGAATCCCGATGATCCGGGGGTCTATTTCTTTTATCTTTTCCAGGATTTGAAATCCGTTTATACCGCCTGTCATATCATAATCCAGGAGGGCAATGTCCAGTTTTCTGCCGTTATTTTTTGCCGTCCTGCATACTTCAACCGCCTGTGATCCGGTTGAGGTCGTCGTTACCTCATATTTCAGGCGTTTTAAAAGCCTTGACACAACATCCAGGGTCAGTTCGTCGTCATCCACAACCAGAACCTGTTTTAAAACTCCCTCAACATAAGCAGGTTTCGGTATGTGAGGCTCTGGTTTTTCTAATCTTGTTTCAACGATATCGGTATTAAAAACAGGCAGGAAAATGTGAACCATTGTTCCTTGATCCTTTACGGATTCGACATGAATATTCCCTCCATGTCTTGAAATGACCGACCATGCGATACTCAGGCCAAGCCCGGTACTTTTCCGGTTGTCCATGGGTTTGGTGGTAAAATAGGGATTGAAAATCATGTCTATGTGATCCCGGGAAATACCGGTACCGGTATCTGAAATGGATACACAGATGCGGGGGGGCTTTTTTGCCTCTTCCATGTACCTTATGGAAACACTCATCCGGCCGTTTTTTGTCATTGACTCTATGGAATTTTGAATAATATTGCCGATGGCTGTTTTTAGCTGATCCTGATCTGCAAAATATTGGCAAGGAATTATATCGCAATCAAAGGTGTAATTGATATTCTTTGAATCCAGCTTCATGTCCAGGATTTTCTGGACCAACTCGACAATATCGGTCCTGGTTTTATGAGGTCCTCCGCCTTTTGCAAAGGTAATCAGCTTTGAAGAGATTTTTTTGGCCTGCATGACTCCGGCCTCTGCATTCTGCAGATATTTCTGAGTTTCACTGTCCAGACCGCCGAGCTGGGCAAGGTTGATGTTCCCGATGATGGTGGAAAGGGTATTGTTGAAATCATGGGCTACCCCGCCGGCAAGGGTTCCGATGCTTTCTATTTTCCGGGATGTTTCAATGGCTTTTTCAAATTGCCGGTAAAGCTGCTCATGTTCTTTCTTTTCAGTGATATCAAAGGCGGTTTCAAGCCTGACAATCCTTTTGTCATACCATTCAACCGCCTTGTCCACAATACTGTACCATCGATTGTTCCGGGTGTTGCAACATTCCCATTCATAAGGTTCGCCGGGACTTCCATCGTCCCTGACAAGTCTTTTATTCGTGCAGAAAGGGCAGGGGCCTGTCTGGTCTTTTTGAATGACCTGCCAGCATTTTTTTCTTTCCAGGGTTTGTCCGGCGCCGTATCCGAAATCATCCCTTAATTTTTTGTTGGTATAAATGAGTTCATAGGTCATAATGTCTGAGACATAGACAAGGGCTTCCATGTTATCAAATATATTTTTGATAACAGCAAAGCTTTTTTCGTTTTCCCTTTCCCGGTTAATTTGATCTTTTAATTCATCATACCGGTTCAGGGCCTTTTCTAAGGTTTCGTAAAGAGTATTGAAATTTTGAACCGGTTTTTTCAGATAGTCAAAAGCATTGCCCTGTTTCAAAGCATCAGCCGCGCTTTCAACCGAAGCATATCCTGTCAGGAATACAATCTGGACAAAGGGATCAATCTCTTTTAAGGCATACATAAGTGAGATACCATCCATTTCATCCATCTGTATATCGGAAAGGACTGTTTTAAACGGGCTTTCCCTGAAGCGCTGAATGGCCTCATGGCCGCTGACAGCCGTTTCGACAAGCACCCCCCTTGCTTCAAAAAGGGTTTTGAAAGAGTTTACAAGATGAGACTCATCATCAACAATCAAAAGTTTTTTTATCATCGGCTATAAATTACCTGAAGTTTTCTGCTTTTGTGTCGAGTTTCCGGGATTATCAACCAGCACTATTGTTTATCTGATTTCGCAACAAAACACAACCTAAAAAACTCGGTAAAATAACCGGTATCTCTTCTCCTTTTCAAAAAAAACATACAGAAGGCAATATTTCTTTCAATATCGAAACCGCAATGGCCCACATGGTGATTCCCACAAGGGTATTCAGAACTTTCCAGGAAGATTCCCTTGCAAACAGCGGAGAAAGCAATTTGCCGCCAAGGCTCAGGGAAAAAAACCATATAAAAGATGCCAGAATCGCCCCAGTCCCGAAAACAAGGTTTCCGGGCCGGTCAAACCGGCTTGACAGGCTGCCCAGAAGAATAACGGTATCAAGGTATACATGGGGATTGAGCAATGAAACGGCAAGGGTTGTCAGGACCGCTGTTTTCAAGGTCATTGCCGGCTTCCGGTCGCAGACAAGGTTTTCTGCTTTGAAAACGGCCTTAAAAGATGCAATCCCGTAGAAAAAAAGAAAACCTGCGCCGCCGAAACCGGCGATAAGGGAAAGACTCCTGTCGGAAGAAAGAAGAGTGCCCATGCCGTTAACGCCCATAAAGATCAGGATCGCATCACACACGGCACAAATCAGGGGAATCAGGATATAATGATTTTTTTTGACACCCTGGCTTAAGACAAATGCATTCTGGGCGCCAATGGCAATAATGAGCCCGCTTCCGGTTCCAAGTCCTTTTAAAAATGTGAGCAACATGAAAATCCTTAAATTTGTAGGTTAATTGATTTCAAGAGCAAGATAGAAAGCGCAGGGCATAAAGTAAAATTAATTATTTTAATCCGGTATCATCAATGCTAATGCTTTGTGGTAAGCTTTATCAAAAAGGAAACACGTGCAAGATAGAAGTATTGGATATACCCATCGGATTTATAGAGGAGAAAAAATGTCATTTCCGTTGACACTTGAAATATTTTCAGATTATGTCTGACCCTGGTGTTATTTCATTACCGGGAGTATTGAAAAACTGGAAAAAGAATTTGATATAAAAATCAAATGGCGGGCATTTCCCCTGCACCCGGATACGCCGGCTCAGGGAAGAAGCTTTGAAGAACTTTTTAAATTAAAAAAGATACCGGTCCGGGTGGATACGGTGATGGCACAGATGAAAGCCACCGCAGCCGGGTTAGGCCTGGAACTGGGCGATCGAAAAATGACATATAACAGCCGTCTTGCCCAGGAAGCGGGTCTGTGGGCAGAAACAAAAGGAAAGGGGCAACAATTTCATATGGAAGCCTTTAGAACTTATTTTGTCCATGGTGAAAATATAGCAGACAAAGCTGTTCTGCTGGGCATGATCAAAAGATCCGGGCTTGATCCAAAAGAGGGTGAAGCCGTGATTGATAAGCGGCTGTTTTCAAAAGCTGTGGATCTGGATTGGGACCTGGCAGAAAAATCCGGCATCATAGCGGTTCCGACCTTTAGAATGGGTCAGGATAAAATCGTGGGCGCAAAGCCCTATGAAACCCTTAAAAAAATGGTGGAAAAATATGCAGAATAAGAAAATATTCCCCTCCTGTGCATCCTGTACATTGGAGATTCCTGAAAAAATCTGTGTTTCAGACATGGGTAAGGGCCACAAGGGCTGCCCCACCCTGACACGAAAGAAAATACTGGCAGAGGCCAATAAAGCCTATAAGTCTGAAGATGTCAAAGCGTTTGCCTACAAGGCATCCCTGCAGGAGGCAGAATGCTATGCCAACCGG
>MGTJ01000204.1:4965-5867 GCA_001799395.1 Desulfobacterales bacterium RIFOXYA12_FULL_46_15 | reverse complement strand
TTTCCGTTCCTGCATGTACTGAAATCTGTCCCGGAAATATTCAAATCCCGGCTTACATGGAACATGTTCGCAACAATGACCTGAAGGGTGCGGCCCTGATTATCCTTGAAAATAATCCCATTCCGGCCATTACCGGACGGATCTGCCCGCATTTGTGCGAGTCAAAATGTAACCGTTCCGATTTTGATGAGGCAGTGTCCATTCGAAATGTCGAGCAGGTGGTGGGAGACTATATCCTTGACAATGCCGCCGAATTTCTATCCGCACCAAAAAAACAACTCAAGAAAAGCGTGGCTGTGGTTGGTGCAGGTCCAGCCGGCCTGTCCGCAGCATATTATTTTAGAAAAGCCGGATACCAGGTCACAGTGTATGACAAAATGCCGCAGGCCGGTGGCATGCTGACCTATGGGATTCCGTCCCACCGGCTCCCGAAAGATGTTGTCCAAAAACAGGTCAAAGCCTTTGAGGCCATGGGAATTGACTTTAAGATGAATATTACGGTGGGTCAAAAGGGGACCACCCTGAAAGACCTTTGCAGGAAATATACAAAGGTCTTTCTCGCATCCGGTGCCTGGGGTGAACGAACCCTTGACATGGACAAAAAGGAATTGCTGACACCTGGCATTGAGTTTCTGTCTTCCATTGAACTGGGCAAAAAACCTGTCGTGGGCAAAAAAGTCCTGGTCATCGGAGGCGGTAATGTGGCGGTTGATGTGGCTGTTACGGCCCGCCGTCTGGGTGCGGCATCGGTCACCATGGTCTGTCTGGAATCGCGGGACACCATGCCGGCCTTTGAAGAGGAAATTCTTGAAGCTCTGCATGAAGGGGTTACCTTTCTGACATCCTTTGGTCCGGACCGGATCATTGAGAAAAAAGGCTGCGTAGCCGGGATGGAAATTGTA
>MGTJ01000204.1:0-4927 GCA_001799395.1 Desulfobacterales bacterium RIFOXYA12_FULL_46_15 | reverse complement strand
TCCCAGCTTTGATCCTGCCGTTAAACAAATCATTGAAGCAGACCAGATTATCCTGGCCATCGGGCAGTCAACCGACCTTTCCTACACCATGGATGAAATAGAAACCCGGCGCGGTCTGATTGTCATTGATGAGGAAACCCGGGCTACCAATCTGGAAGGGGTTTATGCCGGGGGTGACATCAATAGCGGTCCTTTGTCCGTGATTCATGCGGTGGCGGCCGGGCGTAAAACCGCCCATGCCGTTGCCAAAATCAAGCCCGAATCCCATATGCCCATGGGGCAATCTCTTGACATGCAATGCGACAGTCACCAAAAATGCGCCAGGACCCGGGACATAAAAAACCTGGATGATATTCGGTCCGAAGCTGCACGGTGCGTGAACTGCAGTTGTATTGCAGTGAATGCATCGGATATGGCGCCGGCACTCATGGCCCTGGGTGCGAAGATTAAAACAACCCGGAGAACCATTGCTGCCGATGATTTTTTTGCCGCAGACATCATGAAATGCACCGTTCTTGACAATGATGAGCTGGTAGAAGAGATTGAGATACCGGCCCCGTCAAAAACCAACCGGCAGGGCTATCAGAAATTCAGAATACGCAATGCCATTGATTTTCCTATTGTCAGCCTTGCCTATTCCTTTGACCTGGAAGGGCAGGTGATTAAAAATGCAGGCATTGTTCTAGGGGCTGTTGCTCCCGTCCCTTTGAGGGCAAAGGCAGTTGAAGGCTATCTGGAAGGGAAATCAGCCAGTGATGAAACGGTTTTGGCAGCAGGGGATCTTGCAGTGAAAGCGGTTAACCCGCTTTCTGGAAATACATTCAAGGTACAGATTGTAAAAGCCTTACTCAAAAGAATACTTGTATAAATATCCACACTTTCCAACGACCTTGCCGGTCTTCGGAGGGCTTATAAAATTGGTTGAATGTTCATTAAACATCAAAAAAGGAGCCAGGTAGAATGAAACGACGCGAGTTTATCAAAAAAGCAGGGATTGGGGCCGCTGCTGTGGCCGCAACAGCCGTGAATGCGCCTTATGTAATTGCGCAACAGAAATCCACCATTAAATGGAGGCTTCAGACCTATGCCGGTCCTGCCTTGGCCGAGCATGTCATCAAACCCTCCATTGATGCATTTAATAAGGCTGCCAATGGAGAAATGGTGATCGAACTGTACAATGCCGATCAGCTTGTTCCCCAGGGGGAATTGTTCCGTGCCGTTGCCAAGGGTACGATTGATGCCGCTCAAAGCGATGACGACTCCATGGCCGCTCCTGTGGATGTGGCCATATTCGCGGCCTATTTTCCCTTTGCTTCCCGTTATTCCCTGGATGTTCCTGCACTCTGGAACTGGATGGGGCTCAATAAAATCTGGGAAGAAGCCTATGCTGAAGTCAAAGGCGTAACCTGGCTGAGCACGGGTGCATGGGATCCCTGTAATTTTTCAACTTCCAAGCCGATCAGAAGCATTAAAGACCTTAAAGGCCTGAGAGTCTATACCTTCCCCACAGGCGGCAAATTCTTGCAGCAATTCGGTGTTATCCCCATGTCCCTTCCCTATTCCGATGTCCAGATGGCGATACAGACAGGGGAGCTGGATGGTGTCTGCTGGTCCGGTATTACAGAAGTGTATACGGTCGGCTGGGCCGATGTCTGTAAGTATTATTTGACCAACCCCATCTCCGGTGCCTGGGCCGGTTCCTATTTTGCCAACAGTGATAAATGGGCAGCCCTTCCTGAGCACCTGAAGACCTTATTCAAACTCTGTATGGACAGCTCTCACTATTACCGGCAGCATTGGTATTGGCATGGAGAAGCCCATTACCGGACCAAGGGAGGTAAAATGCAGTTAACCACCATTCCCAAAGAAGAATGGAAGCAGGTTGAGGACGCTGCTTACAAACTATGGGATGAAGTCGCTGCCAAGAGCCCAAGAAGCGCCAAGGTGGTCGCCATCCTCAAAGAATATACCAAGACCATGGAAGCAGCAGGCCCGCCCTACCGGTATTAATAACCTGTAGCAATAAACATTAATAGATGAAATGCCGGCCTTCCCCGCTCTGAGATCAGGATCAGGGAGGCCGGTCTTCAATGATAGTCCTTTTTTTCAAGGATGAAGGGAATTTAAAGGTGTAGCATGCCGAAGCCAATCCGACTGTTTGTGAAATATATTGAATCTGTGAATACGGTTGTGGGAAAATTTTCAATGTATCTGGTCTTTGCCATGGGCGGAATTCTTCTGTTCGAATCCGTATCCAGAACCGTTTTTAATCTTCCCCACATCTGGGCAGTGGAAATCGCGCAATTTGTCATGGCTGCATATTACCTGCTCGGAGGAGGCTATTCCATGATAATCGACGGGCATGTCCGGATGGACCTGCTCTACGGTCCATGGTCAAAACAGAGAAAGGCAATTGCCGATCTTATTACCGGCCCCATTCTTATTTTTTATCTGGTGGTTCTTTTTATCGGCTCTATTTCCAGTCTTGAATATGCCATTGAATACAAACAGAAAAGCTATACCCCCTGGGGGCCGCCTCTGGTGCCGATTAAGGTCATCATGTCCATTGGAATTTTATTGATGTTGCTTCAGGCCGTTGCAGAATGGTTCAAAGATCTATCCAAAGCCAGGGGGGAAAAATAAAATGAGTCATGAATTGATTGCCGTCCTGATCTTCTCTTCCATGGTCCTCATGCTCCTCACCGGGCAACGCGTCTTTGCCGCCATTGGTGGGGTAGCCGCTTTTTTCGCTCTTCTTCTCTGGGGGGATGGCGGTGTGGAAATGCCCTTCAATGCAAGCTTTATCCTCTTGAACTGGTACCCGCTCCTGACTCTGCCCCTGTTTATATATATGGGGTATATGTTTTCCGAATCAGGCATCGCCAGTGACCTCTACCGTATGTTCCATGTCTGGACAGGACCGGTCAACGGCGGTCTGGCCGTGGGCACCATTGGTCTGATGGTGGCCATATCCGCCATGAACGGATTGAGCGTGGCCGGTATGGCCATCGGCGCCACCATTGCCCTGCCCGAAATGCTGAAACGTAACTATGACAAGGTTATGGTAACCGGCGTCATCCAGGCGGGCAGTTCATTGGGCATCCTTGTCCCGCCTAGCGTAGTGCTCGTTCTGTATGGCATGATCGCCCGGCAGAATGTGGGCCGCTTATGGATGGCCGGTGTTTTCCCCGGTCTTCTGCTGGCTGCCCTGTTTATTCTCTATGTACTCATCCGGTGTAAACTCAATCCTTCTCTCGGACCGGCCTTGCCCCTGGAAGAGCGCCGGCTGATTACCTGGAAGGAAAGGTTTGTCCTGCTGCGGGCCGGGATCATTCCCCTGGTCATCATTATTTCCATGACAGGCCTTTTTCTCATGGGGGTCACAAGCCTTGTCGAATGCTCGGCCGCAGGCGCTGCTGCCACAACTTTGGCAGCAGCTTTCAAGCACCGGTTGACCTGGAAAGTCATGCAGGATACTTTGCGCAATACCCTGAGTGTCAGTTGCATGTTCATGTGGGTGATCCTGGCCGCCCTGTGTTTCGGGGCAGTGTTTGATGGCCTCGGCGCCGTGCATGCCATCAAGACCCTGTTTCTGGATCAGTGGCATCTGACTCCATGGGGAGTTCTGATAATGATGCAGCTTTCCTATATCCTGATGGGGATGTTTTTGGATGATACGGCCATGCTCATCATTGTTGCGCCGCTTTATGTTCCGTTAGTTATCAGCCTCGGGTTTGATCCGGTCTGGTACGGGGTTCTGTATACCATTACCTGTCAGATTGCCTATATTACCCCGCCGTTCGGATATAACCTGTTTTTGATGAAGGCCATGGCCCCTCCGGAAGTTTCGCTGGCAGATATTTACCGTTCCATTGTTCCCTTTGCCTTTGTCATGGTGGTCGGGCTGGTTCTGGTCATCCTGTTTCCTGAGATTGCCTTATGGCTGCCCAATGCATATTTCGGTAAATAGTATTTGGCCTAAAACTCGCCCATCTGCAGCTTTGCATCTGAGCAGCAGGTTGTAGCATGGATTGAAGAGAAAAGGGGGGATGGAGCAAGGAGGCTGGGGCAGTGTTTTTGTATTCATCAGCCTCTATACCCAATTTTCAACATTAAGCTTTGGGACTCTTTTAAAATGCTTTTCATTATTTGTAACCAGCGTCATTTTTAGGCTTACAGCATGGGCGGCTATCATCATATCCATTGCACCTATGATATCGCCATTGGCTTGAAGGAATGCCCTGATTTTTCCATAGTGTTCGGCTGCGAATTTGTCCCATTCCATTATATTCAGATGATTTACAAAATCATTCACGATTGATCTGTTTATTTTTTTTGATGAAGAATGTTCAACGCCATAGATCAGTTCTGCATAAGTAACCACAGATATGCAAAGCTGATCCATATCCAAAGACTCAAACCGTTCAAAAACCTTTATCGGCTTTTCCCGTATAATATAGCTGCAAATATCAGTATCAAGCATATATTGAATCATTTAAAAATATCTCTTTCCTCTAAATCCAAGTCTCTTTTACCTATCATAAAATCAGGGGACGTTTTTTTATCAGACAGGAAGAAATCTTCCCAAGAATCAGGTTTGCTTGATAAAATAACATCCGATCCTATTTTTTTAATATAGACTTCTTTGCCTTTGAATCTGAACTCTTTTGGTAATCGTACCGCCTGGCTCCGGCCACTTTGAAAGATTTTAGCAGTTTGCATAGTTATTACCTCTCTATGATATATATTGAATTACACACCCAATATAATATCTATCGTGATATGTATCAATTGTTTTTTGTATAAATCCGTTCAAACTCCATAACTTAAATGCTGTGCGTTGACAGAACAATCCCGGTCTTTGGTGCAGCAGAAGATGGTATTCAGTTTATCAGCCGTTTGCCGGCAAATTATAAAGAATGTTCCA
>MGTJ01000203.1 GCA_001799395.1 Desulfobacterales bacterium RIFOXYA12_FULL_46_15 | reverse complement strand
AAAAGCCGGTCAGAACTTTGTCTTTCCTATCCCCTGGGAATAGACATGATTTTTGTCTGTGGCCGGACCCTGACGGCCCTTCCCCGGACAACAAAAACGGAGATCCTCTAATGTATGTAGCGGTCAAAGGCGGAGAAACTGCGGTCAAAAATTCCCGGAAACTGGTTGCCAAAGCCCGGCGGGGATCGAAAAACATCCCTGAAATCCAGGCGGAGCAGATTGAAAACCAACTGGGGCTTGCCGTGGACCGTGTCATGGCGGAAGGGGCGCTCTATGACAGAAAAGCCGCTGTCCATGCCATAAAGCAATCCCAGGGAGATCTGGTGGAAGCCATATTTCTTGTCAGAGCTTTCCGGACCACCCTGAAGCGGTTCGGGAATTCCAGGCCTGTTGATACCGGGAAAATGAAGGTTCTTCGGCGGGTTTCCGGTGCGTTTAAGGATATTCCCGGCGGCCAGATCCTGGGGCCCACCTATGATTATACCCACCGGCTGATTGAGTTTGAAGATGAACCTGAACTGTTACAAAGCCAGGGAGACCCCCAGGGCGATACCGGCGGGACACCTGGAGAAAAAAATGAACATCTGACCCGGGTAGTCGCTATTTTGATCAAACAGGGGTTGATGAATCCGGGGCAGGAAGAACTTATCGGCGAAAAAATAGAAGACCTGACCCGGCAGCCTTTGAAAATCCCTGCCAGCCGAAGTGTCCGGCTCCAGGCCATGGCCCGGGGGGATGAAGGATTTCTCCTGGGATCGGCCTATTCCCTGCAACGGGGCTTCGGCCTTGACCGTCATCCTTTCCTCGGTGAACTCCGGGTGGGGTTTGTAGAGGTGATGGTCACGCCGCCGGAGCTGGGGTTTGACATCAAGGTGGGGGAAATAAAGGTGACCGAATGTTTTATGATCAACCGGAACAACGGGACAAAAGAAGATGCTCCGGGTTTTGAAAACGGCTATGGCCTTGTGTTCGGCCAGAACGAAAGAAAAGCCATGTCCGTCTCCCTTCTGGACCGGTCCCTTCAGAACAGCGAGAAAGATAGCGATAACAAATATCCGGCCAGGAGCCAGGAATTTATCCTTTCCCACAGCGATAATGTGGAATCTTCCGGATTTGTTCAGCACCTGAAACTGCCTCATTATGTAGATTTCCAATCCGAGCTGATATCCATTCGAAACCTTCGGAAAAAACATTGGAAAAACAGGAAAAAAAAAGATGAGTCACACCTATAATTTTGCATACCTGGATGAACAGTCCAAAAAAATGATCCGCCGGTCCGTTCTGAAGGCCATGGCTATTCCGGGGTTCCAGGTGCCCTTCGGCGGAAGAGAAATGCCTCTTCCTTACGGCTGGGGAACCGGCGGGATTCAGCTCACAGCCTCCCTTCTGGGAAAAGAGGATGTTCTCAAAGTCATTGACCAGGGATCGGATGATACGGTGAATGCCGTCAGTATAAAGGATTTTTTCCGGAAGACCGCCGGGATCAGGATTACGGAAAATACACCTGAGGCCACCCTGATCCAGACCCGGCACAGGATACCGGAAACTCCCCTGAAACAAGGACAGATCATGGTTTACCAGGTGCCGATCCCGGAGCCGCTCCAGTTTATCGAACCCCGGCGGCCGGAAACCTTGAAAATGCATGCCTTTGAGGAATACGGGGCCATGTATGTCAAACTCTATGAGGATATTTCAAAGCATGACCGGATTGTAACAGCCTTTGATTACCCGGCCCTGGTCCATGGCCGCTATATCATGAGTCCTTCCCCCATCCCTAAATTTGATAACCCGAAACTCCACCAGTCACCGGCAATCCATATTTTCGGGGCCGGCCGGGAAAAACGGATTTATGCCGTCCCCCCGTATACGGATGTGATCAGCCTGGATTTTGAGGATTATCCCTTTGAACTGGAAACCTGGGAGGAATCCTGCGCCATCTGCGGGTCAGGCACCTCATTCCTGGACGAGATCATTACGGATGATAAGGGATCAAGGCTTTTTGTCTGTTCCGATACGGAATATTGCCGGAAAAACGGGAAAAAGGAGGCGTGATGACCTATATGCCGGGTGAAAAACCCTATCCCCTTTTAAGCGTCCGGAATCTTTCAAAATTTTATGGAAAGACCATGGGCTGCCATGAAATCAGTTTTGAACTGGGCAAGGGCGAGGTGATCGGTATTGTGGGTGAATCCGGGTCCGGAAAATCCACCCTGCTCAAATGCATTGCCGGCAGATTAACCACGACCAATGGATCGATTTTTTTCAATTCTTCTTATGGCTTTATTGACCTTTGCCGGACGGACGAAATGCTGTTAAGGAAAATCATCCGGTCGGAAACCGGTTTTGTGACCCAGAACTCAGTAGAAGGTCTCAGGATGACCGTCAGTGCCGGCGGAAATATCGGGGAACGCCTCATGGCAGGCGGCATGAGACATTACGGCCAGATCCGGAAGATCGCCCGGCAATGGCTGGAAACCGTTGAAATCGATGCTAAACGGATGGATGACCTGCCCTCCACATTTTCCGGGGGAATGCAGCAGCGACTTCAGATTGCGGCCAATCTGGTGACCGACCCGAGGATTATCCTCATGGATGAACCGACGTCCGGGCTGGATGTGTCCGTACAGGCAAGGCTGATAGATGTGCTGAGAAAACTGGTGGCAAGACTCAGCCTCTCCATGATCCTGGTGACCCATGACCTGGCCGTGGCAAGGCTTTTAAGCCACAGGCTCTATGTCATGAAGGACGGCCGGATTGTTGAATCCGGCCTCAGCGACCAGATCCTGGATGATCCCAGGGAACCCTATACCCAGCTTCTGGTTTCCTCAATTTTAAAACCCTGATGATGGATGATCAAATGGACCCTATTCTCAATATTATCAATATCAGCAAGGATTTTGTCTTCCATCACCAGGAAGGCATCCGGATCAAAGTCCTGGATGATTTTTCAATGAGATTTTTCCCGGGTCAGGCCACGGTTCTCACCGGGCCGTCCGGTTCCGGGAAAAGCACACTTTTAAAGATGATTTATGCAGGATACCAAATCCCAGAGGGAAAAATTCTTATCCGGCATAAAAAGGAATGGGTGGACATGGCCAAAGCCCTGCCGTCCCTTGTTTATGAGATCCGGCAGCATACCATCGGGTATGTGAGCCAGTTTTTAAGAGTTTTGCCAAGGGTTTCCGCCCTTGATACCGTCATCGAACCCCTCATTGCCCGGCGGATGGAAACTGGAAAGGCCGAACAAAAGGGCAGACAGATCCTGGAGCGCCTGAGAATACCCGAAAATTTATGGCATCTGTCAGCCACAACCTTTTCCGGGGGTGAGCAGCAGCGGATCAATCTGGCCAGGGGATTTGTCGCTCCCTATCCCCTCCTGCTGCTGGATGAACCCACAGCCTCTCTGGACCCGGCAAACCGCAAAACCGTCATGGATCTCATCCGGGAGGCAGTTCAGGATGGAAGCTGCGTCATCGGCATTTTTCACAATCGATCGGATCAAAAAGAGCTGGCAGACCGGGTCATTGATATGTCCCCAAATATGACATCCCAACCCTCTTCCCAGGCTTTGGAGGTATGATAATTAAATGAAAACAGTGATTACGGGCGGCCCCCTGTTTGACGGGATACGGCTCCATGAAAACGGCTCGGTTTTGTTTGAAAACGGCAGGATCACCCAGGTCTGTGAGGGTAAAGATATCCCCCATGCCGGAAACATCATCGACACCTGTGGCAACCTGATCATGCCGGGCCTTGTGGACCTGCATTCCGACAGCCTTGAAAGAAGCATTGAAAAAAGAAAAGGCGTTTTTTTCGATATTGAATTTGCCATTTTAAACCTTGACCGTCAATTGGCGGCCTGCGGTATCACCACCTTCTGCCATGCTGTCAGTTTTGCCGACAATGAGCTGGGTTTGAGGTCCCCGAAAGAGGCTGAAAACTGCCTCAAAAAGATTAAAGCCTTTCAGGAATCCGGCCAGGCCCTGATCCGTCACCAGACCCATGTCCGGTATGAGGTGGGGTCGGAACAAAGCTTTGATATCATTTTAAATCTCGTTAAAACAGGGCTTGTGGATATGGTGTCTGTCATGGATCATACACCGGGCCAGGGCCAGTTTAAATCTATGGGATCTTATCTGAAATTTCATTCAGAGGAATATGATTTAAGTTCCGGCGAAATTCTGGAAAAGGCAAAGGAAAAACAGGAAAATAATAACCGGGCCTGGGACATGGTCAAAATCCTGACCGGAGCTGTGGCTGCCAGAGGCATTCCCATGCTCAGCCACGATGATGACACAAGGGACCGGATCGGCCTGATCAAAGCCATGGGGATCAGGGCTTGTGAATTTCCCGTAACCCTGGAAGCGGCCCGTGCAGCGGCCAAAGAAGACCTGATGCTGTTCATGGGCGCACCCAACCTGATCCGGGATACCTCCACAAACGGCAACCTCAAGGCGTCTGAGGTGCTGAGAGAAGGGCTCTGCACAGGGCTTGTGTCCGATTATTATCCCGAATCCCTGTTCCAGGCTGCCTTTGTTGCGGCACAGAAAATATCCGGTCTTGAACAGGCTCTCCACAAAGTCACCTCCGGCCCGGGGTCATTTTTGAACACCCCTGACAAACCCGGATTTCTGGTTCCGGGTGCTGGTGCAGATATTTTGATCGTGAACCGGGACCATCGATGGGTTCATATTACCGATGCCTTTGTAAAGGGCAGGACCGTATTTCACATTCAATCCCGGGAAAATTTAAAATAGAAAACCCTCAATTAAGGAGTCTTTCAATGAAAAAAGAAAATCAGCCCATTCTTCAGATCAGGGGCCTGACCAAAATTTATGCAGGCGATGTTACAGCCGTGGACAACATTTCCTTTACAGCGAAAAAAGGTGAAATGATTGCGGTGTTAGGCCCTTCAGGCGCAGGAAAATCCACCCTGCTCCGGTGCCTGAACCGTCTGATTTATGCCTCGGATGGGGAAGTCCTGGTCAACGGCAAAGATATCAACCAGTGCAGGGGACGTTCGCTTCGCAGGCTCAGAAGTAATGTGGGCATGATTTTCCAGCAATTCAATCTCATCCCCAGGCTCACAGTGTTTGAAAACGTCCTGGCAGGAAGACTTGGTCATACCCGGAATGCCTTCTGGTATACAGCGTCGGTGCTCCGTCTTTTTAGTGAAGAAAACAAGCAGAAAGCCTTTGATGCCCTGAAACGGGTCCGGATCGAACATCTGGCTGCGAAACGGGCGGACAGCCTGTCCGGCGGCCAGCAGCAGCGGGTGGCCATTGCCAGGACCCTGGCCCAGGAACCGGAGGTCATCCTGGCTGATGAGCCCGTGGCCAGCCTTGATCCGGCCAGTGCTCAGCGGGTGCTCAAAATTTTAAAACAGATCTGCATCACCAGAAATATACCGGTCATTGTCAATCTTCACCAGGTAGACCTGGCCTGTCAGTATGCCGAGCGGATCATCGGCATCCAGCAGGGTAAACTTGTTTTTGACGGCCATGTCGCGGATTTTTCCATGGACATTGCCAGAACCATATACGGGACCCAGTTTGAATCAGCGTTATTCAACCCTGAAACGGCAACGGTCGCGGCAGCATAAACCATAACAATATCAGGAGAAAAAAATGAAAACCATTTGGAAAATCTTTGTATCCGTGTTTTGCCTGACCCTTATGACAGGGGCTTTTGCCCTGGCTTCAGAAAAATGGCCGGAAAAGATCAGGATCGGCCTCATTCCCACGGAAGGCGGGGCAGACATCAAGGTGAGGTTCGAGCCTTTGATGCAGCATCTTGAAAAAGAATTAAAGGTTAAGGTGGAGGCCTTTTCCGCGTCTGATTATGCCGGTATCATTACGGCCATGACCCATAAGCATATTGAATTCGCCTATTTCGGACCCAAAAGCTATGTGGAAGCATCGGCCCA
>MGTJ01000202.1 GCA_001799395.1 Desulfobacterales bacterium RIFOXYA12_FULL_46_15 | reverse complement strand
ATAAGAGCCCCGTCCGATTTTAAATAATCGGACGGGGCTCTTTTTATTTCTAATGATGATATTTATTTAAAGCTTTTTTTAAATAATATCCAGTATAAGATTTTATGTTTTCCGAGATTTCTTCAGGCGTTCCGAAAGCAATTATTTCACCGCCCTTTTCCCCACCTTCGGGTCCAAGATCAATGATATGATCTGCACATTTGATCACATCAAGGTTGTGCTCAATTACGACCACAGTATTTTTTGAATCCACAAGTTTATTGAGGACGGTTAATAACCGGTTAATATCATCGGAATGAAGCCCTGTCGTTGGTTCATCAAGAATATAGATGGTCTTTCCGGTTCCTTTTTTTGACAGTTCTTTTGCGAGTTTTATCCTTTGGGCTTCTCCACCGGATAAAGTGGTTGCTGACTGGCCGAGCCTCATATAGCCCAAGCCCACTTCCACCAGTGTATTCAATTTTGCAACGATAAAAGAAATATTTTCAAAAAATCGTAGGGCCTGATGAATGGTCATATCAAGGATCTGTGCAATGTTTTTGCCTTTATAGGTGATATCCAGTGTTTCCCTGTTATAGCGGTTCCCTTTGCAGACATCACAGACAACATAGACATCTGGTAAAAAATGCATTTCAATTTTAATAATCCCGTCACCTGTGCAGGCTTCACACCGACCACCTTTGATGTTAAAGCTGAATCGCCCCGGACCATAACCCATTGCTTTTGACTCTCTTGTTTGGGAAAAAAGGTCCCTGATATGGTTGAAAACCTGGGTATATGTACCGGGATTACTTCTTGGCGTTTTTCCAATGGGAGACTGATCAATATGAACAACTCTGTCCAGATATTCAAGCCCTCTTACCTCCTTATGATGTCCTGGTGCCTTTCTTGACCGGTTGATCCGATTTGATAGGATCTGATACAGTGTTGAGAGTACAAGGGTAGATTTTCCTGATCCGGAAACGCCTGTTACACAAATGAAACAACCTAAAGGAAAAGAGACATCAATATGTTTCAGGTTATTGGCATATGCATCATAAAGGGTAAGCGATCTGCCTGAACCTTTTCTTCTTTTTGCAGGCGTATGGATACGCTTTTTTCCAGATAAGTATAATCCGGTCAAAGAAGTCTCACTTTTCATGAGTTCTTCCGGAGAACCTGAAAACATAACCTCTCCGCCATTACTTCCTGCACCGGGTCCCATATCTATGACATGGTCGGAAGACAGAACGGTTTCTTCATCATGCTCAACAACCAGTACGGTATTCCCAAGATTTCGAAGATTCATCAGGGTGGTTAATAGTCTTGCATTATCTTTCTGGTGAAGGCCGATGCTGGGCTCGTCAAGCACATAAAGAACACCGGTCAGTTTTGACCCGATTTGAGTGGCAAGCCGGATTCTCTGGCTTTCCCCTCCGGAAAGCGTGGCAGCAGACCGGTCAAGTGTTAGGTATTCAAGACCAACATTCTGTAGAAAGCTTAATCGCTCTTTCAGTTCCTTTAAAATTCCCTCGGCAATCAGTTGATCCTTATTTTTTAACTCAAGACATGAAATATAATAAAAGGAATGCTGTATGGATAGAGAAGTGATTTCAGAAATTGTCCTGTCCCCGACCCTGACCGATGCTGAAGCTTTATTCAGTCTTGTTTCGTTACATGAAGAGCAGGCCTTGAAATTCATGAATTTTTTAATTTCTTCCCTTAGAGAATTTGATTCTGTTTCATGATAACGCCTTTTTAAGATAGGGATAATCCCTTCATATGGTTTTTTATAAATAATTTTTTTATCTCCTCTCTCAGTATAAAAAGGGATTTCCTCTTTACCTGAACCATACAGCAAGACTTCTTGAAATTGAGAGGAGAGTTCATGAAAGGGTTTGTATATATTTTCTTTATAGTGGATTACCAGGGCATCAAGAAATTCCATAAACTGAATCGAATCCCGGTTTTCCCATGGAAGAACGGCACCTTGCCGTAATGAAAGGGTTTTATCGGGAATAATCAGATCCGGATCAAATTCCGTAACAGCGCCAAGACCATCACATTTGGGGCAGGCTCCCTGGGGGGAATTAAATGAAAAAGAGGCTGGTGTAAATTCAGGATAGCTGATACCGCAATGAAGACATGATTTTGATTCACTGAAAAGGATTTCTGTTTTGTTGTTTAAATCAAGAATGATAACTCTTCCTTCAGATAAAGATAAAGCAAGTTCCAGAGAGTCGGAAAGACGTTTTCCTATTTCCTTTTTTATAACGAGCCGATCGACAACAGCATCAATGGTGTGTTTTTGATTTTTTTCCAAATCAGGAAGGTCTTCAATTAAATAAATTTTTTTATCGACCCTGACCCTGGCAAACCCGTCTTTTTTAATTTTTAATAGCAATTTTTCATGTGAGCCTTTTTGACCGGTAATTAAAGGAGATAGAATCATAATTTTTGAATTTTCTTCCAGGTCCATCACTCTGTCTGTAATCTGGTCTATGGACATGGAGGAAATCGGAAGGCCGCACTTATAACAATAGGGTTTGCCGACTCTTGCAAACAGGAGCCTGAGATAGTCATATATTTCGGTTACGGTACCAACAGTGGATCTGGGATTATGCCCGGCTGATTTCTGTTCTATGGAAATGGCCGGGCTCAATCCGATAATGGCATCCACATCAGGTTTGTCCATCTGTCCCAAGAATTGTCTGGCATAGGTGGAAAGAGATTCCACATATCTTCTCCGGCCCTCTGCAAATAAAGTATCAAAAGCCAGCGTGGACTTGCCTGATCCGGAGAGTCCCGTAATAACGGTCAGGCTGTTCCTGGGGATTTCAACATTAATATTTTTAAGGTTATGTTCCCGGGCCCCTTGAATAACGATTTTATCAGGATTCATTTAACCTATCTTTTTTGACTATCTGTGCCTGAAATGCAGCCATTTTAACCGCCTCCATGAGGCTTGAAGGATCAGCTATCCCTTTCCAGGCTATATCATATGCAGTTCCGTGATCTACCGATGTTCTGATAATGGGCAGCCCCAGGGTTGTGTTTACGCCGTCACTGAAATGAATGAGTTTAAAGGGGATCAGTCCCTGATCATGATACATGCAAACAACGGCATCATACTGCCCCCTCATTGCATGATAAAAAACCGAATCCGGCGGTAAAGGTCCATGGACATCAATGCCCTCCTCTTGTGAAATTCTGACGGCGGGCATGATGATGTCTTCTTCTTCACGGCCAAACATGGATGCTTCCCCTGAATGCGGATTTAACCCGGCAACAGCAATTCTCGGTTTCTTGAGATTAAAACGAGTTCTTAAAGAAGTATGAGTCAATCTGATCTTTTTTATGATGCCTTCAATGGTCAGGTTCGCCGAGACTTGTGCCAGGGGGATATGAATGGTCACAAGAACAACCCTGAGCGTTTGGCCGGCCAGCATCATGGCATAGTCTTTTGTTCCGGTCCTGTGTGCCAGCAATTCCGTATGTCCATGGAAGTTTGAACCGGCAAGCTTTAATGCAGTTTTCGTGATAGGGCAGGTGACAAGAGCGTTAATCTTCCGGTTCAATGCAAGATCAACCCCCTTAACCACGTAGTCCTGCATTGCAATTCCGGTTTCAATGCAGGGTGCCGATGGTTTGAAGTGTTCGATATTGAACTGGGAGACGTTAAGTGTATCTAATGTTTTAAACTTGAAGCGTCCTTGTTCAGGATCATCAATAATGTGAACCTGATGTTGAAAGGCAAGAAGATCCAGTGTTTTTTTCAAAATATGTGAATCCCCTATGATCACAGGCCGGCAGATGGAATAGAGGTAAGGTTCGTTTAACGCTTTGATAATGATCTCAGGCCCGATCCCGGCAGGGTCACCCATTGTAATACCGATAACCGGCAAAAATTGCTGTTTCATAATTGTAGTCTAATTACCAAGAATAGAAATTAAAAAAAATTATGAGCAATATACTATTGGAAAAATAAAGAGTAAATACAATTTATGTTATGGAATTGTGAAACTATTATGAAATTCAGATTAAAAAAAACCTGGAATTTTTATTAAATTTGAAGCAATTAAAAGTAAAACGGAATAAATCAGAGTAAATTTTTTTTTCCCAAAATGAAGATATGCTAGAGAATTATAAAAAAGCCAGCAAAAATAAGCAGTTGTTGAAGTTGCTGGAATCTATAAAAAAATACCTGTTTCACAAATAAAATATAATAAAATCGAATAATTAAAAAATTATGCCAGGAATTGTTGTTATATTTTGATAACACTTAAGATCAGGGTTGACCGATGACGGATATTTAAATAAAAAAGGCAATACTTTTTGATTATCAGTTGTTTTCCGTTATATTTAAATAAATTTGCTTTATTAACCAGTGTCTCAATTTGTAATTGAAATAAAGAGGTTTTCTTTGGGAAATTTAGAATTGTTCTGGGAAGAAGTAAAAAGTCAAATAAAAAAAACTCTACCGGATCACAGTTATAGAATGTGGATTGATCCGGTAGAACTCCTGGAGCATGACGGGCATCATGTTAAACTATCCAGTCCGAATTCATATTCCGTCAAGCGCTTGGTCGATAATTATCTTCCGATATTTAAAGATGAGTTTTCAAAATTGGGTCATAATGATATTCAAATTGAATTCAAAGTTAATGCTCCGGAAAAAGGAAGTTTAAGAAAAAATATCAAAAGATCAGGATTTTATCCGGCGCTGGCATTTAAATCAAAGGATTCGAAACAGATGCATCTGCCTGGGCTCAATGTAAGATTCAATAATGGACGATTGTTAAAAAAAGGTTTTACCTTTGATGATTTTGTAGTCGGTAAAAATTCTGATTTTGCATATTCTGCATCCTTGTCTCTTGCCCATGGAAGACAAAACGGTTCAAATGTTCTTTATCTCTTAGGAAAAACAGGCCTTGGAAAAAGCCATCTTTCCCAGGCTGTCGGACATCATATCATTACCCACTGCCGGTCCAATAGTGTTTATTATGTGACAGCCGAAGACTTCACCAATGAAATGATACATTCTATTAAAACAAACACAATTGATCAGTTTAAAGAAAGATACAGAAAAAAATGTGATGTTCTTATCCTGGAGGATATTCATTTTTTGGCAGGGAAGGATGCAACCCAGAAAGAACTTGCCATTACGCTGGATTATCTATTTGAAGCAGATAAAAAAATCATATTATCCGGCTATGAACTTCCGGATGATATCCCTAAACTTAATGATCAGTTGAAATCACGTCTTACTCTGGGGCTTGTCACGGAAATATCTCCACCGGATTATGAAACCAGGGTCAGGATCTTAAAAAAGAAATCAAAAGTTTTTGGCTATGCCATCCCAAAGGAAGTGACGGAATATATTGCCCAGGAATTGAGTGATAATGTCAGACAGCTTGAAAGCGGTCTGTTTGGTGTCGCAGCAAAGGGACAACTCATGGGCTATGATATTGATATCGAGCTTGCAAAAAGCGTTCTGGCAAATATTATCAATATAAAAAAGCGAATCACCATAGAGTCGATTAAAAAATTTATATGTGATGAATTTTCCATATCGGAAAAAGAGATAATATCGGCTTCCAGGCAGCAGAGAATTGTAAAACCCCGGCAGATTGCCATTTTTCTGTCTAAAAAATACACTGATCATTCGATTAAAACCATTGGTGCCAGTTTTAACAGATACCACGCGACAGCCATCTATGCCATTAATGCTATTGAAAAGGAGTTAAAACAAAAAACCGTTCTTTTTGAACAGATCAACTATCTTTCTAAAAAAATCGAAGCAGGGAAACTATAGATGGGGGTTACTGGATCGGTTTTCAGGAAGCTTCAAACAATATCAGGCAAATCACATGTTACAAGAGAAAAAGAAGAATTGCTCTGTTACTCCTATGATGCGACCGGGATTTCCTATCTGCCTGAAATCGTAGTTTTCCCGGGGTCAGAATCGGAAATTTCAAAAATATTAGAATTAGCTTCCAAAGAAAAAATGATCATTGTACCCCGTGGTACGGGTTCCGGTATGACAGGCGGATCTGTTCCTGTCAAAGGCGGTTTGGTAATGGTCACAACCCGGATGAATAAGATTATCAATATTGATGAAGAAAATTTTATTATCAGGGTTCAACCCGGAGTTATTGTTTCTGATATTCACAAGGCTGTTGAAGAAAAAGGATTGTTTTATCCTCCTGATCCATCAAGTTCATCGATCTGTACCATTGGCGGGAATATCGGTGAATGTGCCGGAGGCCCGCGTGCTGTCAAATATGGGGTCACCCGCGATTATGTTCTTGGGTTAAGGGCCGTCCTACCTTCAGGCCGGTTGATTAAAACCGGTGTATCCACGGCAAAAGGGGTTGCAGGGTATGATCTGACACGCCTGATTGTGGGGTCTGAAGGAACCCTGGCCGTAGTGACGGAAATCACTTTAAAACTTTTACCAAAACCATCGGCAGTCAAAACCATGGCCGTTCTCTTTGACAGTATGGCAAAAGCTGCCGGCACTGTATCCGGTATCATGAAAAACACCGTTATCCCAAGGTGTGTTGAATACCTTGATGAAGCATGCCTTTTTCTTATCCGGGATCATTTGAGTTTTAAATTGGGCGGCAATGTCAAAGCCCTTCTGATTATTGAACTGGATGGTGATCTTTATACGGTTGAAAGAGATGCGGAACGGATTAGAGAATTTTGTTTTTCCTGTAATGCACTTGATGTGATGACGGCAAAAACACAGGCAGACGCTCAAGCCCTCTGGGAAGCAAGGAAAGCCTTATCCCCTGTTTTATACAAGATCGCAGCTAATAAAATCAATGAGGATATTGTGGTCCCCATTAATAAAATTCCGGATATGGTTGAGGTGACTCAAAGAATACAAAGGACATCCGGATTGAAAGTCGTAAGTTTTGGTCATGCAGGGGATGGAAATATCCATTGTAATATCATGTATGACAAATCCGATAAAGATGAGCTTGAAAGGGCAAAACAAGCGGTTGAAGAATTGTTTTGCGAAACCTTGCGTCTCGGGGGCACCATAACCGGGGAACATGGGGTAGGAATCACTAAAAAAAGATTTTTGCCCGATGAAATCGGGGAAGCTCAAATAGAATTGATGAAAGGCATTAAAAAAGTATTTGATCCCCTGAATATATTAAATCCGGGTAAGATATTTGAATAATTTCTGTTCGTTTTTTTGATTCTTAGATCCTGAAATTTAAAAAAAGCGTCAATTCATTTTTATGGCATAATGATTGTGTATCAAAAGCTTTTCCAAAATATCAATTTTTGGATTTCTGCTTCTCATGACACAGCATCGGATGGATATTGAACAATAGTTTGCACAAAGTTTATTTTTTTTATTAAACTCTCCAAAACAATCCGGTATGTCTATGGAGTCCTGCTTAGCTGAGGTCGTGATGATAATCTGCTCTAATTTTTTAATTTCCATATTCATTCCATAAAATTGGTTAATTTTTTTCTTATTTAAGTTAAAAATATCCTTTGGTCAACCCCTATTTTATTTTAAATTACCGATCATTGATTTCAGCTTGTCAACAAGGGGGTTCAAGGATTGTTTCTGTGTCGCGGATATTAGGATACCCTGGGCTAAAAGCCATTGATCATCAAAGGAATCAAGCTCGACCCGGTCTGTTTTGTTAAATACAAAAAGAGTCGGAATGGTATTGAGTTTTAAATTCTTAAGAATCTGTTCAACCGTCTCTTTCTGCTGTTTATAACGTGGATTGCTGATATCTATGACATGGAGAATCACATCGGCATCCATCAGTTCATCCAGGGTAGCGTGGAAAGCTTCCATCAAATCTTTGGGCAGGTTCTGGATAAATCCCACCGTATCCGTAATGATGACCTCAACATCTCTTGGAAATCTTAATCGTCTGCTGGAAGGATCAAGCGTAGCAAAAAGGCGGTCGGCTGCAATAATACTGCTTTGGGTCAGCGTGTTGAGTAAAGTGGATTTGCCTGCATTGGTATAGCCCACGATAGAGATGACAGGCAATCCTTTTTTGTTCCTCATGGATTTTTGCTGCCGCCGTTGTTTTCTGATTTTTGCAATTTCATTTTTCAGCCTGTCAATTCTTTCTCTGACTCGTCTCCGGTTGATCTCAAGCTTTGTTTCACCCGGGCCCCTGCCGCCGATACCGCCGGTCAACCTCGACATGGCAGTATTCTTTGTGATCAATCGCGGCAGTATGTATTCAAGCTGGGCAAGCTCTACCTGGTATTTGCCTTCTCTTGATTTTGCCTGTTTTGCAAAGATATCCAGAATCAATTGAGTGCGGTCGATTACTTTCATTTCAACAAAATCAGTGATGGAACGGATTTGTGAAGAAGACAATTCCCTGTCAAATATCAACAGGGTGGCATGTTTTTGAATGGCTTGAATCACTATCTCGGATAATTTGCCTTTGCCGACGACATATTTTGGATCTATCAGTTTCCTTTTTTGAATAGCTGTTCCGATGATGTTGATATGACTTGTTTTGCAAAGTTCTTTAAGCTCATCCATGGAAGCGGTTACATCTTTTTGATCCAGAGTCACTGCATTGATAAGAAATGCATTTTCTTTACCGGATTCCGGTCTATATAAAGAATTTTTCCGGGTTAGTTCAGACTCAAGCGCCAGAATCCGGGAGAGACAATTGAGCTTCAGATCTTCAATGCTAACAGGCTCCAGCACTTTGTAGGGATCGGAATCCTCATCCGGGAGGATATGGGCGGAATAAAGGGGGCCAGGCCGGCCATCCGCTTTGATGCAGATGGCCGTGATATAATCCAGCCGTAAGAGGGCAAGGTCAGTCAGATCATCCCGTGTCAGGGGTTCTTCTTTTAAATGGGTATGAACGAGCCGAAGGCCTTTTAATTTTCCCGGGTGAGCCATATAATCGGAGATTACCGGAATAACAATCCCCTGGGAATCCCCGACAATGACATGGATAATTTTTCCGTTCCGGTCAATCAGAATCCCGATCTGACGTTTGATTTCATGGGAAAGCGCCACAAGTGCCAGGACAAGTTCCGGATCAGCAATATATTCAGGCAGGGTTTGATACTGGTAAAGATTTTCTATGAGTTTGATATGGGTGTTTCTAAGGCCTTCTGTATTGCCGTATAGCTGCTTTTTCATTCAAATTCCTGAAAAGAAGAGTCTGGCGAGAGTTCCTCAAAACGTGTATATTGACCCAGAAAATGCATCAGGGCCATACCTGTGGCGCCATTCCTGTTTTTTGCCACAATGATTTCAGCCATTCCTTTTTTAGGATTGTCCGGTTCCTTATTATAGACATCATCCCTGTAAATAAAGGCGACGATATCCGCATCCTG
The DNA here is from genome assembly GCA_001799395.1 of Desulfobacterales bacterium RIFOXYA12_FULL_46_15. GTDB lineage: Bacteria > Desulfobacterota > Desulfobacteria > Desulfobacterales > Desulfobacteraceae > Desulfobacula. The sequence goes on along the minus strand of MGTJ01000202.1, from coordinate 20,098 downwards.
CTCCAGGGCCCCTGATTCACGGAGATCCGACAGCATGGGCCGTTTGTCCGAGCGTTGTTCAAGCATGCGGTTTAACTGGGATAGAGCGATAATGGGGACTTGCAATTCTTTTGCAAGGGCTTTTAACGATCTTGAAATTTCGGCAATTTCAAGGTCTCTTCGATCTGTTCGAAAAGGTGGTTTCATAAGTTGAAGGTAGTCCACAACAATCAGACCTAGTTCATTGTGTTTTTGGCATAGCTTTCTTGCTTTTGCACGTATTTCCATGGCTGTTATATTGGGAGTGTCGTCAATAAAGATCGGCAGTTCATTTAAGATGCCTGCGGCATCGGTTGCATTTTGCCAGTCTTCCTGGCTTATAAAACCGGTTCGAAGTCGGTTGGAATCAATCCGTGCTTCTGATGTCAGAAGTCTCATGGAAAGTTGTTCGTTGGACATTTCAAGAGAAAAAACAGCTACGGGTTTATGCTCATGAAGCGCCACGTTCCGGGCAATATTCAAGGCAAAAGCGGTTTTCCCCATACTGGGCCTTGCAGCCAGGATAATCAAATCGGATTTCTGAAGACCGGATGTAATTTTATCGAGACGGGTATACCCGGTAGAAAGCCCTGAAAGGCCGCCGTCTTTTCCCTGTTGGTCTTCAAGCTTATCAATATTCAAATTGATCAGTTCTCCCAGGGTTTTAAATCCGCCTTCGGTTTTTTTTGAAGAGATATTGAAAATGGAAGACTCTGCAAAATCAATAATATCTTCAAAGTCGCCCTGATCTTTCATACATTTTTCGATAATGCCGGATGAGGCGCTGATCAATTGCCGAAGAGAGGATTTGCCTTTAATAATATCGGCATAATGAACGGCATTTACAGCAACAGGTGCTGCATCGGAAATCGCTGCAAGATAGGAAGCACCGCCAATGCTTTCGAGTTCGCCTTTTTCTTTCAGACGGTTGACAACGGTGACCAGATCTGCAGGTTCTCCTTTGTGGGCAAGATCGATAATGGCCTGATAGATTTTTTGATGAGACCCCTTGTAGAAATCTTCCGGGGATAAGATGGAGATGATATCATGAAGACTGTCGTTATTAATAAAGATGGCGCTTAATATGGATTGTTCCGCATCTATATCATGGGGTGGTGTTTTATTGAGAAGCAGGTCTTCTGATATTTTATTTTTTTTTAATGCCATAAAATATTAAAAAATACATCCGGGAAGATATTTTTAACATCTTCCCGGATGTATTTTTAAAAAAAATTAATTTTCCTGGTTTTCTTCAGCAATCACTTTAACCGTGATTTCCGGTTCAACATCTTTGTAAAGCCGGATGGGGACTTTGTATTCGCCGATTTCCTTAATAGGTTCAGCCAGAAGAATGGCACGACGTTCCAATTCAATATTGTTATTGCTGAGCGATTCCTTGATATCATGGGTTGTCACTGAGCCATAAAGAAGGGTGTCTTCATGCACTTTGGCTTTAATGGTAATGACAACGGTTTTAATTTTTTCTGCAAGCTCTTCAGCAATTTTTCTTTCTTTGGCAATCTGGAGATCAAGCTTTGCTTTTGCCTGTGCCATGACTGTTCTGTTCTGGGGGGTAGCAATAATGGCTTTCCCCTGGGGTAGAAGATAATTGCGGCCATATCCTTCGGCCACAGTACATTCCGTACCGGCAATTCCAAGTGTGTCAATGGTTTCTTTTAATATCACTCTCATTTTAAACCTCCAAAAAAGTACATCCTTATGATTTATACCATGGGATGACTTTTATTCTATGATGTAGCCGTATCAAGTTTTCTAAAATTGATCCAGGTATCAAATAAGCCGCATCCGATAACAAGGAACAGGAACTGAGGAAGGATTGCGATCAGTAAATAAAAAAAAAATCTGACGGCAAACGGCGTCCTCTTTTTTTGAAAAAAAAATGATACAACCGCAATTCCCTGAAAAAAATAAACAAACAATAAAATGATCAATAAATTTACACAAATAAATTTCAATACACCTGAAGCAAAGAAAATTAAAACAGACACGGCAATCAAGCAGAATACAAGATAATCAGGAGCTTTCCAGCAGTTTAAATTTTCAATGGTTTTTACAACGATCCCTTTTCTTACTAAAATTTTCCTCATTACAAGGATATTCAGCCACATCATCATCAGGTATGAATTGATAAATATACCCGGAGCTGCAAGGAGAAGAACCGAATTCTCCTTTTCAAACACCTGCCGGTCAAGGTTCATTTCAGGATAAAGCCTTTCTAATTCTGAAAAAAAATCTCCTGACAGGGCATAATAGTTTGCAATATAACCGGATATGAGCTGTTGAATGTCCTGTCCTTGGATGGCAGAATAAAGAAAGATCCCTGCAAGACAGGTGCTAAATACCGTGAGGAAAGTGAAAAGCATGATTTTCCCAACCGGAAAATGGTTTTCAATGCACTCGCCCAGAATAAAACCCGTCATTAAAAGGGAGCCAAAATAAAATGTAATCATTGCAATGTTACGGGTAACCAGCATGAGTATTGCAAGGCTTGCCAGCATGATCACTATCCCGCTGTTTCTGCCTGTTTTCAACCTGTAAAACAATACAGGAAGAGGAAGGAAGAGCCAGGTTGCGACACCTGTCAGCGGAATGATGAACATAAGGGTGATAATCAAAACATATAAAAGGATACCGGTCAGAATATCCTTAATAAATGTTGATTGTATTTGTGTACCCGTCATCTGCATTGTTCCTCAGGATAGATCTTATGATCAGTACATGGGTTTTCCGATAAACGGAAGTAGTGCGATCATTCGGGATTGCTTGATGGCAACCGTAAGCTCCCGTTGATGCTTGGCGCAGGTCCCTGTGATTCTTCTGGGAATTATCTTTCCTCGTTCCGTAATAAACAACCGGAGTGCCTTGGGGTTTTTGTAATCAATATCAAGTTCTTTATCCACACAGAATCTGCATATTTTACGGCGTTGATAAAATTTGCTTTTACCTGCTCCTTTTTGGGGTTTTTTACTGTTACTGCTGCTACTGCTATTACTATTATTATACATGGTTATTTTCTCCCGATTTTAACTATTCCGGTTCTTCATCCGTTTCCGTATCATCATCTTCCTCAGAAGCGTCTTCCGCAACTGCACTGTCAGCTTTCCCGGATATATCTTCTGTTTCATCCGACTTTTTAGGTTTGTTTTTCGCTTCTTCAGCCTCTTTTTCAAGCTGTTCTAAAGTTACATGATCAGACAGAAGGATGGTCATGAATTTCATGATATCATCACTCAGTCTCATGTTTCTTTCAAGCTCTTTAACAAGTTGGCCGGAACCGCCATATGTGACACAGACATAATGACCACGGAGTTTTTTCTTGATTTCATAAGACAGTTTTTTGCTTCCCCAGTCGTCGAAATCGATTAAATAGCCATTCTCTTTTGCAATGATATTTCTGACTTTATCAAACAGGTCTGTCCGTGTTTGATCCTGAATATCAGGGTCAGAAATAAAAACGGTTTCATATTTCCTCATTTTTTCTCCTTACGGATATAAAGCCCCGGTCCTAATCCGGAGCAAGGATTAATAACAATGCAATCCCTGCCTTTCAGGCATTGCATAAAAACTCTCTTCAATATCATTTATCCCCATTTGGGTCAATATTAATATTCCTGTGTCTTATAAAATTCATCGTTCATATAAAATTAAAATGACCTTTTCGGGAAATAGATTCTTTAATTTCTTTGGTTTTAATGAATCTGGATTTTTCCGGTTATATTAACCTCTATCCCCAGGTCCACGGCTTTCCGGCTGAAATCATCGAGAAGCCTGAACAGGGATGATTGCTGATTTTTTTTATATGAAATGAGCAGGGCACAAACTTCCTGTTCCATATCATTTCTCAGGTTCAGGGCTTCTTTAAAAATGTCGCTTTCACTGGAGAGTTCTTCAATGATCTCATAAACCGAGCCGTATCTCTGGCCTGGTAATATTGCACAGGCCTTGAGAATAAATTTTTTTAAACATTCAGGAAGGTCCGGTGTTCTGAGAAAAGATATATCAGTGCTTCCAAAGGTGTTCATACTCATTCCACCGGAATGGTGGTTCTCCCTGGAAAAAGGTGCCCGGCCCGTCAACAGTTCATAGGCAATAATTCCCAGGCTGTAAATGTCTGACCTAAGATCTGTTTTCCCGCCCTTGATCTGTTCCGGAGCGATGTAATGGGAATTTTCATCTTCTAAAGAACCTTCTTTCGGGATGGGAGCGGCAACCCCGAAATCCGATACCATTACATGACTGCCTTTTGAAATAAAAATATTAGAAGGGGTCAGTTGTTTATGAATTAATTTTTGATCATGTGCATAGGCAAGAGCAGAACATATCTGAGCCAGGAAAAACAATACAGTATCGAATGGAAAAGGGATTTTTTTTTCAAAAAGAGATTCCAGCGACTCTCCGTCGATATACTCCATGATGATAAAAATGGTTCGATATTTTTCTTCAACCATATGGATCCGGGTAATATTGGGGTGGTTCAGGCCGGAAATGCGGCTGATTCTTTTTTTAAAGCTGTTAAAATCTTCTTTTTCCCCTGACTGGTGATGTTTTATCATTTTTATGGCAACCGGGGCATTTAATAGTTCATGCCTGCCCTTATATACAAAACCGGTCCTTCCCTCTCCAATCGGATGAATTATGAGATAGCGGCCGGCAGATTTTACCTCTGAATCTGCCGGATCACTCAACCGGATTGTCAATAATCCGGTTAAAAACTGAATTAAACCGGGTTGTAACCGGCAGGCCGAGTCAAACTTGGTTGCCGGTAATTCCCAAACAACCATTTCAGATTCCGAAACAGCATCAGATATGAAGGGTTTGGCTGAGAGAAAGGCCATATCCCCGATAACATCACCTTCTCTTTTCTGTCCTGCAGATTGACAAAAACCGTTTTCATCCTTGAGCTGAACCATGCATTGTCCTTTCTGGATAATATACAGGCCGTTCAGATGATTTTTGGGAGAAATAAAAGGTGTGCCGGCGTTGATGACTTTGCGTGACATACAGTTTAACAGGGAGCAAAGCTTATCTTTGGACTGAGTTTTAACTAACCGTGTATTTAAAAGAAACTCAATGTCCTGGGGTGCGATTTCCCCTTTCGCCCCTGTTTCCGGTTCAGCTCCGTTTTCTACGGGAAAAAGAAATTCAAGGCCTGTTTTATATTGTTTTTCACTTTCTGTGATTTGTGCCCAGGCTACCCTGCAAAAGAAAGTATCCCATTGATTCAGTTCCGAGTTTTTCATCATGATCTTTGGCTTGGTTCCGCTTTCAAAGCTTTTGTCGGATTCGATCAAAACCCCTTGAACCCCCAGGTTAAGAACATTTGTGAAATGATGGGTGCTTGAATTTTCATTTTCAAAAAATATAACAGCAAGCCTCGGGTCATCCAGGTTTTCTCTGACGGTTTTACGAAGATCACGGAATGTTGCCATGCAAGGTCTCCTTTTTAATCAATAACAATAAGAAATCTTTTTTATAAACGTCAATGAATCAAATTTGTATTAAAGATCGATTTGATCCGGGGACAGGTGTCTTTTTGCATATTCGATATGTATCCCGGATTCAAAAAACAGTTTTACAATATCATTATCGATAAGATGGTCTTCGCCCATCTGTTTCAGCACGGTAACGGTCTCACCCAGGGTCATGGGGCCTTTATAAGGTCTGTCTTTGGCGCACAGGGCCTCAAAGATATCGGCAATGGCCAGTATTCTTGCCTGGATATTGATGTTTTCCCTGTTCAGATGCAACGGGTATCCCGATCCGTCAAGTTTTTCATGATGAGCTCCGGCAATGGAAGGGATCTTTGATAATTTTTTGGGCCAGGGGAGCTTATTTAATATTTTTTCGGTTAATTGCGCGTGGCTGTTGATGATATCCCGTTCCTTGGCCGTTAGGGTTCCTTTTATAATGCATAAATTTTCAAATTCATCTTCTGTGAGGTAGGGCACCTTAGACACCTCACAGGATTTTTCATTTATTTCCTCGATCCGGGCGATTAGATCCTGGCTAAGCGGGGCCCTGCTTGAATTAATGGTGGAAAGGATCTTCATTTCCGTTTCCAATGTCTCTATCTTCCGGGTGTATACGGCATCAATCCTGCTCATTTCCTCTTCTTTACATGACTGATCCAATAAAGCCAGTTTTTTCCGGGTAGCCATCAGTTTCAAATTGGTCTTAAAGAGTTCCAGGCGCGTTCTGATGACTTCTATCCTGTCGAAAACCGTTTCAAGTCTTGTTGATTTGCTGATAATATGTTCCGGTGTTGTGATTTTCCCGGTATCATGCATTAAGGCTGCTATTCTGAGTTCATCCATCTGGTCATCGGAAAGACGGATGGTTTTAAAAACAGTATTATTTTTGTTTATTCTGTCTGCAATCATCATGCTAAGTTCGGTTACCCGCTGGATATGGCCCCCGGTATGCTTTGATTTTTCGTCTATGGATACGGCAATGGCTTTGATAAAGGCCTCAAACAATTCTTTCATCTCGACAATAAGCTTTTGCTGGGTCAGGATAACCGAAGCCTGGCTGGCCAGTGCTGCTGCTTTTTCCTGGGCATCTTTGCTGAAAGGGATAATATTTCCGGAAGAAGGGTCTTTTGAATTGATCAACTGAAGGATTCCGATAATATCATCTTCATGATTTCTCATGGGAATGACAACCATGGATTTGCTCCTGTAATTCAGGGCCTCATCAAATTTCCGGGTTCCATCAAATAAAAATTGATTTGTCCTGTAAACGTCATCGATTTTAATAATTTCCCCGGTGTGGAATACATAGGAGGATACGTTTGAAAGATTTGGCGCATTATTATCATGATATAGGGGGACCCCCGGCAGATTGATGTTTCCTGGTTCCTCATCAATCTTGAGGGAATCATTATGAAAAACATGAAAATCCAATTTTCTTCTATTTCTATCAACCAGGTAAAGAGTTCCGCCGTCAGCTCTTGAGAATCGTCTTGCAATGGAAAGGATCATTTTTAAAAGAGCACGGATATCTTTTCCCGTACCCAGTGCTTTGCCGATGGCAGTCAGTTCCGATATTTCCCTTGCCTGCTCTTCAAGAAACGGGCAGAGTTCGCCAAGGATATTTTCAATAACAGTATTAATCCTGGAGTTTTCAGAGAATTTTCCAATGTTCTGCATACAATATCCTCGATGGGTTTGGAAAGGAGCATACACAATATTTTTGAAAAATATCAAAATTAAAAACATGATACAAGAAAAGAAAAATCAAAGCTTAGAATTCTATTGATTTTCTTGCTATTTACATCTGTTTGTGGCATCTATGAAAACTTAAAATATCAGCTTTATTATTCAATATAGAAGTTTGTACAAGGAGTTAATACAATGGAGGAACGGTATCATCCCGAGTCGGTAGAACCTAAATGGCAGGCATATTGGAAAGAAAATCAGTTATTCAAAGTCTCTGAAGATCCGTCAAAAGAAAAATATTACCTTTTGGAGATGTTTCCCTATCCTTCAGGCAAAATTCATATCGGTCATGTGCGCAATTATACCATAGGCGATGTAGTGGTCCGGTATAAGCGGATGAAAGGGTTTAACGTCCTTCACCCCATGGGGTGGGACGCATTCGGCATGCCTGCTGAAAATGCAGCCATTGATAACAATACCCACCCGGCTGCCTGGACCTATAATAATATCCGTACCATGAGGGCCCAGCTCAAGAAAATGGGTTTTTCCTATGACTGGGACCGTGAAATTGCAACCTGCACCCCGGAATATTATCGATGGGAACAGATGCTTTTCTTAAAAATGTTTGAAAAAGGCATGGCCTATCGAAAGGAATCCTATGTCAACTGGTGTGAAAAATGTCAGACCGTTCTTGCCAATGAACAGGTAGAAAATGATAAATGCTGGCGATGCTCCCAGCCGGTTCAGCAAAAAAAATTGTGGCAGTGGTTTTTCAGAATTACGGATTATGCGGAAGACCTTCTGATTCATTGTGATCAATTGCCGGGATGGCCGGAAAAAGTAACAATCATGCAGAAAAACTGGATCGGGAAAAGCATCGGGTCTGAACTCAAATTTAAAGTGGATGGGCATGATCTGGATATTGAAGTCTTTACAACAAGGCCGGATACAGTTTTTGGGGCAACCTTCATGTGTCTTGCTCCTGAACACCCTCTTGTGGAAACCCTTTCCAGAGGAACCCGGATGGAAGAAGAAGTAGCCGCTTTTATCCGGAAGATCTCAAGACAGGAAAGATCTGCCGAAGGTCTGGAAAAGTATGAAAAAGAAGGTATTTTTACCGGGGCTTTCTGTATTAATCCTGCAACAAAAGAAAAAATCCCGGTATATACGGCAAATTTTGTTTTGATGGGATATGGAACCGGCGCCATCATGTCGGTTCCTGCCGGGGATCAGCGGGATTTTGATTTTGCAAGAAAATACGGGCTTGAAATCCGGGTCGTGGTTCAGCCGCCGGGTGAAGATCTTGACGGAACAACCATGACAGAGGCATTTACAGGCGAGGGACGCCTGGTCAATTCAGGTGAATTCAATGGGATGGATAATAAATCCGCCATGGATACCGTCACCACCTGGCTGGAAAAAGAAGGCCGCGGGAAAAAGACCATTTCCTACCGGTTAAGAGATTGGGGAATTTCCAGGCAACGTTACTGGGGGGCTCCGATTCCTGTGATTCACTGCCCTGACTGCGGTGTGGTGTCGGTTCCTGAAAAAGATCTTCCCATAAGACTTCCTGAAGAGGCCAACCTTCTTGAAAAAGGCGGGTCACCTTTGCCCTTCCTTGATTATTTTGCCCATACCACCTGCCCGAAATGCGGCAGGAAAGATGCGAAAAGGGATACGGATACCATGGATACCTTTGTTGAGTCGTCATGGTATTATTTAAGATATTGCTCCCCTGGATATGATAAAGGCATGTTTGATCCGGAGGCTGTCAAATACTGGGCCCCGGTGGACCAGTATATCGGCGGTGTCGAGCATGCAGTTCTGCATCTTCTTTATTCGCGTTATTTTATGCGGGTTCTAAACTCTTTGGGGATGATTGATTTCAAGGAACCGTTTACACGCCTCCTTACCCAGGGTATGGTATGCAAAGAAACCATGATGTGCCCTGACCACGGCTATCTTTTTCCTGAAGAAGCGGTAAAGGGTTCCGACGGCAGGATCATCTGTACAAAATGCAGCAAAGATGTTGAAATCGGACGGGTGATCAAGATGTCAAAGTCCAAGAAAAATGTGGTAGACCCCAACGAACTGCTTGAAAAATATGGCGCCGATGTCACCCGGTTGTTTTCATTGTTTGCCGCACCACCAGAAAGAGACCTTGAATGGAGTGAAGACGGGGTTGAAGGAAGTAACCGGTTTGTTAACAGGGTATGGCGGCTGGCCATGGACTCAATGGAAAAGATAAAAGATGTGGAACCCTTTTCAGGCCCGGCTTCAGACCTTGTATCGGATTCTGCTAAAACGCTTTATATCAAAGCAAATCAAACCATCAAAAAGGTTACCCAGGACATTGATAAAAGTTTTCATTTTAATACTGCCGTTTCTGCCGTCATGGAGCTTGTGAACGATATATATGCCGTTAATCTTGAGGCAGCCGACACAGAGATGAAAAAAGTGCTTTTATTCAGCCTTGAAAATATTCTTTTGCTTTTATCACCGATTATACCTCATTTTTGTGAAGAGCTGTTTGAAAAATTAGGGAATCAAGGCTCCATCCTGCTTCAATCCTGGCCAAAATACAGGGAAGATTCCCTCGAACCGGATGAAATCACGGTTGTGGTCCAGGTTAACGGAAAACTCAGGTCAACATTTAGCCTCAAGGCAGACAGTGATGAGTCGGTCATCAAAGAAGCTGCCCTATCTGATGAGAAAATAAAAAAATATGTCGGGGATAAAAAGCCTAAAAAGGTGATTGTCATTACAAAGAAACAAACCCTTGTCAATATAGTGGTCTGATATGGAATACATAAAAAATTTTTTAATCATCTGCCTTTTTTCCTTTATCGTTGCCTGCGGGTATCGGTTTGAGGGTGGCGGATATATCAATAAAGATATAACGCGTGTTGCAGTCAACGTTCTGGAGAATAAAAGTTCCGAAACCGGTGCTGATGTGATATTTACAAACGCTTTGATCAGGGAGATCCTTCAGAAAACAGAGACAAAAGTCGTGGATGAAACCACTGCAACGGCAATCCTTAAAGGCACCATCAAGGCTATTACCTTTTCTCCCCTGTCACGGGTAAGTACGGAATCCGTTATTGAAAGAAATGTGTCTGCTGTAATTGATCTTCAGATGGTGAACAAAGAGGGAAAAGTGATCTGGTCAGCCGTGGATCTAAGCTCCAGTGAAGCCTATAAAACAACTCAGGACATAGTCACGAATGAAGGCAACAAGGGTACGGCTTTAGAGAGAATTGCCGTCAGAAGTGCTGAAAAAATAGTCAGCCGGATGATAAATAATTTTTGATAGTGTCATGAAGGCAGGATTTACGATGTATAATACATGTAAGTCCTGCCTTGAATTTTTAAGAAGTTCAAAAAGCAATAACGTGACAGTCTATGCATTCATAAACTTGAACAGTCTGGAAATTTTCCTGGATGCTGTCTTTTGATGTATAATACCTTTTTTGGCAGCTTTATGAAGGGCAGATTGGTTTTTTCTCAGGATTTCATCCGAGTTTTCACTACCGGCTTCTTTTACGGCTCGAAGTTTCTTTTCCAGTGTTTTAAGGGTGGTTTTGGCGGCTCTGTTTCTAAGCCGTCTTCCCTGACTTTGTTTTGCTCGTTTGATTGCAGATTTATGGTTTGCCAACTTGATATAGCTCCTTTACAAATGTGATAAATTTAATATTCAATCATATTTCAAATTCGGAAACATATAGATTTTGTTAATTTTTGTCAAGAAAAACTTGTGGGCAGAATGCTGAAAAAGACTTTTTTAATCAGTATATTGACTTTTTTAAGCCGTATACTCGGGGTTGTCAGAGATTCTCTCATTGCCGTCTGTTTCGGGGCATCATTTCAAAGTGACGCCTTTTTTATTGCGTTTCGTCCCTTTGATCTTGCACGAAAGCTTTTTTCCGAAGGTATCTTAAGCATATCTTTTATTCCTGTTTTTTCAGAAACACTTGAAAAAAAAGGACGCTCTCAGGCTGCAGCATTAGTGTTTTCATTTTTCTTTTTTTTTTCAATCGTCGGCATTTTGATTGTTCTGTCAGGGATTTTTTTTGCCCCCCTATTGATTAAAATCATTGCCCCCGGCTTTATTGGCCATTCTTACCAATACGGACTGACTCTGATCTTACTGAAGATAATGCTGCCTTATGTTTTTTTTATTCTTATCACGGCGCTTTGCATCGGAGTTTTGAATGCTTTCGGTAAATTTGGCATTCCTGCTGTTGCCCCTCTGGTTTTTAATCTGACGGTAATCATGTTTACCCTTTTTATCTCAAAGCGGTTTAATGTTCCGGTCATTGGATTAGCCATAGGGGTAACTGCCGGCGGAATACTTCAGCTTGTCATCCAGATTCCGTTGATGATTCGTCTTGGTATGCTGAAGATTTCTTTTTCCCGTTTATTCCATCCGGGTGTCTTGAAAATTGCAAAGATCATGATTCCTTCCATGATCGGAGCAGCTTCTTATCATATCAATATCATGGTGGCGTCATTTTTCACTTCTAGACTCGATGAGGGCAGTGTGTCGTTTGTTTATTATGCAGACCGGCTGGTTCAATTTCCCCTTGCTCTTTTTGCTGTTTCCGTTGCAACGGTTCTGTTGCCGGAGATATCAAAAAAAAATGTGCTGGGTCAACTGGATGAAATTGGAGAACTGTTCTCACAGGGTGTAAAACTTGTCTTTTTTATCACCATCCCGGCCATGGCCGGGCTGATGGCACTTAATGAACCTATTATCGGGGTTTTATTCGGATATGGCGCCTTTCACGCAGCAGCGGTTCAAAAGACGGCCGGCTGTCTTTTTTTTCTTGCCATTGGCTTATGGGCATTTACCGGGGTAAGATTGTTTGTCACGCTTTATTATTCTCTGATGAATATATCCATTCCTTTTTATTCCGGCATTATCACCATTGGCCTGAACCTGATTCTCTGCCCTATATTAATGAATTTATCGGGGCTCAACGGCATTGTTTTATCCGTGTCCATATCTGCCGTCGCAGGGTTTGTCTTTTTATTCATCAATATCCCGGGCACGATGCATATCCGGAAGAAAGAGATCATTGTTTCTGCTTGCAGATCTTTTTTTGTATCTGTTATAATGTATCTCCTTGTCAGGCAGACGGCCGAGATCGTGTTGCCCCTGCTGTCTTCAAGGGTTGGGGTTGTATCAGGGGTTACGGGCTGCATCTGCATTGGAATGATTTCCTATCTCGGAATCCACCAGGCAATGTCAAGCCCTGAATTGGCAATTATAAAAAAGGGAATTAGAAAAAAGACATCATGATGACGGTTGAGAAAGCAGGTTATTATCTGGCCATTGTGTTTATTGCCGTCCTGTTATGCCTGATTGCATTGTCTGAAAACGGCATTCTTGATTACAACACCCTAAAGCAGAAGGAAGAGAGTGTTCTGGATCAGACCCGGATGGTTGAACAGGAGAATCAGAAACTTGAAAATGAAGTCAATACCTTGAAAACAGATATGGAATATATTAAACACCTGGCAAAACATGAACATAATATGATTGAAGAAGATGAGCTGGTGTTTAAGGATAAACCTGATAATAAGGGGACTACACCATGATTCAGGATATCGGAACGTTTGAACTGGCAAGATTGTATGAACGTCAGGGGTATTATAGGGAAGCCCTTGATATGTATTTGCACCTTGACAGCCGGGAAACCGGAGGTGAGGTTCAGGCAGGGATACGCCGCATGGCTGAAAAGGTGGAAGAGAGAGGGTTTCAAACCAATGGCGAAGAAAAAATTTCTTTTCTTTTTGAAAAATGGCTGATGCTAATGGTTTTAAGGCATCGGCTGAACAATTTTATTAAAATTAAAAAAAGACTATCGTGATACACTTATTGCATTCTGACAATCCGGAATCCCAGGCTGTTTCTTTTTGCTACGGGTTTGTAATACCCCCGGTAGGCAGAACGCTGATATTTGCTTGACTGATGCCATGCTCCTCCCCGGAAGATTCGGTGTGTTCCGGTTTTACTCAGGGGATCGACAATATTATCCATATACGTATCGGTTATGGCACCGACATTCCGGCTCAGAAGGTCGCGCCATTCGCATGAGTCCTGAACCCATTCCTGCACATTGCCGTGCATGTCGTAAATACCCCATTTGTTTGGAAGTTTGGTTTTTACCGGACCCGGTTTGAAATCCCCGGCAGGATTCTGGGTGCCGGAATTGTAGCAATACCAAGCCATTTCTATAATGGCAGGTTCCGGTTCATTACATGAGAAATTGGTTGAGCCCCCTCCTGCAAATGCAGTGGTGGATTCAGCCCGGCAGGCATATTCCCACTCAGCCTCTGTCGGCAGGCGATATTGATTGGTTTTTTCCCATTCATTCAAAACTCTTATAAATTCTACGCACTGGTTCCAGGAAACCGAGTCCACGGGATAGGCCTTTCCAAGATCCGGAAATGATGAAGGATTAAATCCGACCAGTTTTTTCCATTGGCCCTGGGTCACTTCTGTTTCGCCCATGTAAAAACTTCTTGAAATGATCACTTTGTGCTGGGTTTCATTCCATTGACGCCCTTCTTCAGACTCAGGACTGCCCATAATAAAACTACCGGCAGGGATTAAAACAAACCTCATGCCGAGTTTATTGGTAAAAACGGCAGGTTCGGCAAAAAGACTTGAATTGAATAAATAAAAAAAGAAAATTAAACATGATGGGATCAAAATTTTTCTGCTAAGTCTCATAAAGCTTTTCCATTATCTTGTTTAACCTGCATTCTGAAAGAACCCTATCATACTATTAAACCCGAGTACAATGATGAAATTCAGTAAAAAAATGACTTTATCAGTTGAAAAATCAGGTATAGATGATATTAAGATCATATTCAATAAATAAAGGAGTGTGATGATGAAACCAAAAGAACCCCCTGAGATAAAAATACCAATAACCAAAACCAATACCAATAAAAAGAAGCTATCGGAAATTCAGGAGGGTGAAAAAAAAACAGATACATCCCTTCTTAAAAAAAATGAATTTACAATGATTCTTATGGGGGCCCTGGTTCTGACGCTGATTGTCTTTTTCTTTTTTTTCAGGACATCTACACCTGACTCTCAGCCTGTACCGGCAAATCAGGCCGATACATCATCCCCTGAGCTTGAAAATAGAATAGAAAAAATGGAACAAACCCTCCAGTCCCTGGAAAAATCCGCTTCACCTGAAATCGGCGGCACACCCAAGGAAAAATCAGGTATCAGCCCACTGGAAGAGAGGGTGGCAAGGCTTGAAACGGCATTTTCAGTCAAGATGGATTCAATGGTTGAAAGAATGGGGAAAATTGAAAAACACATTGCCCAGTTAGCGGCAAAGCAGGATATCCCTCCTGAATCGGCAGGGGCAAAACAGGCCCCTGCGGCTGCCTCCGCACCTGAAAAAAAGATTGTAAAAAAGGAAAAAACAGATCCCATATTTCATACAGTGCAAAAAGGGGAAACTCTTTTCAGCATCAGCAGGAAATATAAGACCAGTGTTGAAACCCTGAAAAAATTAAATAATATGTCGAAAGAGACGGCTATTTTCCCGGGAAACAATATTCTCGTCCGGTGAAGAACACAAAGAAGTTTTCAAATCCAGACATTTTGTGTCCATATTTATCGGTATAACCTTGTGTATCGGACTTATAGTTTCTCTTTACCGGTCATGAACAAGTCGTGATCAATGGTTTTCAAAAATGCCTTTCCTTGTGGTTTACGCCTGTCTAACAAAAAAGGAAAACAAACATATGAATATCAAAGCAAGGTATGATGTTTGCTTAAGCGTGTCCTAAGACTATGGCTGATAACCAATGGTCTAATAAGTTGGAACGGAATATTTAACTCATTAAAGACATTTGAAAAGGAGAACAAATGCAAGAGGGACAATACTCATCCATGGCAACAACGCTCACCCTGGAAGATGATGAGCCTCCCAGTAGCAGCTTTGTCTCAGTACCCCACCCCGCGGCTGCCACAGCCGTTTCTTATCCGATTTTTTTAAAAAACACCAAAATTATCCCGGCTGCAAAAATACAGCTCGTCCGGCCCAATTCCAAGACCAGTCCTAAAACCAAGGCATTCCGAACCAGATTCTATCCTTTGGTCACGGATAAGGAATGGAATGACTGGCAATGGCAGGTTAGTAATCGTATCCGGACTTATGAAAAACTCAACCGGATATTGGTCCTGTCACCCAATGAAACATTGGTTAACAGCGATACCCAGCTTCCTTTGAGCATTACGCCCTATTATCTAAGCCTGGTATCGGTTGACAACCCTGGTCAACCCCTGCGAAGATCAGTGGTTCCCAGTGTCGATGAATGGATCAGGATGCCCTGCGAGTCTGACGATCCATTAGGTGAAGACCATCAAAGCCCGGTGCCAGGGCTTGTCCACCGGTATCCGGACAGGGTTTTATTTTTGCTTCTGGATTTTTGTTCCACCTATTGCCGTTATTGCACGCGGTCAAGGGTTGTGGGGCATGGGAATATTCATGCCGGACGGACAAGGTGGGAAAAAGCCATTGATTATATTGCACGAACTCCGGCAGTCCGGGACGTCCTGCTGTCCGGGGGAGACCCCCTGATCCTGAGTGATGACCGGTTGGAATGGGTTCTGTCCAGACTGCGCCGTATCCCTCATGTTGAAATCATCCGCATCGGGACAAAAGTCCCGACGGTCCTGCCCCAGAGAATTACACCCAAACTTGTTAAAATGCTCAGGCGTTATCATCCCCTCTGGATGAGCCTTCATTTTGTTCATCCGGATGAATGCACGCCTGAAACAACCAAAGCCTGCGCCATGCTTGCCGATGCCGGAATCCCGCTGGGGTCTCAAACCGTTCTTTTAAAAAACATCAATGATTCCGTGGATACCATGAAATCGCTGATACACGGGTTGATGAAAATGAGGGTCCGGCCCTATTATCTTTACCAATGTGATCCCATCACCGGGTCCGGACATTTCAGGACCCCCATAGAAAAAGGTCTTGAAATCATTCGCGGCCTTAGAGGATTTACAACCGGGTATGCCGTTCCCACCTATGTTGTAGATGCCCCCGGCGGCGGCGGGAAAATTCCGTTAATGCCGGATTATGTTCAGGGGCATACAACTGAAGATATGGTTCTTAAAAATTATGAAAATAAAAATTTCAGATATCCTGATCCTCTTCCCGGGGCCGGTATGTTTTAAACAATGCTGCGGATATAATCTTTTATCAGGAGAAGGATAATGAAAATAGGACTGACCTATGACCTGCGCCAGGATTACCTGGATATGGGCTATAGTGAACTTGAGACAGCAGAATTTGATTCTGTTGAAACCATAGAAGGTATAGAAGAGGCGCTTTCATCCCTTGGGCATATACCTGTCCGGATCGGTAACGGCCGCAGGCTTACAGAGTGCCTTGTCAGGGGGGACCGCTGGGATCTTGTCTTTAATATTGCCGAAGGCCTTAAGGGCGTTGGAAGGGAGGCCCAGGTGCCTGCTATCCTGGATCTGTACGAAATTCCCTATACATTTTCAGATCCCCTTGTCATGAGCCTTTGCCTCCATAAGGGGATGACCAAGCAGATTATCCGTGATGCAGGTCTTGTCACGGCAGATTTTATAGTGGCACATGCTGTTGAGGATGCAGACTGTGTGGCTTTTGACCCCCCGTTTTTTATCAAACCAGTGGCCGAAGGAACCGGTATGGGGATCACGGCCAAATCCGTGGTGCTATCCCGGCCGGAGCTTAAGGCTGCCTGCCTGGATCTCTTTGAACAATTCCGGCAGCCGGTCCTGATTGAAGAGTTTCTGCCGGGAAGAGAATTTACCGTGGGGCTTATAGGTACAAGAAAAGAGGCAAGGGTTCTGGGAACCATGGAGATTTTTCTCCTGGATGGAGCGGAAAAAGAGGTCTATTCCTTTGAAAACAAGGAAGGCTGGGTAGGACGGGTGGAATATAAGCCGGTCAATCCTGAAAAAGATACCCTGATCAAGGAGGTTGAATCCCTGGCATTAAATTCCTGGAACGTTCTGGGATGCCGGGACGGCGGCCGCATCGACATCCGCTGCGATCGTCTGGGCAGGCCCGGGTTTATTGAAGTAAACCCCCTGGCCGGGCTTCGTCCTGAATATTCTGATCTGCCAATGGTTTGCGGATTTTTTGGGACATCCTATGTCCGACTTATCCAAATGATTCTGGAATCCGCATCCAAGCGGATTCCCACACGCGGGGAATCGTGAACCAGACCATTGCGGTTGTCCACAATGCCGTAAGTGACAGCAGTCTCCCGGATGAACAGGATGTCCTGATCCAGGTTGAAGCAGTGTCTGAGGCCCTTATGGTGCTCGGCTATAAACCTGTGCCTTTGCCCTGTGACCTTGATCTTGAAAATTTGAAATCAAGATTGATTGCCGCAGACCCCCTTGCCGTCTTTAACCTGGCCGAATCCCTGGATGGCCGGGGAAGGCTTATCCATGTTGTCCCGTCGCTTCTGGATGCCCTGCACATCCCCTATACCGGGTGCCCGGCCGAGGCAATTTTTGCAACCTCACATAAAGTCATGGCCAAGGAAAGAATGAAGGCGGCAGGATTGCCGACCCCGGACTGGATCAACCCGGTTCCACAGGATATGCCCTGGACAGGGTCAATTGATTTTGGGGATTCACACGAGAGGCTCTGGATCATCAAATCCCTGTGGGAGCATGCATCCCTGGGGCTGGAAAAAGAAAACCTGGTTTATGGAACAGCCAAAGAAATTCACAGGCTTTTATCCGGCTGCAAACCTGAGATGGGTGGCTCCTGTTTTGCTGAGGTCTTTATTGAAGGCAGGGAATTCAACCTTTCGATCCTGGATACAAAAGACGGGGCCAGGGTTCTTCCTCCTGCAGAAATCCTGTTCCGGGGATTTGATGCAGATACCCCCAGAATTGTCGGCTACCGGGCCAAATGGATGCCGGATTCTCCCGAATATCACAATACTCCCCGAAGCTTTGAATTTTCAGCCACTGACAAAGATTTATTGCCAACCCTTGAGACCCTTACTCTCCGGTGTTGGCAAAATTTTGGGCTGAAAGGGTATGCCAGGGTGGATTTCCGTGTGGATGGCCAAGGCCGCCCCTTTATTCTTGAGATCAATGCCAACCCCTGCATTTCCCCTGATGCCGGGTTCCCGGCAGCACTCGACCGGGCAGGGATTTCCTATTCCCAGGCCGTAGAACAGATTTTAAACCAGAGAAACCGGCCCTTCAGGGTAAATAAGGGTTAACCGGTGGTTAGAGGGGGTTTTTATGATAACAGGCTGTAAATCATTTTATGACCTGTGTCACAAAGGGTTGAGTATACGGTATGAACCTGTCCCGGGGGATGTGAAACAGATCATGGATCTTGTGGAAGCCACCGGGTTTTTCAGGCCGGACGAAATTGAGATTGCCGGCGAACTGGTTCAGGAGCATCTGGAAAATGGCCCGGAAGAGAGCGGCTATTATTTTGTCATTGCCTCAAAGAACGGCAGGGTGGCGGGATATGGATGTTATGGTCCCATTCCCTGTACCCTTACGAGCTATGATATCTACTGGATTGCCGTTTCCCCGGATTTTCAGGGGAAAGGACTTGGAAAAATCATTCTGACTGAAATGGAGCGTCTGATTTTTGAAGCCGGGGGAAAAAGAGCCTATGTGGAAACCTCCACCCAGATAAGATATGCATCAACCCGGAATTTTTACGAACGGTGCGGTTACCGTTGCGATGCAATTCTGGATGATTTTTACGAACCGGGTGACGGAAAAGCCATTTACAGCAAAATGATGGGATCAAGCCTGTAATCAAACCCCCCATACCACATCACTCCAGTGGTATGGGGGATAACAGGATAGTCTTTTCGATAATTGAAAAAGATTACACATGGCCTCCCAGAAAGCCTGGCGGTTCATTTCTGGACCTTGCCCAGGGGACACTTGGAGATGAGCTTGCACTATATCGGAAAATATCTATTTCTTTCTGTCTTTTTCGATTTGATTCCATGACAAGATCACGGCATTCCCCTGTGCATTCCCCTGATATATCTCTTGACGGTATAGTTTTCATTTTTAACACCTCTCATTTATTAAAACATTCAAACCGGAAATATTCTCCAGGTTTATTATAAAAATATAAAAACTGATAAATATAAGTCAAGGCTAACAATTTATATTATTTTAATTTTTTTATTCAGAGCCTAAATATTTGCATTGACTTTTTATGATCTAACCACATTTTTTTTATATAGCAAAGCCATTCCCAGGCAAACGAATGAATGAATCAAAAAGGAGCGATTGCCATGACATTACGAATTTTGGACAATTTCAGCATTGATTATTTACAGATACTTGATGAAAACGGCAATGTTGATAAAGCCCTTGAGCCGGATCTGAGCCAAGCGGATCTTCTCAAGCTCCATTATTATATGACGCTTTCACGGATGGTGGATTTAAGGATGCTGAACCTTCAGCGGCAGGGCCGGCTCGGAACTCTGCCAGCCGCTACCGGCCAGGAAGCGGCTTTTTGCGCCCCTGTCCTGGCCATCCGGGATACCGATTGGTTTGTGGGGTCTTATCGTGAACTAGGAGGCCGTTTGATGAGAGGAGAACCTCTTGTCAATATGTTTCATCTGTATAACGGATTTGAAGAAGGAAGTTATAACCCTGAAAGCCCCCGGACCCTTCCCATTTCGATTATCCTGGCATCCCAACTGCCTCAGGCTGTGGGCCTGGCCTATGGGTCCCGTCTCCAGGGTGAAAAGGATACGGTTGCTTTGGCTGTTTTCGGGGATGGATCGACTTCCGAGGGCGATTTTCATGAAGCCCTTAATTTTGCAGGTGTCCTTAATGCCCCTGTGATTTTTCTGTG
>MGTJ01000201.1 GCA_001799395.1 Desulfobacterales bacterium RIFOXYA12_FULL_46_15 | reverse complement strand
TCCGGTGAAAATGAGATCAGAAAACCACATGATTTTTTCCATGCGGCAACCGCATCAGCCATTTTTCAGGTTAACACGGCAAAGCGCAGTGATCCCGGGATCACCCGGGTCGGCGTAGAGGTTCAGTGCAGGGAAGGGGGTGTCCCGGATGCGTTGGAAACCTTTTTTGCGGAACATAGTATCGGGAGAACAAGAAAAATTCTGTTTAAAACAAAATGACCGGAAACCAAATATGAAAAATAAATATCTGATGGGAGTGGATGTCGGCACCCAGAGCGCTAAAGTCCTTATCTTTGATTTAAATGGGAATATTGTCTGTGAAGGCATACAGACGTTGAGAAAATTGAATATCCCGGCCCCCCTGCTGGCTGAACATCCGGATGATGACCTGTGGGATGCTTTGAAATCCGCTTTTTTACAGGCCATGGAGCGGTTCCAAAATGAACACGGCCGGAAAAAAGAAGATATCCTTGCCATGGGGTTGTGTGTAATCCGCTGCTGCAGGGTCCTCTTGAAAGAGAACGGCGAGCTTGCCTGCCCGGTTATCAACTGGATGGATAAACGCCTGAACTATCCCCATGATCCCGGGGACAGGGATAAAGATGTCCGGTATGTGACAACCTCCTCCGGTTATATCACCCATCGCCTGACCAATGAATTTAAAGATACCTGCGCCAATTACATCGGCTGGTGGCCCATGGATAACGACACCTTTGACTGGAGTACGGACCATGAGCTCATCAAGAGCTGCCATATTCCAAGAAAAATGCTCTTTGACGTGGTCAGACCCGGTGACATCCTGGGGCATGTCACCCGGACGGCGTCTGAATCAACAGGTCTTCCGGCCGGTCTTCCCGTCGTTGCCACAGCCCATGACAAAGCAGTGGAAGCATTGGGCGCCGGTTCCCTTTCCAACGGTACGGTTCTTATCTCTCTTGGCACCTATATCGGCGCCATGGTCCATGGGTCTGAAAACATGAAGGCTGCAAAACATTTCTGGCCCTTCCAGGCCTCGGTTCCCGGGCAGTATTTATACGAATGCATGGGGGTCCGCAGGGGGATGTGGACCGTAACCTGGTTCTGTGATCAGTTCGGTAAAGGCATTATAAAGGAAGCAGAAGATAACCATATGACCATTGAAGCTTTTTTCAACCGGGAAGCCGGTAACATACCTCCCGGCTGCGAAGGATTGATAACAATACATGACTGGGCCCCGCCTTCCGAAGCCCCCTGGCGTAAAGGGGCCATATTCGGTTTTGACGGGCGTCATACCCGGGCCCACATTTTCCGGTCCATCCTGGAAGGGATTGGATTTACCATGAAAAATCATGTGGATAAGATGGCAGAGGAACTGAAAAGACCTGTCAAGAAATTGATTATTTCCGGAGGGGGGGCCAAAAGTGATGTCCTGATGCAGATTTTTTCCGATGTCTTTGGTGTGCCTGCCTGCCGCAACAAGATTACAGGTTCGGCATCCGTGGGGTGCATCATCAATGCCGGCATGGCGGTTCATGCATTTGACTCCTATGAAAAGGCTGTTGAAAATTTGGTTTGCCAGGGGGATGAGTTTTTCCCTGATCCTGAAAACAACCGGTTTTATACTTGTCTCAACAACCAGGTATATAAAAAGGTGACCCCTTATTTTGACCCTGTATTGCGTGAGCTCAGTCTCCTGGCGGATGGCCGGTGACAAGGGAGGAATGAATATATTCCATCCTGTGGTTTCACCAAAGGGGGCATGTATGGAAAATACAGTGAACTTTTCAAATTTATGAAAATAATAGTGGTATTTTGAATTCTGATGTATTAATGTGTGATTCTGATGTATCAATATAAGGTTTAAAAATTTTTTATTAGGCATAACTTTTAGATCAGACCAGAGGTTATGGAAGGTGGAAAAATTTTGCCGGGAATACAACATGGACAAATCCTCAAGGTTGAATTGAATTCCGGTCGCTGTCTTTTCGAACCTTTTTTGGAACAGGGAACCGGATATTTCGGTGGCCGGGGATTTAACATCCGGTATCTGTTCCATCACCTGGCTAAGGGAACGGATCCCCTGGCGCCTGAAAATATCCTGATGCTCTCCTGTGGTTTTCTTACCGGGTCATCTGCGCCGTCATCGGCAAGGCTTCACATCAATTCCCTGTCGCCGCTGACCGGGATTTTAGGCAGCTCCAATATCGGAGGATATGCCGGAGCCTGGCTTAAATCCTGTGATATTGCGTCCATTATCATCACCGGTGCATCGGAAAAACCGGTCTATCTTTATATTGATGCCGACGGGGCCTGTTTAAAGGATGCTGCTTTTCTGTGGGGCAGTGATACCTTTGAGACCCAGGAAAAAATTAAAAATTTTCATGGCAATCAGAAACTCAAAATTCTCACCATTGGACCGGCAGGTGAAAACCGGGTTCGATTTGCAGCCGTTATATCGGAAAAGGATCATGCTGCGGGCCGGACCGGCATGGGTTCGGTCATGGGATCAAAAAACCTGAAAGCCATTGTTGTTTCAAGGGGAAACCATCAGCATTTCAAAGCAGTCACACCAGGTCAGAAAAAGGCTGTCAAAGATTATATATCGTCCATTAAAGCGTCTTGCGAATTCAAGTTTTTTTCCAGGTTCGGCGGAGCCGGTTATATGGACTGGGTTAATAAATCCGGTATCATGGGAAGCAGAAATTATACCCGGATCGGTGTGGATGAGATTGAAAAAATAGATGGCCGGCAGCTTGAAAAAAATATTGTCCGGTCAAGCGGCTGTTATAAATGCCCGGTTCAATGCAAGGCAGAGCTTAAATTGGACCGGGATGGAGACAAAACCTTTACAAGACCTGAATTCGAACCGGTTGTCAATCTCGGGCCCCGATGCGGCCTGACCGATTTGAATGAAATTATCAGGCTTGACAACCTTTGCAGCCGCATGGGGCTGGACAGCACCTCATTTGCCGGTGTTGTCGCCTTTGCCATGGATCTGTTTGAAAACCATAAATTACCTCCTGAATGGGTCAGGGACCTGGATCTTTCCTGGGGCAACGCTAAAACCATGGAAAGGCTTGTTCATGATATTGTCGAAGGTAACGGCCTGGGAGCAATACTGGGTCTTGGCGTCAGGAAAGCGGCTGAACGGATTGGAAACGGGGCGGCAGAATATGCAGCCCATGTCAAGGGTCTTGAATTGACCGCCTACCACCCTGCCGCCATTATGGGGACAGCTCTGGGATACGCCGTATCCAGCAGGGGAGGGGATTATAATAATGTCTATGCATCCCTGGAATACAGCTGGACAAAAGAAGAAGCCCTGGAAGAGTTTGGCACTGAAGAGGCTGTAAATATAAAATCCGTTAAAGCCAAAGGGATTCTGATAAAAAAGGCAGTGACCGCGAATATTATCGTGGACTGTCTGGGGCTTTGCAAAGTGCCGGTCCTATCCCTTTTGCGGTCTTTTAATCTTGAACATGAGGTTAAGCTGATAAACAGCTTGACCGGGTTAAGGCTGTCAAGGGAAGAACTGGCAGAAACAGGCAACGAGATTGCGTCTCTTGAGAAGCTGTTTAATCTCAGGCATTCAGGGGAAAACACGGAAGACAAACTTCCGGAAATGTTTTTCATTGGCAGCAATGGGATATCCATGCTCCGGAAGGATTTTGAAATAATGCTGGAAGAGTATTATTGCGCCATGGGATGGGACAAAAACGGGATTCCGGCTTACCCGGATAAGATAAGAAATATAACCACACCAAAGGATTTAATGTGATTCAGTCTTCAAATGTAAAAGAAAGATCTGTCGGGATGAAGATCCTGACGGAAGATCAGATCTGGGAAATCAAACAGACAGCGTTTGATATTGTTGAACGGGTCGGGTTTAAATGTGAACACAAGGCAGTGCACAAAATGATGAAACAGGCCGGGGCATGGGTAAAGGGAAACAATATTAAAATTCCCCGGTATATTGTCCAGGAATGCCTGATCACCACTCCAAAAGGATGGACCATCTATGACCGAACAGGCCGGAGGGCCATGGAAGTGGAGGGAGAAAAGAGCTATTACGGCACTTCAACCGCCAGTCCCAATACCCGGGATGCCTTTACCGGGGAGATCCGGCCGACCACCCTGAACGATATTGAGCTGGGGGCAAAGGTTGCGGACAGCCTGAACGGCATCGATTTTGTTATGCCCATGGGAACGGCCCAGGATGTACCGGCAGACGCTGCTGAAGTCCATGAATTTTCAGCCCTTGTCTCAAACACCACAAAGCCTTCCGTATTTATCGGATATTCAGCCCTTGGCTGTGAATATGTTTACGAAATGGCCTCGGTGATTGCCGGGGGAGCTGATAATTTAAGGGAAAAACCCTTTCTGATTGCCTATCCTGAAGCCATTGCTCCCCTGTTCTTTCCCAATGAAGTGGTGGACCGGATATTTGTGGCTGCAGACCGGTTTATGCCCCAGATTCCCGGATCAACGGTCCAGGCTGGGGCAACTGGTCCTGTCACCCTTGCCGGGCTGATTTCCCAGATCACCGCGGAATCCCTGATTCATATCACCATTGCCCAGTTGAGAAAAAAGGGGTGCCCTGTGGCCATGAGCGGCAACGTGGGCATCCTTGACATGCGAAACGCACTCATGACCATGGGAGCGCCGGAAAACAACCTTGCACTGGCTGCCCAGGCTGAGGTCGCGCGATCCTTTAACCTGCCCACCTGGGGACTGGCAGGGGCCACAGATGCTAAAAGCCTGGATGCCCAGGCCGGGATTGAGAGTGCTTTTTCAATCCTGAGCCAGGGTCTTTCCGGATTAAACCTGATTCATGATGTGGGGTATATGGCTGCCGGAATGATTTGTTCCCTTGAGCAACTGGTCATGGGCAACGAGGTTGTTGGCATGACAAAGCGGTTTGTGAACGGGATCAAGGTCACCCGGGAAACCCTGGCGCGGCAGGTCATAGAAGATGTCGGACCGGGCGGACATTTTCTGGTCCAAAAACACACCATGAATCATTTTAAGGAGGAGTTGTGGAATTCCACCCTTATGAATCGCCAGACCATTGATGCCTGGCATTCAGCAGGAGCCCCCACAATGGCGGACCGGGTAAGAGAGGAGATCCGGAAGATCACGGACACGCACAAGCCTTTGCCTTTAAGCGACAAAGTGCTGGCCGAGCTTGATCGGTTGAAGAGAGAAGGCGAAAAGGAAATTCTTGCCAAATTGAAAAAAGAATAAGGGGTTCGGATGAACCCCATATACGAAAGAGGGAGCAATGACAGATAAAAATTATGATGCCATTATCATCGGAACCGGAATTATCGGCAATTGTATTGCCTACGGACTGGCCTTAAAAGGATATAAAACCCTGAATGTGGATAAAAATAGTGACTCGGGTTCAGGGTCTACTGCCGGCAGTTGTGCCATTATCCGTCTGTATTATTCATCCCCGGAAGGGGTGGCCCTTGCCCGTGAAGGTTACTATTACTGGCTGGACTGGCCAAGATATTTGAATGTCAGGGACCCTCTGGGCATGGCGTATTATAAAAATACCGGCGCCCTGGTCTTTAAATCAGAGGTCAACAACCACCTTAAAAAAGTAAAAACATCCCTGGACAGCCTGGGAGTAGGATATCTTGAACTCTCACCCGAAGATATCAAAAGATTTCTCCCCAACCCGGATTTGAGGTCCTATCACCCCCAGAAAACAATGAATGAAGCCGAGTTCGGGGAACCGACAGGGGGGCGGATTCATGGCGCCTTATACGTACCGGAGTCAGGTTTTGTGTCTGACCCAAAACTGTCGGCCCATAACGTGGAGATGGCGGTCAGGAGGCTGGGGGGAGATTTTCTGTTTCATGCAGAGGTGACGGATATCCTGAAAAAGGATGGCCGTGCTGCCGGGGTTGCCCTGAAAAATAATCA
>MGTJ01000200.1 GCA_001799395.1 Desulfobacterales bacterium RIFOXYA12_FULL_46_15 | reverse complement strand
GGCACGGCCCATTATCCCAAACATGTCCCGGAAACCATTAATCAGGCCTATGGCGCAGCAGGCAGGGTTCTCACCCTTTTGTCCAGGGACACTGTGGTAGCCTCGGGTTCTGTGGCCAAAGTCACGGAATATGACTGCGTCTCCTGCGGCGCCTGCATCACGGCCTGCACCTACCAGGCCATTGAATTTATCGACACGCCCAAGGGTAAAAAAGCCTGGGTCAACCCCATCCTGTGTAAAGGGGATGGTCTGTGCAATGCCAAATGCCCGACCAATGCCATCATCCTGAAACATTTTACCAATGATGCGCTTTTGCACCAGATTGACGCGGCCTATACGGCTGAAGGTATTCTGGCGGAAATCGATGCAGTCCTGGAAGAGGTATAATATGAATTTGATCAACAAAGGAGGCCAAAGCAAATGAGTGCAGCTCTTGAATTTAAACCCAGAATCCTTGGTTTTGTATGCCATTGGTGAGCTTACGGTGCTGCGGATTTGGCTGGAGTTTCCAGACTACAATATACAAATGAAATCAGGCTCATCCGGGTCATGTGTTCGGGGCGAGTGGATATTGAATTTATCCTCAGGGCCTTTGCAAATGGACAGGACGGGGTCTTTATCGGCGGATGCAAGCTGGATGAATGCAATTATGTCACCCATGGCAATTATGATGCCCTGAGCAATACCTATCTGGCAAAAAAAATACTGAAACATGTCGGCCTCAATCCGGACCGGCTAAGGATCGAATTCATGTCAGGAGCCGACGGGCAGCTTCTGGCCGAAAAAACCGATGAATTTACCCATCAGATCAGAGGCCTTGGCGCCCTTGGGTCAAGCGAAGGGGTGAAAAAAGAAGAGGTGAAATTCAATCTTGAGGCAGCCAGAAAACTTGTCCCCTATATGCGGCTGGTGGAAAGGGAACGGCTCCGGGTGCCGGTGAAATCCAAAAAAGCCTACAAGGAGTTTTTTGAATCCCCTGACACCAATGCCCTGTTTGACAAGATATTTTCAGAACAACTGGCCATCAGCCGGATCATGCTGCTCTTAAAGAAAAACCCGCTGCCCACCGGCACTATTTCCGAACAGCTCGGCTTAAAGCCTTCGGATGTATCGAGGCACATGATCACCTCATCAAGACACGGCATGGTGCGGTATGATACGGACAGCAAATGCTATACCCTGGTTCAGGCATGATTATAAGGAAAGCGTCTTATGGAAATTGAGAAAATAGATCAGATTATCGACAAGCATAATGGAGAGGCCAGCAATCTCTTGCAGATCATGCTGGAGCTTCAGAGCAGCAACAACTGGCTTCCCAAGGAAGTGCTCAAACGGGTCAGCGAACGGCTGGACGTCCCTTTAACCCGGATCCAGCATATTGCCACCTTTTACAAAGCCTTCAGCCTGGTCCCCAAAGGCCGCCATAAGGTTCATATCTGCGTGGGAACCGCCTGCCATGTCCGCGGGGCCTCCCGCATCCTGGACACCGTGGAGGAAGCCACGGGCATCAAACCCGGGGAAACGGATATGGAAATGAAATTCAGCGTTGAGACCGTCAACTGCCTGGGCTGCTGTGCCCTGGGGCCGGTTATGGAAATTGACGGCAAAACCCATGGCAAGATGTCGCCGGCTCAGACGGCAAGCGTTTTAAAAAATTATGAATAGGGTAAAATTATGTTGCAGATAAAAACACCTGCTCAGTTGGAAGAATTCAGGGAGGGCCTTTTATCAAAGAGAGACCCGAATAAGCCGTGTATCACGCTATGCTCCGGATCAGCCTGCCATGCCTCCGGAAGTACAGAGGTTGCAGCCCGTCTTGAAGAAGAACTCAAAACCCAGGGCCTGGCTGATCAGGTGGACATCCGGAGAACCGGATGCCATGGGTTTTGTGAACGCGGACCCATCATCGTCATTCATCCGGATGAAATCTGCTATTTTCAGGTGCAGCCGGATGATGTGGCCGAGATTATTACGGAAACCATCAAAGGCAAAAAGATCATCGAGCGTCTTTTGTATACCGATCCGGTGGTTAATGAAAAGATTATCCACGAATCCAGGATTCCTTTCTATAAAAACCAGGAACGGCTGGTATTCGGCTCCAACGGCAGCATAGACCCCAAAAGCATTGATGACTACCTGGCCATCGGGGGATATTCCGCCCTTTCAAAGGCCCTGACCGCAATGACGGATCTAGAAGTCCTGGGTGAAGTCAAAAAAGCCAATTTAAGGGGCAGAGGCGGTGCCGGGTTCCCGGCCGGGATCAAATGGGAAGGCTCCCGCAACGCCCCCGAACCCATCAAATACGTCATCGTCAATGCCGATGAAGGAGACCCGGGGGCCTATATGGACCGTGCCCTCCTGGAAGGCAACCCCCACTGCATCCTGGAAGGCCTCATCATCGGCGGGTATGCGGTTAAGGCCAATGAAGGCTATTTTTATGTCAGACAGGAATATCCCCTGGCTGTCATCAATATCCTTCATGCCATCAAAGAGGCGGAACGATACGGACTTCTCGGGGAAAATATCCTGGGCTCGGGCTTTAATTTTAAAGTCCACGTGCACCAGGGTGCTGGCGCCTTTGTCTGCGGCGAGTCCACGGCCCTTATGACCTCTCTGGAAGGAAAGGCCGGTGAACCCCGGCCCAAATATGTCCGCTCCAATGTAAAAGGCCTCTGGGAAAGGCCTTCGGTCCTCAACAACGTTGAGACCTGGGCCAATGTGCCCATGATCATCAACAAGGGCGCAGACTGGTTCACCTCCATCGGCACCGAATCCAGCAAGGGTACCAAGATCTTCTCCCTTGTCGGCAAGATCACCAATACAGGGCTAGTGGAAGTGCCCATGGGAACCACCCTGCGGGAAATCATCTTTACCATCGGCGGCGGCATCCCCGGCGGCAGGAAGTTTAAGGCCGTCCAGACTGGCGGACCCTCAGGCGGGTGCATTCCCGAGGATAAACTGGATCTGCAGGTCGGGTTTGATGAACTGACCAAGGCCGGTTCCATGATGGGCTCCGGCGGTATGATTGCCATGGATGAAGATACCTGCATGGTGGATGTGGCAAGGTATTTTATCGCTTTTCTTACGGACGAATCCTGCGGTAAATGTGTGCCCTGCCGTGAAGGCCTGCGCCAGATGCACAGGATACTAACCAATATCACCCAGGGCAAAGGCAAAGAAGGGGATATCGAACTTCTGGAAGAACTGGCTGAAACAGCAGTGGAAGCCTCACTCTGTGCCCTTGGAAAAAGCGCACCCAACCCGTTCCTTTCCACCCTGAAATATTTCAGGGAAGAGTATGAGGCCCATATCAGGGAAAAACGCTGCCCGGCTCTGTCCTGCAAGGAACTGATCAATTTCTATATTGATCCTGAAAAATGCAGGGCCTGCGGCACCTGCCGCAAACAATGCCCGGCCTCGGCCATTAACGGGGATAAGAAAATTATCCACATCATTGACCAGGACAAATGCACCAAGTGCGGCACCTGCTTTGAGGTATGCCCCACCAAATTCGGTGCTGTGACCAAACTGTCCGGAGTACCGGTGCCACCGCCCCTGCCCGAAGACCAAAGAACGATTAAAAAAAAGAGTAAAGAAAATGAGTGATATCGAATTTGAAATAGACGGGAAAAAAGTTACAGCCGATAAAGGCATGACGGTCCTGGAAGTCGCCCGGAAAGAAGGGATTTACATCCCTACCCTCTGCCATCACGAAAAACTCGAACCCTTCGGAGCCTGCCGGGTCTGCATCGTGGAAGTGGAAAGCCGGGGCTCAACCAGGCTTGTGGTCTCCTGCGTGTACCCGGCCGAGAAGAATATCATCGTCCGGACCCGTTCCCCCAAAGTAGACCGTATCCGGAAAACCATTGTCGAACTGCTCATGGCCCATGCACCGGATGCGCCCCAGCTCCTGGAAATGGCCGCAGTCTATGGAGCCGTCCCCAACCGGTATGAAAAGGACCCGTCCTTCTGCATCCATTGCGGGCTCTGCGTCCGGTACTGTGCCGAAGTGGCAAAAAAACATGCCCTCGGATTTGTAGACAGGGGAGTGCACAAGGAAATCAGCTTTATTCCGGAGATTGCGGCAAAGGAATGCCATGCCTGCAAGGCATGCTTCCCATTATGCCCGACCTCTTATCTCCAGGCCGTATTTGTCCTGACCGAGGCCCTTTCATTCCCTGACCCGGCAAAAACGAAATAGGTGTGAAACTGGGGACAGAGGTTTTTAAAAGATCAGGGGTAAAAGGATCAAAAAAAAATTGAGCCCAGGAAACAATACCAAAACATACCTGGTATCCAGGTTTGAAAAAGGGGTTTTTACCAAAGATTCACTGGAATTGATTGGTGAGGAACCCCTGATGATCCGGGTGGATGACAAATCCTATTCCGTAGTCATGCGGACCCCGGGGGAAGAGGTGCCCCATGCCGTGGGGCTCTGCCTTGGAGAAGGGCTCATCGATTCTCCCGATGACCTCACCACTATCGGGTATGACCGGGATATTGACCCCAATCTTATTGATATCTGGCTGACGCCGGAACGCCGCAAACTGATCCCCAATCTTCTCAAGCGCAGAACTTACGTCAGCCAGACCAGTTGCGGCATTTGCGGGAAAAAGATGATGGAGGATCTGAACCAGGTGATTAAACCTGTGGATAACGGGTTTGAAATGGGTATTGACAAAGTTTTTGAATGCCTGAAAAATCTTTCCGAAAAGCAGAGTTTTTATCCAAGGACCCGGGGATCCCATGCCGCCCTTTTGCTTGACACTAAATTAAACGTGGCTTCTTTTTCAGAGGATGTTGGGCGGCATAATGCACTGGACAAAGCCATCGGAACCCTTTTCCTGAATCAGACCCTGAAAAATGCAAGGCTTCTTGT
The DNA here is from genome assembly GCA_001799395.1 of Desulfobacterales bacterium RIFOXYA12_FULL_46_15. GTDB lineage: Bacteria > Desulfobacterota > Desulfobacteria > Desulfobacterales > Desulfobacteraceae > Desulfobacula. The sequence goes on along the minus strand of MGTJ01000200.1, from coordinate 1,064 downwards.
TTTATCCTCCAGAATCAGCTATGAACTGGTCCAGAAGGCGGCAAGGGCCAGGATTCCCATGATTGTCAGCAAATCAAGACCCACGGCCCTGGCTGTTGACATGGGAAAATCCCTGAACATGACCCTTGCCTGTGCATTTGAATCTAAAAAACTGATCATTTTCTCTGGCGAAAACCGGATTAAAAGGACATGAGAACAGGAAACTATTTGATTTTTTAAGAAAATGACCAAACCTAAATAAAATGTAATCATGAGGAGGACAATTTGAAAATTCTCACAACCGTAAAAAAAGTAGTTGATGTGGAATTGAACATCCGTGTAAAGGATGGCGCCATTGTGGAAGACGGGCTTCAATATGTGATCAATGCCTGGGATGAAAACGCAGTGGAAGCCGCTGTCCAGCTTAAGGAAAAAAACAATGCAGAAACCACACTGGTGAGCCTTGGCGGCGGTGATAATGCCGATATCATCCGTAAATGCTATGCCATGGGCATTGACGAAGGAATCCATGTGGATGACCCGGCCCTGGCCAAAGCAGATTCAGCCGTTTATGCCAATGTTCTGAAAAAAGTGGTTGAAAAGGGCGGCTATGATCTGGTGATCACAGGCAAACAGGCCCAGGATACGGATAGCGGACAGACCGGCATCATGCTGGCCGAATTCCTCGGACTGCCCTGTGTCAGCAACGTGGTTTCCATTGACGTTCTGGATGATAGCCATATTAAAGTGTCCCGTTTGGGAGATGCCGGTACTGAAATTGTCGAGCTCACCCTTCCGGCTGTTGTCACCGTCAGTGACAGCATTAACGAGCCCCGCCTGCCTGCCATGCGCGGGATTATGATGGCCAAGAAAAAGAAAATCGATTCCACGGATCTCGCAGGTTTAGGAACTTCCGGTGCGGATGTCGGATGTGGAGCTTTAAAATCTGAAATTATTGAATTCATGGCATCCAAAACACGAAAAGCCGGGCGCAAATTTGAAGGTGACGCAGCCAAGATTACGGCTGAAGTCGCGGGTCTTCTGGCTACCGAAGCAAAGGTTTTCTAACACTAACGGATTCTTGG
>MGTJ01000199.1:29960-31003 GCA_001799395.1 Desulfobacterales bacterium RIFOXYA12_FULL_46_15 | reverse complement strand
GGTAATGCAAGGAATAAGCCTTTACCTCGTTCAAATGGTATTGGGACATTCGACTATCCAGGTGACGGAGTGATATGCGCACCTTGCACCAAATCAATTGGCTCTGGCGGCTGGGGCTATTAATAGAGGGATTACTGTGCATAAAGACAAAGCATATCATTACGTGGAATCAGGGCTTGATAATATATATCTGGAAGATATTTGTGTTTATAGGTGTAAATGTGGCGAGTTTTTTCCGTCTATCCCCGGAATTATTGACCTGCACACCATAATCGGCCAGATACTGATTAAAAAAACAACAGCCCTGAATGGTAAAGAAATTCTATTTTTACGAAAAAATATAGGACTGAATGCCAGAACCTTTGCTGAATACGTCGGTATAGATAAATCAACGTTTTCCAGGTGGGAGAACGGGCAACAAAAACTTGCAAAACCAAACGATCGTCTTATCCGGTTGATCTATGCCAATGTAAAAGGGCTGTCTAAAAACGATATAGATCATCTCTTGAAAGAGGCGGTAAAGGATCCTAATGGAAGTGAATCCGATGAACGAATAAACATTCCGGTAAACCCTTTTTTTTCTCAGCAAAGAGAGGAGATGGTTTAGAATGATCGGAAAAAATACCTACACAAGCCAGTATACCTGAGTTTGAAGCGAAAAATGAAAAACTGAAGAACCAGAACGATGGCAACATAATACCGTTCAAGAAAGGAAAATAGATAATGAAAAGATACATGACAGCTATCATTGAAAAAGAAGGAAATGGATATGTTGCCCTGTGTCCTGAGCTGGATATTGCAAGCCAGGGGGAAACAGTCAGTGATGCAAAAAAAATTCCCGAAAGTACAATTACTGTGCCGGTGCCGGATCATCCTGAAATCCGGATAGGGACCCTGCAATCAATTATCCGGCAATCAGGACTGACACGGAAGGAATTTAAATAAATAGGCCTTTCTTAAAGGAATAACATCTTGCCCGGTCATATGTGGGGAGTCATGAACCCACTGAAAGGTCAACCCCTGCGGCTTGGCCTGGCATTTAT
>MGTJ01000199.1:29734-29898 GCA_001799395.1 Desulfobacterales bacterium RIFOXYA12_FULL_46_15 | reverse complement strand
AAATTTTTATAAAGTTTCCAGATCATTTGGCCGGGTTTTTTTGTTGATGGCCGGTGTATTAGAAAATAAAAATGTATTATATGTGTATTTAATTGGCTGTATAAATTAAAAATTGAAACACTTTGTCTATCAAGTGGCTGGGTGACAAGGATTTGAACCTCGAT
>MGTJ01000199.1:0-29698 GCA_001799395.1 Desulfobacterales bacterium RIFOXYA12_FULL_46_15 | reverse complement strand
AGGATTTGAACCTCGATTGACGGAGTCAGAGTCCGTAGTCCTGCCGTTGGACGATCACCCAGTAAGGACAGCCTGCTGAATAATGGTTGGCTTATATATCAAGACTTATATTTAGTCAAGGATTATCTCGGAATTATGTGAGGCAAAACAGAGTTAAAAGATCTTTGACCCAGGATAGGGACATAAGCCTTGTGCAATAGAAAAGCTTCACCTTGCAGTGGAAATCTGTTAAAAGCCGGATAATGGGTGTGAATGGATATGGAAATGGTTATAACAGAGCATACAAAAAAATTGCAGGAACTTGAAAACCGCTTACAGAAGCTGGGGTCCTTTGCCGTTGCCTTTTCAGGCGGGGTTGACAGTTCGTTTCTCCTGGCCGTGGCCAAAAAAATAAAACCTGAGAAATTGATTGCCGTTACTGTGTCCTCTCAGTTTGTACCGGAAAAAGAAAGTGAATTTGCAAAAAAGATGGCATTATCACTGGAGGTTGAGCATGTCTGTCTTGCTTTGGATATCCTTCGAAACGAACAAGTGGTTCAAAATACAAAAGACAGATGCTATTATTGCAAAAAGCAGGTTTTTTCTTTGATCCGGGATACTGCTGAAAATTATGGTATTACATCCTTGCTTCATGCAGTCAACCAGGATGATTTAAGTGATTTCCGGCCCGGGTTAAAGGCTGCTGACGAGCTTGGTTTTTTATCACCTCTGGCTGAGGCCGGGTTTACAAAAAAAGAGATCAGGGAAAGTTCACGGCAGCTTTTGCTTGAAACCTGGAATAAACCATCACAGTCATGCCTGGCAACACGCATTCCTTATCATGTTAAAATAAATCAGGCAGATCTTATGAGGGTCAACCAGGCAGAGTCCTTTCTTCAGAGCCTGGGATTTGCTCAAGTCAGGGTTCGGTGTCGGGGAAGAACAGCAGTCATAGAGGTTGAACCGGATATGGTCAAGGTGATTTTAGAGAATGACAGGAGCCGGGATATTGTAAAGACTTTGGAGGGGTTTGGGTTTGAAACTATCATCATCGACAGGGATGGTTATAAAACAGGGAAAATGAATCATGAAATATTCTGAAGCCGCACATGGCCGTACATTTGTTATCCGTCTTGAAGACGGTGATATCCTGCATGAAGAGATCGAGGTATTTGCAAAACAACATCAAATTCAGGCTGCTTCCCTGATCGTTCTCGGGGCTGCGGATAAAGGCAGCGTCCTGGTCACGGGGCCGGAGCAGGCAAGGACAGAACAAATCATTCCAATGGCCTGCGTGCTGGATAATGTCCATGAGGTGACCGGCACGGGCACCCTTTTCCCGGATGAGACCGGGGAGCCGGTTCTTCATATGCATATGGCCTGCGGACGGGGATTCTCAACCCAGACCGGATGTGTCCGGAGAGGGGTAAAAGTCTGGCATGTGATGGAGGTGATCCTTCAGGAACTGACCGGATCAAGCGGAGTCAGGAAAAAAGATGCCGTGACCGGATTTGATCTTCTGATACCGTAATCGAATCTGAAAAGAAAACACTCGCAGCCTGAAATAATCACAGGCTGTGGGTGTTGTATAGTTTCAAAATCAGGGATTATCTATTCTGGATTTCAAGGTCATTGAAAAAATATTTGATCTCAAAGGCTGCTGTTTCAGGTGCATCTGAACCATGGACCACATTTTTTTCAATATCTGTGGCATATTCTCTTCTGATTGTGCCTTCTTTGGCTTCTTTAAAATTGGTTGCTCCCATGAGTTCCCTGTTTTTTGCAATGACGTCCTCGCCTTCAAGAACCATGACCACAATGGGTCCTGAAGTCATGAAATTCGTCAGGCTGTTGAAAAAGGGACGTTCTTTATGAACGGCATAAAACCCCTGGGCCTGGTGTTTGCTCAATTGAATCATTTTCATGGCAACGATTTTGATGCCGTTGGTTTCAAATCTTTTAACGACCTCACCGATTACATTTTTAGCAACCCCATCGGGTTTGATGATTGATAATGTTCTTTCCACAATCCGTATCCTTTCAGTTAATATTAAAAACGGTCTTGAAAACTACCACAGAACCATATTATAGTCAATGTCCCCGGAATGCGGTTCAAACAAAATATAAGGATTCAGCCGTTGTATATGGATATGAAAATTCTGAAAATTGCAGTAACAGGTTCGGCAGGCTCAGGCAAAAGCCTTGTCTGCAAAAGATTTAAAGAACTGGGGCTCATAACCCTGGATTGTGATATCATTGCAAGACAGGTGGTGGAGCCGGGAGAAAAAGGGTTTAAAGATATCATTCACTTGTTTGGTCAGGATGTGCTTTTAAATCATGGCGGGCTGGACAGGCCGAAACTGCGAAATCTTATATTAAATAATTCCGTTATGCGAAAAAAAATGGAAGAACTACTTCACCCAAGGATTCTTGAACAGATGATGCTTCAGATCAGCACTGCAGCGTATAAGGATGTTAAGGCGGTTGCCGTTGAAGTGCCCTTGCTGTTTGAATCCGGTATGGATCAATTTTTTAATGTTACCATTGCAGTCATGGCAAAGGACCAGGATCTTGTTAAAAGGATTTCCGAAAGGGACCGGGTGAAAGAGATTGATGCAGAAAAGATGCTGAGCCTTCAGATGCCCCAGGAGGAGAAAATGGCCAGGGCGGATCATATTTTATATAACATTGGGACAAATTCCGAACTCTTTGAATCCGTTGATATTCTCTTTCACAAAATCCAAAAAGAATTCTTGACAAGATAAGCGTTTTGCCTTATTTATCAAAAATTATTAACCCTTTTTCAACTATCCGTCTGTTTTTTCATGTCATTTTTGGCTCTCAGACTTCAAAAAGGTGCACCTCAGAACAAATTTAGCCTGTAAAGATAATAAACAAAAATTCGGGAGAATGAATGAATCTTGTAGAATTGAATAAGATGAAAATCAGTGAGCTTACCAAGCTTGCTAAAGAGCACAAAATCCAGGGGATTGGCGGGCTCAAGAAGCAGGAATTGATTTTTGCCCTGCTCCAGACAAACGTCGAAGAAACCGGTCAGATCTATGGTGAAGGTACTCTTGAAATTCTCCCGGATGGTTTTGGATTCTTAAGGGCGCCGGGATACAATTATCTTCCCGGGCCTGATGATATCTATGTTTCTCCTTCCCAGATCAGACGGTTTAACCTTAGAACCGGTGATACGATTTCCGGTCAGGTCCGTCAGCCCAAAGATTCGGAACGGTATTTTGCTTTGCTGAAGGTGGAAGCGGTGAATTTCAAGAATCCGGAACTGGCTGCCGAAACCATTCTGTTTGATAATCTCCTTCCCCTTTATCCGGACCGGAAAATGAATCTTGAGGCTGAATCGGATAATTATTCCATGCGTGTCATTGATTTGATGTGTCCCATCGGGTTCGGCCAGCGCGGGTTGATCGTGTCTCCGCCCAAAGCCGGCAAGACCATGCTGTTGCAAAACATTGCCAACAGTATGATAAAAGCCCATAAAGATATCATCCCCATGATTGTCCTGATTGATGAGCGGCCGGAAGAGGTCACGGATATGATGCGCTCCGTCAATGCCGAAGTGGTTAGTTCAACATTTGATGAGCCTTCCGAGCGCCATGTCCAGGTTGCTGAAATGGTGATTGAAAAAGCTAAAAGAATTGTAGAACAGGGTCATGATGTTGTAATCCTTCTCGACAGCATTACGAGGCTTGCCCGGGCTTATAACTCCGTCATGCCGCCATCCGGAAAGATTCTGTCCGGTGGTGTGGACTCCAACGCCCTTGACCGGCCCAAAAGATTTTTCGGGGCTGCCAGAAACATTGAAGAAGGAGGCAGTCTGACCATCATTGCCACCGCATTGGTGGATACAGGAAGCCGTATGGATGAAGTCATATTTGAAGAATTCAAGGGTACGGGCAACATGGAGCTGGTTTTGGACAGAAAACTGGCTGACAAAAGAATTTTCCCAGCCATTGACATGAATAAATCCGGAACGAGAAAGGAAGAATTGCTTTTAGACCCAATGGTTTTGAACCGTGTGTGGATATTGAGAAAACTCTTGTCCAGTTTAAATTCTGTTGACAGCATGCAGTTTTTACTTGAAAAAATGCAAGGAACAAAGGATAATGCAGAGTTTCTTAATATGATGAATTCATAAGAAGAAAAAAATATTATTGATTGCCTGGAATAGGGCGAGGTAAGGAGTTATAAGAAAATGAAAAAAGATATACATCCGGGTTACAAAAAATCAACTGCATCCTGTGCATGCGGTGCAACCTTTGAAATCGGATCCACAAAAGAAAACATTAAAGTGGAAATTTGCTCACACTGTCATCCATTCTTCACCGGGAAACAGAAGCTGGTTGACTCTGCCGGAATGATCGATCGTTTCAAAAGAAAATATGCAGGATTTGATGCGTCAAAACTGGTTTAGCACTTTTTACAATCCGGTCATTATAAAAAAAGGGGTCTTTTTACAAGAACCCTTTTTAAGTTTTGGATTATGATAGAAAAATTAAAAGGCATTGAAGAGCGATTTGTCAAGGTTGAACATCTTTTAAGCGATCCTGCGGTAATAAAAGATCAGAAAAAATACCAGGAGTATCTGATTGAGCACGGAGAACTTAACAAGATCGTTCCGGTCTTCAGGGAATATGAAGGACTTCTTGGCGAGCTAAAGGAAGCAAGGGAATTATTAAAAGATAATGATCCTGAGATCCGGACTATGGCCAAGGAAGAAGTCCCGGCCCTTGAACAGAAAATTGAAGATTACAAATCCAGAATCAATATTCTTTTAATGCCAAAGGATCCGAGGGATGATAAAAACGTCATCCTTGAAATCCGGGCCGGTACCGGCGGTGAAGAGGCTGGCCTTTTTGCCGGTGACCTGTTCCGGATGTATTCCCGGTATGTTGAATCCAAACGCTGGGCCATGGAGCTTGTTGAAAAAACCGATTCCAGCTCCGGCGGGTTTAAGGAAATCGTGTCCCTTGTGAAAGGAAGAGGGGTTTTCAGCAATTTCAAATATGAAAGCGGAACCCACCGGGTTCAGCGGGTGCCTGAAACCGAAGCCCAGGGGAGAATCCATACTTCAGCCGTTACCGTGGCTGTTCTTCCTGAAGCGGAAGATATCGATATAGAGCTTAATCCTGCCGATGTCAGGGTAGATATATTCCGGTCGTCCGGGCCTGGCGGACAATCCGTCAACACAACGGATTCGGCGGTCCGCGTAACCCATATCCCCACCGGTATGGTAGCCACCTGCCAGGATGAAAAATCCCAGCATAAAAATAAAGCCAAAGCCATGAACGTCCTGAAAGCCCGTATCCTGGATGCTAAAATCCGGGAAGAAGAAGAAAAACGAGCTGCCGACAGAAAGGGCCAGGTCGGTTCCGGAGACCGGAGCGGCAGGATCAGGACCTACAATTATCCCCAGGGCAGGATGACGGATCATCGCATCGGGCTAACTCTCTACAAGCTTGACAGCATCATGGAGGGCAATATCCAGGATATCATTGACGAGCTTAAAACATATTACCAGGCACAGGCTTTAAAGGAAATTGATTGACCGGACCATCATGGGGATTCTTTCCCGGACAGAATCCTATTTTAAAGAACGCTCCATTGACAGCCCGCGCCTGACGGCCGAGATCCTGCTGGCTCACAGCCTTGACGTAAAACGGCTTGATCTTTATCTTCAATACGACCGGCCCCTTCAGGAAAATGAATTATCAGATTATAAAGTTTTGATCCGGAGAAGGATCCAGCATGAGCCGGTAGCTTATATTATTGGTGAAAAAGGATTTTTTGAATCCGATTTTGAAGTAGCAAGAGGCGTATTGATTCCCCGGCCGGAAACAGAAATCCTGGTCGAAGAAGCATTAAAAATAATAACATATGATTCCTTTGATGCCCGGATTAAAAAAGTGCTTGATCTTGGGACAGGTTCCGGAGCCATTATTATATCTCTTGCAAAAGCATCCCCCCGTCATTTGTATATGGCCGGTGATATTTCCCTGGCTGCCCTTGAAATTGCAAAAAAAAATGTTTGCCGGACAGGGGATAATAAAATCTATTTTTTTGCAGGAGACTGGTTGTCAGCTTTGAAAAATAAACCGGAATTTGATCTGATTGTTTCAAATCCGCCCTATATCCCCTTAGCAGATATCAAGAATCTTGCACCGGAAATAAGCGAGCATGAGCCCAGGCTTGCCCTTGACGGCGGCGATGACGGGCTTTTTTGTTTCAGGGCTATCCTGAAAGATGCCCACCGGTACCTTGTTCAGGGGGGAACCCTCCTGCTTGAAATAGGCTTTGACCAGAAAGAAGGTCTGGAAAAATTATTTAAGACACACCCTGAATACGAATCTATTGAATTTATAAAAGATCTTTCCGGGCATAACCGGGTAGCAAGGATTAAAAAATCAATTGATTAAAAATAACGGGTTTGATATATAAATTAGGATTTTTTTTAGGCAGAAATTAAAACTCACATCCAGGGACTTGAAATCAGGTGCTTTGAAAAAAGTTGAATTTCAGGGTTGATCCGGGTGGTGGAAAAAAACCATTAACAGATTGGAGAACAAATGGCTTACATTACAATCAGAGAACTTCTGGAGGCTGGTGTTCATTTCGGACATCAGACAAAACGCTGGAACCCGAAGATGAAAAAGTATATCTTTGGTGCAAGAAACGGGATTTATATTATTGACCTGCAGCAGACGGTAAAACTATTCAAAAAAGCCCATGATTTTATAAGGGATATAGGAGCAAGCGGTCAAGACCTTCTTTTTGTCGGGACAAAAAAACAGGCGGCTGAAGCTATTTATGAAGAGGCAAACCGTGCCGAACAGTTTTACGTTCAGAACAGATGGCTGGGCGGTATGCTGACCAATTTCCAGACCATTAAGAACAATATCGCACGCTATCATTTTTATAATTCCATCGAAAACGACGGTACCCTTGAGAACTATCCCAAAAAAGAACAGGCAAAAATGCTCAAGGAAAAAGCAAAACTTGAATTTGCCATTGGCGGTATCAGCAATATGAAAAAACTGCCCGGAGCAATTTTCATTATTGATCCGAAAAATGAAGCCATTGCCGTTAAAGAGGGCAAACGGCTGGGGATTCCGATAATTGCCGTTGTTGATACAAACTGTGATCCCGATGATATTGATTACGTAATCCCGGGAAACGATGATGCCATCAGATCGATTCGCCTTTTTGCCTCCCGCATAGCCGATGCCTATCTTGAAGGAAAAGCAGTCTATGATGAAAAAATGAGGGCCGATACGGATAAGGGCGGCGCCGAAGACGACAAGTATTTTGATGGTGAAAAAATAGCGATTGAAATCGTTTCCGATGGTACGGATGGTCCTGTTATCGAAAAGATTAAAAGAAGAACGGCTTTGGTTGAAGATACATTCGAAGACATGGACGAAAGATAAGGAGTAATATAAAATGGCGCAAATTTCCGCAGATATGGTAAAAGAGCTTCGCGAGGCAACAGGCTCCGGTATTATGGATTGTAAAAGAGTTCTTGCCGAGGCTGAGGGTGATTTTGAAAAGGCGGTTGATCTCTTAAGAAAAAAAGGACTTGCAAAGGCTGCCAAAAGAGCAGGCCGTTCCACTTCCGAAGGTATGATCTGTTCTTATATTCATACCGGTGCCAAACTGGGAGTTCTTCTTGAAGTGAACTGTGAATCCGATTTTGTGGCAAAAACAGATGATTTTCAGAATTTTGCAAAAAACATTGCCATGCATATTGCCGCGGCAAATCCGGCAGGCCTGAACCCTGAAGATGTCGATCCCAAAATAATCGAAAAGGAAAGGGAAATCTACAGGGCTCAAATGCTTGAAGAAGGCAAGCCGGAAAATATCATTGATAAAATTGTCGATGGCAAGGTTGAAAAATTTTATAAAGATGTCTGCCTCATGAGTCAGCAATATGTAAAAGATCCCCAGAAGACCATTACCGAGGTTTTGAAAGAAACCATCAGTAAAATCGGTGAAAATATCCAGATAAAAAGATTTGTGCGCTTCAAGATAGGAGAATGAATTCTTGAACAAAGAGCCTGAATTTAAGAGGATTTTGATCAAGCTGAGCGGAGAGGCCCTGATGGGAAATCAGGGCTTCGGCATCAGCCCTGAAATGATTCAATATGTTGCCGAGGAAATTGCAAGGGTTTATCGCCTGAATATAGAAATTGCCGTTGTCGTCGGCGGCGGGAATATCTTCAGGGGTGTTGCCGGAAGTTCGGCAGGTATGGACCGGTCATCTGCGGACAACATGGGGATGCTTGCAACAGTCATCAACAGCCTGGCTCTTTGTGATGCACTTGAGAAGCGGGATGTTCCGACACGGGTTCAGTCTGCGATCCGGATGGATCAGATTGCAGAACCGTTTATCCGCAGAAAAGCCATCCGGCATCTTGAAAAAGGCCGGGTGGTCATATTTGCAGCCGGAACAGGCAATCCATATTTTACAACCGACACGGCAGCAGTCCTGAGGGCCCATGAAATCAAGGCTGAAATCCTGTTTAAAGCCACCCAGGTGGATGGGGTGTATGACAAAGACCCGGTGGTTCACGATGATGCCGTCATGTTTGATGAAATTTCCTATATGAGGATCATTGAAAAACAGCTCCATGTCATGGACATGACAGCCATTTCCCTTGCCATGGAACAGGACCTGCCGCTGCAGGTATTGGATCTTCATAAAAAAGACAATATTTATAAAGCTGTAATGGGGCTGGAGAAAATCGGTACTCGGATTTATAACAAATAGGAAACCGTTTATTTAAGGATATATTGTTATGATTAATGAAGTACTTGAGGAAAATCAGGACCGAATGATAAAGTCTGAAAAGGCTTTTGAAAAGGAATTATCAAAAGTCCGTACCGGCAGGGCTTCCCAGACCATGCTGGATGGGGTTCGGGTGGATTATTACGGGACACAGACACCTTTGCCGCAGATGGCCACAGTATCCATTCCGGAAAGCCGGATGATTACAGTAAAACCCTGGGATGTCAGTGTGATCAATGAGGTGGAAAGGGCCATTTTAAAGGCTAATCTCGGGCTCACACCCTCTAATGACGGAAAAATAGTCAGGATATCCATCCCCCCTTTGACCGAAGAACGAAGAAAAGAGATTGCAAAAAGCGCAGGGAAAATCTGTGAAGAGTATAAGGTCGCCATTCGCAATATCAGGAGAGATTCCAATGAAATAATCAAAGATCTTCAGAAGGAAGGTGATATTTCTGAGGATGAGAGCTTCAAGGCTCAGAAACTGATCCAGGAGACAACGGATCAGCATATTAAAAAGTTAGACGAAATTTTTGCAAAAAAAGAAAAGGAAATTCTTGAAGTCTGATTTGATACAGGGGGAATCTTCCGGCCCTAAGATGCTTCCAACGCATGTGGCCATTATCATGGACGGCAATGGCAGGTGGGCCAAAAAAAGGCTGATGAACCGTATCAAAGGGCATGAGCAGGGTTCTACCACTGTTCGGTCCATTGTCACGGCTTCCCGGGAAATCGGAATAAAAATTCTGACCTTATATGCATTTTCTACGGAAAACTGGGCACGGCCGGAATCCGAGGTCAAAGCTCTGATGGAGCTTTTAAAAAAATTCATAGTTGCAGAGCGGGAAGAACTTAAAAAAAATAATATCCGGCTCAATATCATCGGCCAGAAACACAGACTCCCGCCCGATGTCCGCCAGGAAATAGACACCACTCTTGAATTGACTGCACACAATGAAGAAATGATCCTGAACCTGGCCCTGAGCTATGGTTCAAGAGAAGAGCTCACAAGGGCCATGCAAAAGATTGCTGCTAAAATTGCATCAAAGGATCTCGGTCCTGACGAGATCACCGAAAGTCTTATCTCTTCTCATTTATATACGTCAACCATGCCTGATCCGGACCTGATTATCCGTACCAGCGGAGAATACAGGCTGAGTAATTTTCTTTTGTGGCAGGCTGCCTATTCCGAGATCTATATTACCGACACATTGTGGCCGGATTTCACCCGAGATGAATTTATCGAAATCCTTAAAAATTTTCAAACCAGGGAAAGACGATTCGGGAAGGTGTCATGCAACACATTAAACGGTGGATAACCGCTCTCATACTGGCTCCCCTTATTTTATGGATATTGATTGAGGGCAGTCTCACTGCAATTGCCATCCTGGTTTCGGCCGTTGCCGTCTTGAGTATCCGGGAGTATTTAAGAATTATTTTCGGAACTACTGAAGAACCTGTTTCCAATACCATTAAAATCATTTCCTATGTGATTTCGATATTACTGATCATGGGGGCATCTCTTAGATTATGGGAAATCCTGTTCCTGGTTTTTGCCTTGAATCTTATGGCCTTGTCTATTTTTGTGCTGTCCCGTTTTGCTGAAGATCAAACCGTTTTTAACAGTATTTCAAAACAGGTGCTGGGGATAGTCTATATCCCGGTACCGTTGAGCCTTTTGATTTTCATCCGGCAACTGGAAGGGGGAACCTTCTGGATTATCTGGCTCCTGATCGTTATTTTTGCCAATGATACCGGAGCTTTTTACACCGGCACCTTTTTTGGAAAAAGAGCCCTGGCCCCTAAAATAAGTCCCAAAAAAACTATTGAAGGGTCTCTGGGCGGAATTACGGTTTCCATTCTTGCTGGTTTTATTTTCTGCCTGATTTTTTTCCATGACCTGTCCCTTTCATTTCTAACCATCCCCGGATCTTTTATGCTGGCTGTTTCAGGACAGATCGGTGATTTATTTGAATCCGCCATGAAACGGGCTTCCGGAATAAAGGACTCCGGACGGATTCTTCCCGGTCATGGCGGGATACTGGACCGGATCGACGGATTGCTGCCGGCTATCCCGGTTCTGTATGCCTACCTGGTATTTGTTCTATGAAACGCCTGTCTATCCTGGGTTCAACCGGTTCCATCGGGAAAAATGCCCTGGATATTGTCCGGATGTATCCGGACCGGTTCCGGGTCACTGCCATGACCGCTGCCAATAACACTGAATGCCTTGCAAAACAGATTGAAGAATTCAAGCCCGAAATCGTTGCCGTCATTGACAAGGAACGAGCCCTTGACCTGTCCCGCCTTTTAAAAGGAAACCATGGGCCTGAAATTCTTTTTGGAGAAGAAGGATATATAGAGGCAGCATCTTACAAAAATTCTGACATGGTTCTCCTGGCCATGGTGGGATCAGCAGGGCTTAAACCAGCCCTTGCAGCCATAGAATCAAAAAAACAGATTGCCCTTGCCAATAAAGAAACCCTTGTCATGGCAGGTGATATCGTCATGGCCAGGGCATTGGAAAACGGGGTGTCCATCATGCCTGTGGACAGTGAGCACAGCGCCATATTCCAATGCCTCCAGGGCAACAGGCAAAAAGATATCAAAAAGCTGATCCTTACTGCATCGGGAGGACCCTTCAGGACAAAGCCCTTACATGATTTCAAAGACATCTCATTGGAGGATGCGCTCCATCACCCCAACTGGACCATGGGCAAAAAAATCACCATAGACTCGGCAACCTTAATGAACAAAGGTCTTGAAGTTATTGAGGCCCTTCATTTATTTCATGTCTTGCCTGAAGAAATTGAAGTGGTCATTCACCCGGAGAGCATTGTTCATTCCATGGTAGGGTTTAAAGACGGTACCGTCATGGCCCAGATGGGACGGCCGGATATGAAAGGGGCGATTTGTTATGCCCTGTCCAGCCCGGAAAGACTGGATCTGAAACTGGATTTTCCTGATTTTACAGGTCTTGGCGCACTGACATTTGAAAAGCCGGACACAAAGAAGTTTCCCTCCCTTTTATTTGCCTTTGAAGCCTGCAAAGAAAAGGGGACGCTTCCTGCCGTACTGAATGCAGCCAATGAAATAGCCGTTAATGCATTTCTTGAAAAACGAATCAGTTTTCAGGATATTTTCAGGCATATTTCAAAAACAATGGAAAGTCATACACGGATTGACAATCCCGATCTTTTTAGTATTATTGAAGCGGATTGCTGGGCACGTGAAAAACTAGAATCCCTGATTTAATTGCGAGGTTTTATGGGATATTCTCTCATAGCATTTATTATTGTTATTGGTATTCTTGTCTTCATCCACGAATTCGGGCATTTCATAGCCGCAAGGGTTTTGGGTGTCGGTGTGGATGTGTTTTCCCTCGGTTTCGGGCCGAAAATTCTGAAAAAAACCATTGGCCGCACCCAGTACTGTCTGTCCGCCATCCCCCTGGGCGGCTATGTCAAAATGGTGGGAGAGGAGCCGGGGGCAATGCTTGATCCTGAAGACATACAGCTTTCCTTTACTCACAAATCCTTGTTCCGCAAAAGCATGATTGTTGCGGCAGGTCCTTTTTTTAATTTTTTCTTGGCCATTTTTGTTTATTATATACTGTACCAGTTTTCCGGTCTTTACCTGTCAAAACCGATTGTAGGGAAAATCATGGAGAATTCTCCTGCTGAATCTTCCGGGATAAAGCCCGGAGATATCATCAAAGAGGTAAACAGCAGTAAGATAGAGTCTTTTGAAGATATTTCACGGATTATCGGGTCAGGCAGGGGGGAAAAGCTGAAGATGATTCTGGAACGGGAAGGAGAAAGACTTGAAATAATCCTTTCCCCGGCTCTTTCACCGGGAAAGAACGCCTTTGGTGAACCCATTGAAAAATATACCATCGGAATTGTGAGCAAAGGGGAAACCTATCATGTCGGCCTTAACCCAATTGAGGCTTTCAGCCATGCCCTGGTTGATATATGGGGGCTTGTAAAGCTGACACTCTTGTCAGTGGTGAAAATGATCAACGGCTCCATTTCCGCAAATAATCTCGGCGGCCCGATTATGATCGCCCAGATGGCAGGAGAACAGGCCAAGGCCGGGATTACGAATTTTGCCTGGTTCATTGCCCTTCTTTCAGTGAATCTCGGGATCATTAATCTTTTTCCCATCCCGGTCCTGGATGGTGGCCATCTTCTGTTTTTTGCCGTTGAAGGGTTAACCGGAAAAGCGGTAAGTGAGAAATTGCGTGAGAAATTGATTCAATTCGGAGCCGCAGTGCTGGTGGCACTGATGGTATTTGTATTTTATAATGACATCGTCAGAATGTTCAATGGTGGATAATATGATTGCATGTATTGAAATTGCGCTTAAAAAGGAACTCAGGGATGCAGAAGGCCTGTCTCTGGTTGGAAAGGCCGGATCTTATTTCGGGATTACCATTCAGGAGGCGCGATGTATCCAGATCCTGACCATTGAGTCAGATCTTGATGACAAAGCGCTTGAACGGGCAAGAAATGAAATTTTCACCAACCCCGTTACCCAGATATCGAGCCTCAGACCCCTGGATATAGGGTTTGACTGGTGTGTCTGGGTGGGATTCCGCCCCGGTGTAAAAGACAACCCAGGTGCCACAGCCATGGAAGCCATCCGGGATCATATCGGAAAAAGCTTTGAATCTAACGAAGGCATTTATACATCCAAACGCTATTGCCTGAAAGGGGAAACCCTTGTCCGGGAAGATGTGGAGAAACTCGCATCCGAGCTTTTATCCAACAGCATCATCCAGCAGTTCAGGATTTTTTCAAAAGAAGGGTGGGATAAAACCAGGGGTGCGGATGTAAAACCGGCCAAGGTTATCCTGGACCGGAACCCCTGTTTTCAAATCATCGGTATAGACTCGGATGAAGCCCTGGCAAAGATTTCCAATGAGCGGAACCTGGCCCTGAATCCCAGGGATATCCCCGTGATCCGGGAATATTTTCTTTCCAGGGCCGTCCTTGATTCCAGAAGGGAGAAAGGCCTTTCCAAACCCACGGATGTGGAACTGGAATATATCTCCCAGGCCAGAAGCGACCATTGCAACCACAATACCTTCAGAGGGCTTTTCCGGTACAGAGATGCTGTAACAGGTGAAGAGGCCGTTGAAAACAGTCTTTTTAAAACCTATATCCAGGAACCGACCTTAAGACTGAAAGATAAAAAAGACTGGGTGGTCTCCGTCCTCTGGGACAATGCCGGCATCGGCCGGTTTGACGATCAAAATAATTATGTCATCACAGGCGAAACCCATAATTCCCCTTCCAATATGGAAGCCTATGGCGGTGCCATTACCGGTATTGTCGGCGTATACCGGGACCCCATGGGAACCGGGCTCGGGTCAAAGCTTTTCATGGGCAGTTTCGGATTCTGTGTCGGGGATGTGAATTATAATGGCCCCTTAAAACCGCCGCTTCACCCGAGACGCCTCCTGGACGGCGTCATTGAGGGCGTAAAGGATGGCGGCAACAAAAGCGGGGTTCCCACCACATTCGGCCAGACCCTGTTCAACCCCGGTTATATGGGAAAAAGCCTTGTATTTGTGACGGCTCTGGGTATCATGCCGGATCAGGTCAAAGGAAAACCCAGCCATGAAAAGAGGACAAACCCGGGCGATCTCATCATCATGAGCGGCGGCAGGGTTGGAAAAGACGGGATACATGGCGTCACTGCCTCATCGGAAAGCTATTCGGAAAATACACCGGCCGGACACGTCCAGATCGGTGACCCCTATACCCAGAAAAAAATGCACGATTTCCTTCTCATCTGCCGGGATGAGGGCTTGATCCACTATCTCACGGACAACGGCGGCGGCGGTCTTTCTTCCTCCATCGGTGAATCGGCAAGGTTTTCCAACGGATGTGTGGTGAATTTGGATAAAGTGCCCCTGAAATATGAGGGCCTTGACATGTGGGAAATCTGGGTCTCGGAATCCCAGGAACGCATGACCATTGCCGTGAAACCGGAACATCTGGAAAGGTTCATGGCCCTTTCGGCCCAACATGAGGTGGAAAGCACAGTCATCGGGGAATATACCGGTTCGGGCAAACTCCACATCCTGTATAAAGGCGAAACCTGTGCCTATGTAGACATGGATCTTCTGGATAAAGGATTTCCTGCCTGGGAGTTTGATGCCGTCTGGCTCGCCCCTGAGAAGCGGGGGCTTACGGAACCGGCCATCAGTTCCCCTTCCGATTTCAACCTGCTTTTGCTTCATATGCTTTCCCGGCCCAATATCTGTTCAAAAGAATGGATCATCCGCCAGTACGATCATGAAGTCCAGGGCGGCTCGGTTATCAAGCCTTTGACCGGCATGAAATATAATATCCCGTCCGATGCCTGTGTCACCCGCCCGGTGCTGTCTTCAAAAAAAGGGCTGGCTTTTTCCCAGAGCCTTCTGCCCTGGTATTCCCGGATCGATGCCTATCACATGATGACCTGCACCATTGATGAGGCTGTCCGGCGTCTTCTCTCAGTCGGCGGTGATTTTAACCATATCGGCGGCGTAGACAATTTCTGCTGGCCCAATATCCAGTTTGATGAAAAGAAAAACCCGGATGGAAAATTCAAGGCAGCTCAGCTTGTCCGGGCCTGCCGGGCATTGAAAGAGGCCTGCGAGAAATACGGGATTCCGCTTTTGTCCGGCAAGGACAGCATGTATGTGGACGGTCATCTGGAAGGAGCATTTGGCGAGCGCATCAAGGTATCGGCACTGGAAACGGTGCAGTTCTCGGCCACATCCGTGATCAGGGATGTTTCCACCTGCATGACCCTTGACCCTAAAGCATCCGGCGATCTCATCTATGTCCTGGGGAAAACCGCCAATGAACTGGGCGCTTCGGAATATTATGAAGTCTTTGAAAAAATAGGCGTGAATGTGCCCCATGTGGATTTTGAAAAATTCAAGGTGGTGTACAAAGCCTTGCAGGCCGCTATTGAAAACAGGCTTTTAGCCTCCTGCCATGCCGTTGCCAGGGGCGGGCTGGGTGTCCATTTGTCCTGTATAGCCATGGCCGGGGGGCTCGGCATGGAAGTGGATTTATCAGCCCTTCCAACAGATATGAGCCGCGGCGGTCTGAACAATGAGACCCTTTTGTTTTCCGAGTCTGCCGGAAGATTCATTGTGACCCTCCCGTCCGGAAATAAAGCTCTTTTTGAAAAGCTTTTCAAAGGCATGCCGGCATCCTGCATCGGGTTTGTCACAGACAAGCACGACCACCTTAAAATCATGGGCACTGATAAGAACCCCTTGATTGATCTTTCCATAACAGAACTTGAAACTGCATTTCAGAAAACCTTTGGAGATATGATATGAAAAAGGTGAACGCATTGATATTAACCGGGTTCGGGCTGAACTGCGATGAAGAAACCGCCCATGCCTTCAGGCTTTCCGGAGCCGTCTCCCATAAGGTCCACATCAACGAACTGGTTTCCGGAAAAGTCAAACTAAAGGATTTCCAGATCCTTGCCCTTGGCGGAGGATTTTCCTGGGGGGATGACCACGGGGCAGGGGTGATCCAGGCCTTGAAGATGAAAAACCATATGGGAAAAGACCTGCTCTCCTTTGTGGATGAGGGAAAGCTCATCATCGGCATCTGCAACGGATTCCAGGCTCTGATCAATATAGGACTTCTGCCGGGGTTTGATAAGGATTATACAAAGCGAAACGTCTCCATCACCTATAATGACTGCGGGAATTTCAGGAACCAGTGGGTTCACCTCACCGCCAACCCTAAAAGCCCCTGCGTGTTTACAAAAGGGATCGACATGGCAGATTACCCGGTCCGTCACGGAGAGGGCAAGATCATTGCCGATCAGGCTGTCATTGACCGCCTTATTTTTGAAAACCAGGTCGTTTTTCAATATGCCGATGAAAAGGGAGTCCCGGCAAAGGGGTCTTTCCCCGACAACCCCAACGGCTCCATGGCAGACATTGCAGGCATCTGTGATCCGACCGGCCGGATATTCGGTCTTATGCCCCATCCCGAAGCCTATAATCATTTCACCAATCATCCGGACTGGCCTCGCAAGGCAGAGCTTCTCAAGCGCCAGGGAAAGTCCCTGGAAAACGAGATGACCATTGGAGTCCGGCTGTTTAAAAATGCAGTGGATTATATCAAAGAGGCAGGACTTTAAGACAACCCATCATCCATAAACGAATAAGCTCATCCTGGGGTAAACATGCTCGGAACCATTGTCAACAGCCTGACCATTGCAGGCGGCAGCCTTGTGGGACTTCTGTTTAAAAAAGGAATCCCTGAAAAATATAATCAGACCGTGATGCAGGCCATGGGCCTTTGCGTCATGCTCATCGGCGTAAAAGGGGCCCTGGGATGCAATGATCTTCTCATCATAATCATCAGTTGTGCCGTGGGATCTCTGATCGGCGAGCGGATCGGCATTGAGAACCTTCTGGAGCGGACCGGCAATTTTCTTCAGAAAAAAATATCCGGCACCGGCACCGGCTTTTCAGCCGGGTTTGTGACGGCCTCCCTTATGTATTGCGTGGGCTCCATGGCCATTGTCGGCTCCCTTGAAAGCGGTCTTACCGGGAATCATGCCACCCTTTTTGCCAAAGCCACCATAGACGGCATTGTTTCCGTCATCCTGGGGTCTTCCCTGGGTATCGGCGTTCTTTTTTCTTCAGTTTCCGTACTCTTGTACCAGGGAAGCATCACGCTTCTGGCCGGGCTTTTAAAACCCCTGCTCATCCCGGCCGTGGTCAGCCAGATGTCGGCCACGGGCGGGGTTCTCATCGTTGGCTTGGGTCTCAACATGATCCGGGAAAAGAAAATCAAGGTCGGAAACATACTTCCGGCGGTCTTTATGCCCCTGGTCTATTATCTTATTCTGACTCTTTTTTCATGAGAGCCTTTTTATGAAGTGCTTCCTGATTTTTGTTTTGGTCTTATCATGTTTTTTACTTAATCATGATGATGCATTTTGCTCTGAAGACTATTATATTGATGGCAATCCAATTCTTTTATATAAAGTGATAAACTGGTGGTATGATTGCCTTCCTAAAGAATCAAAACAGCTATGCGGGCATCTCATAAAATGTGAAAGCAATGGGGATGCCCGGGTTGAATACATCGAGGCGGAAAAGAAATTGAAACTTAAAATAAAAGGAGGATTTGCAGATCTGCTTTCCATATCCAAACCATGCGGGCAAAGTTTTGGCCCCTTTTATCTGAAATGCACCTGGCTGAACAAAAAATATTTCGGCACCGGCGAAGCAGTGGATATACCAAACGAATCACCACTGATAAACGATTTCATTATTCATAATGTCGGGAAATATCATGGCCGCCTGATCTATAGCATTGAGAAATATATGGTATTTGAGCTGGAAGGTGTAATTGGCGGATTGCTGAACGGTAAAATAGCATTGCATCAAGCGGGAAATTTTATCAAAGATTGTCCGGCTGCTGACCATGGCCGGGGCAACGGTTTCCCTGTTTCTCTTAAAATCATCAATTCTAATACAAAAGAGGCTCTTGCCAACTATTCCGTAATTACGGAATAGTTGGCAAGAGCCAGACTGATTCGTTAGTGCTAAAATATATTGAACACTTTAAAAAAATATGTTGACACTCCTTTGTTTTTGATTTAGCATTTAAGGAATAACTTAAATATGGTGTAATAATGATACTTACTCAAGCAGAGATGTTCAAAGTTCTTGGTGTTGACAATCGAATACAAATTATTGATCTTTTGAAAAAGAACGGGCCGTTAGGGGTTAACGAGCTTTCTGAAACACTCAAAATTTCTCCTTCCGCTGTTTCGCAGCACCTTAAGATCCTTCGGCATGCCGGTTTAGTGTACAGCGAGCGCAATGGATACTGGATACCCTACAAAATAAACGAAGAGGCTTTAGAGCAATGTCAAGATCTTCTGTCTAAAGTCTGCTCATGCGGATGCAAGGGGACGGGCCGAATTCGTGAAGGCGAGTTAGATACAGCCGAAAACAAATTAGATCTTCTCAAGAACTGGGAGAAAGAGCTGCAACGAGAACTCCAAGAAGTGAGGTCCAGAATGGAAGAATTAGCCAAAGAATAAATTTTTTTAATTTTATATTTCAGTAATTTCTTAAATGATTAACAACTTAAACAAGGAGAATCAATATGAACGAAAAAAACAAAAATTACAATCAACAAGCAGAGATCATAAGACTTGCCAGGAAAATAGCAAAAGAACAAATTGCTCCCCAGGCCTCGGAATCTGACCGAAAGGGAACCTTTCCCTGGGAGGCCATCCGTGCAATAGGGAAAGTTGAGTTACCTGCTTTAGTGTTTTCCGAAAAAGAAGGCGGATTAGGAGAAGGGAGGGCCATTTTCACATCGGTAGTGCAGGAGCTTGCTAAAGCCTGTGCATCGACTGCTCTCATATATATATCCCATGTGGTTCTGGCAAAGGCGATTGAAATCTCAGGCAATGATGGCTTGAAAAAAAAATGGCTCCCGGATTTATCAAAGTGTAAAGCTCTCGGAGCTGTTGCCGTCCATGAGCCGGATGCCGGCAGTAATGCCGGTGCTATCTCCACTCAGGCAATAAAAGATGGTGACTCGTATATTGTAAACGGGTCCAAATTCTTTATCACTTCCGGAGGCGAAGCAAATGCATACCTGACTCTGGTGCGGACAGACCCTGAAAAGGGTCTTAACGGGATGAGTACACTTCTGGTTGAAAAAGGCACGCCGGGTCTCTCTTTTGGTCAGGCTGAGGAAAAAATGGGACTGAGGAGCACATCCTCAAGAGAGATGTTTTTTAAAGACTGCAGGATTCCTGCAGAAAACCTTATCGGCGATGAAGGAGGTGGGCTTCAGGTTATTGGGAAATCACTTATCGGATGGGGTTTTTATGGGGCTTCAGCTATTTCCATAGGAATAGCAAAGGCAGCTTTGGATAAAGCCACCCAACACGCAAGAGAAAGGACCATAGCAGGGCAACCTATTGGAATCCATCAGGGGGTTCAGTTCTTACTTTCCGACATGATTCTTGGAAGTGAGACGGCAGATGCCTATCTTACTGCATGTGCCTCTGAAGCGGATGCAGTACCAGGCACAGTTGCTTTAAATGGATTCAAAGCAAAGCTGTATGCTTCCGAAATGGCTATCGAGGTCACCAACAAGGCGATACAGTTGATGGGCGGTCACGGCTACTGCCAGAACAACATCGTTGAACGCTTGTTCAGGGATGCCCGGGGTCTAACGCTCCATTTTAAAACATCAGAGTGGCTTAGACAGGATATTGCCAAAGCTGCACTGAAAATATGAGTGTTCTTATTTCATCATGCGCGTTGCCGTCAGGTATGTAAAGCAGCAATGGTTCAAGGTGAATAAGTTAATTTAATATGAAAGGAGGTGAGAAACATGGAAGCTGACAAAAAGGAAAAGCAGGAAGAAAAGCAGGAAAAGGTTCAAAAAACCAAGTGGCAGAAACCGGAAAAAAGAGCAGTAGAAGCCAATGTTGTTTGTGGCTGTGGTTGTATTGCCCCATTCCCAACTAAAAAATAGCCTAAACTCTCCCGGAGAGCTGCCATGCTCTCCGGGAATCATCGAATTATCAATTAATTGACTGATCAACGACAGGATACCAGATTTTTCCCTTTGTTGGTGTTCTCCATAAAGCATGCCTGGTTAATTTTACAAATGCTTAACGATCCATCTCTGGAGAGGATTCATTGTTTCAAAATGGTGCCGGGTGAATTCAATAATTCCCGGGGAAAACAAAATGTCAGGGATGGGAAATTCAATATAGGTGCTAAGCCCGCTGTAAAGGAGATATTCTTTTTGAAAATCCGATGAAGGGGAAAACTCTTTGGGGACTTTTTTATAGTATTTTGTGGCCATGCCATAGCCTCCGGAAATAAGGGTCTCGATAATTTTTTGCAGTTCCTTTCCTTTCTTTTTATCCATAATGGTTTCCCTGAATTTGTGCATAACAGGTTTGGGGAAGATATAGAGACCGCACCCGAGCAGCATCAGGTCACCCTCCAGATGAAAATAAAATCCTGAGCTTTCCATTCTTTTGCCCGGCCCTTCCCAGAATAATATTCCAAGGTTTGTTTTATAGGGGCTTTTGTCGGCAGAGAACCGGATATCCCGGTTTATCCTGAAAAGGCTTTTGTTGACCCTGGGGATGGCATTGATGCCGGGGCAGAAGGTCCGCAGGTGTTCTCCCATGGCACACACAAATTCTTCTGACGGGTTTTTGACAAAGGTTTCATAGTCTTCTTTATGGGTCTGGAACCATGCTGTTGTATTGTTTTTTCGAAGCTGGGACAAAAATTCGGGCAACTCGTTTGGAAATCCTTTAAACCCGGTCATTGGTTTTTCCTTTCATGAAAGTTGATTGATGATCTCACCCATGGTTTTGATTGCATTTTCAAGCCTGGGACTCCATCTGAGTCCGCAATTGATCCTCAGGCAATTTTTGTACCGGTCAGAAGAAGAACACAGGACTCCCGGAAGAATGGATATTTTTTTCTGGTAGGCTTGCTGGTAAATTTCAAGGGAGTCATATTTTTTGTTCAATTCAACCCAGATAAACATGCCGCCCCTGGGAAAAGTAATCCGCGTGTCCTTTGGAAAATACCTGGATACGGCCATGGCCATGGCCGATGCCTGATTTTTCAGCTTGTTTCGAAGTTGTCTCAAATGCCGGTCATAGGCCCCGGTTTTGATGAATTCGGCAATCACGGACTGGATGATGCCCGGGCTTGAAATGGTGTTATTAAGCTTCATCCTTAGCACTGCATCCTTATATCTTCCCGGAACGGTCCACCCGGTTCTAAGGCCTGGCGCAAGTGCTTTTGAAAAAGATGAGCAATAGAGCACAAGACCGGTTTTATCCATGCTTTTAAAGGTTGCGGGCCGTTTGTCTCCATAAAACAGATCACCGTAAATATCATCTTCAATAATCGGGACATCATATTCTTTTGCAATGGAAAGGATTCTGGCCTTGTTTTTGGAAGACATGACCGATCCCAGGGGGTTCTGGAAATTGGAGTTCAGGATGCAGACCTTTATTTTATGGGAGGCAAGGGCTTCTTTAAAGGTTTCCGGATTCATCCCGGTTTCCGGGCATCCCGGCACCTCCACCACATACATGTTCAGGTCTTCGATGAGCTGCAAAAAGAAATGAAAGGCGGGCGATTCCACAAGAACGGCATCCCCCGGTCCTGCCACGGACCGAAGGCAGAGGCTTACGGCATCCAGGCAGCCGCTGGTGATGATGATATCTTCGGCAGATATGGAAAAAGCCGGTCCCGGCATCCTTTTGGAAAGGGCATCCCGAAGATCGGCGTTTCCGGCGCATAGATCATAATTGGACATATGGTGTTGCAAAAAGTCTGCCGGCATGGATTTCATTATTCTGGACAATTGTTTCAAGGGCATGAGGTCTTTGGACGGAACAGCAGCCCCCAGCATCAGGATATCGTCGGACTGGAGATCCTGGTTAATGGTTTTTGCAAGGTCATTGACCATGACCCGGCAGGGTTCTGTTTTTATTTTCAGCAGGGGAGGCCGTTTCATGGGATTGCCGTTCAGTGCCCGGACATAAAAGCCGGATTTTTCCTTTGCTTCCACCCGGCCCCTTTTTTCAAGTTCAATATAAGCCTGGTGAACCGTGGAAATACTTATGCCCATCTGGAGGTGAAGTTTTCTTAAGGAAGGCAGCTTTTCACCCGGTTCAAACCGGCCGTTTGTGATGCCGGCCTCTATTTCATCAGCCAGGGCAACATATTGGAAATTCTGGGATAAGGTCATGAGCCCGCTTTTATCTGTTATGATCGTTTTTTATAAGTTCTGTGTCTGTTATTATGGTTTTTTTATTATATACTTTTAAAAAAATCAATATGAATAAAGGATTGACCCACAGGAATTTGGAAGGATAAAAATCATGACAGACAATTTAGGCAGCATCATCAGATCACAGGTTAAAAACAAGGCCCTGTTTGAACAGGCAAAATCCTATGCCTATGATTATATGGATACCATCCATGACCGCCCGGTTTTTCCCTCTCCCGGTGTACTGGAAAAATTATCCGTGTTTGATGAACCTTTACCCGGAAACATGGGGGATTCTGAAAAAATTCTTACCCTCCTCCACGAATACGGGTCGCCTGCCACAGTGGCCCAGACCGGGAACCGGTATTTCGGGTTTGTCAACGGCGGGGTCACCCCTGCAGCCATTGCAGCCAAATGGCTTTCCGATGTCTGGGACCAGAATGCAGGACTCTTTGTCATCTCACCCATTGCAGCCTGCCTGGAGGCAATTTGCGAAAAATGGCTGGTTGACCTGTTTGAATTGCCTGAAAAAACCAAGGCCGGGTTTGTCAGCGGGACTTCCGCAGCCACCCTGTGCGGACTTGCCGCAGCCCGGAATTTTCTTTTGAAACAGGCAGGGTGGGATGTCCACAAAAAAGGGGTGTTTAATGCCCCCAAAATAAAAATAGTCCTGGGGGAAGAGGCCCATTCCACCGTTTTCAAGACCTTGTCGCTTCTCGGGTTCGGTCTGGATGATCTTATCCGGGTCAGGACGGACCGCCAGGGGAGAATGATAGCTTCAGAACTGCCGGTCCTGGACGAAACCACCATGGTCATTGCCCAGGCCGGAAATGTCCATACCGGCGGGTTTGATCCTTTTCACGAGATATGTGACAAGGCACACAAAGCCCGTGCCTGGGTTCATATTGATGGGGCCTTCGGGCTCTGGGCCAAAGGCTCTGAAAATAAAAAGCATCTCACTGCCGGTATTGAAAAGGCTGACTCCTGGTCTGTGGATGCCCACAAAACCCTGAACGCTCCCTATGACTGCGGTGTTGTGCTGTGCCGGGATGAAGCTGCCCTTGTGTCTGCGCTTCAGAACACCGGGGCCTATATCCAGTACGGGAAAAACCGGGACGGCATGCTCTATACGGCTGAAATGTCCCGCAGGGCAAGATCGGTGGAACTTTGGGCCACTTTGAAATTTTTCGGCAGAAAAGGAATTGAGAACCTTATCATCAGTCTCTGAGGCAATGCAAGGGCTTTTGCCGAAGCACTTAAAAAAAAAGGATTTACCATATTAAATGAAATTGATTTCAACCAGGTCCTGGTCTCTTGTGAGGATGATGCCCTGACACAGGCCGTCCTTGCAGAAATCCAGTCCGGCGGCATCTGCTGGTGCGGAGGGTCTGTGTGGCAGGGAAAATCCGTGATCCGGATCAGTGTCTGCTCCTGGGCCACAACCCGGGAAGATGTCCTTATCTCTGCCAAGGCCTTTGCTGACGCAAGAACCAGGGCATTATCAAAGCAATTAAAAAAGGAAAGCAAATGAAAAATATCATTCTCTATGTCATCACCATTGTTGTCTGGGGCTCTACATGGCTTGCCATCAAATATCAACTCGGGGTTGTGGACCCCATGGTATCGGTGATTTACCGGTTTGCCCTTGCCTCCATCCTTTTGATGTTTTTTTGCCGCGTCAAAGGCCTGACCCTGAAATTTTCCCTGAAAGAACATTCGTTCATGGCCCTTCTGGGAATACTTTTATTTTCCGTAAACTACTGGCTGGTCTACGTGGCCGAGGTTTATGTGACCAGCGGGCTTGTGGCCGTTCTTTTTTCCTCCATAGTATTTTTAAACATTGTTAACGGCTCTTTTTTCCTTGGTACAGTCATAGAAAAGAAAATGGTGGCCGGCGCAACGCTCGGAATCGCCGGTATCATTCTGATTTTCATGCCGGAAATAAAGTCTTTTGATTTTTCCGACAAAGGTCTTTTCGGGCTTATCATAGGTTTTGTCAGCGTTTTGCTGGCCTCTTTCGGCAATATCACATCTGCCCGGAACACCAAAAACAAGATCCCGGTCATCCAGGCCAATGCATTTGGTATGGGGTATGGTGTGCTTCTTCTAACCATCATCGCTCTGTTCATGGGAAAAGAATTCAATTTTACAGCCTCTCTTCCCTATATGAGTTCCCTTTTATATCTCTCGGTATTCGGTTCCATCATCGCCTTTTACAGTTATCTCACCCTCATCGGCTCCATTGGTGCGGACAAAGCCTCCTATGCCATCATGGTCGTCCCGGTTGTGGCCCTGGTCCTGTCCTCATTTTTTGAAGGTTATACCTGGAATGCCTACGCTGTTGCCGGTCTCTTCCTTGTGGTGGGCGGCAATTTCCTGGCCCTGTTCAAACCCCGGCGGGTTGCAGCATAATCCCGGGGAGGATTAATGATAAGAAAGGAAAAAGAAAATGAGTTTATTGCCTTCCCAGAGACACCTGTTTGATATTCCGGCAGAAATTGCATATTTCAATTGCGCCTATAATTCGCCTCTGTTAAATGAATCTAAGGCAAGGCTGCAACATGGAATTGATTTAAAAAGCCACCCATGGGATCGAACCGTGAAAAGTTTTTTTGATGATGCTGAAACAATTCGCCAATTATCTTCTGACCTGTTTTGTGGAGACAGCAATGGATTTTCCGTCGTTCCCGCTGCCAGCTATGGTATAAGTACAGCCGCACGCGCGATTGAACCTTGTTTGCAAAGAGGGGATGAGATTCTGGTGATTGCCGAGGAGTTTCCAAGTAATGTATTGCCATGGAGACGTATTTCACAGGAGACCGGGGCAAAAATTATAACGGTTCCTTATCCAAAAGACGGCAATTGGACAGATTCGATCCTGAATTTTATGACCGGCAGTGTAAAGGTTGCCGCATTGTCAACCTGCCATTGGACCAATGGTGCATATATCGATTTGGCTCCAATTGGGAAAGCATGCCGCAACAACAATGCCTATTTAGTCGTTGATGCAACCCAGACGCTCGGGGCAATGCCTTTTTCCATAGAATCGATACAGCCGGATTTTCTCGTTGCTGCCGGTTATAAATGGCTTTTATGTCCTTATGGATTCAGTTTGCTTTATGTATCCGAACGTTGCCGCAATTCCCGCCCGCTTGAAGAAACCTGGCTTGCGCGTGAAAATGCAGAAAACTTTGCTGCACTGGTCAACTATTCAGATACATATATGCCTGGTGCCCGCAGGTTTGATGTGGGTGAAAAATGCACTCCCACAATCCTTCCCGGTGCTGTTGCCGCGCTTGAACAGATTAAGGAATGGGGAGTTGAAAACATATCTGACTCACTTGATAAAATTAATGAAGCAATTGCTTTGGAACTTTCACAATTAGGTTTTTCTTTGCCCAGGGCATCCGTCCGATGCTCACATATGTTTGGCGCATTGCTTCCGGAGCACTATAAGGGGAACCTGGTCAAAGAGCTCTCAAGCCGTGGTATTTATATCAGTCAGAGGGGCAATGCACTTAGATTTGCGCCCCATTTACATATTACCCGGCATGATATAGACTCCTTAATTGAATCTTTATATGACTCAGTGTAGTAACGGTCATTTCAAATGAACTATAAAAAGAAAATAAGATATCCGGGATAATTTATTATCCTTTCACCTTCTTAGAGCCTGCTGCCTAAAAAATCACGATAGTTAAAATTCCGGTTTTTATTAAAACATATTTTCTTTGTTATTGACAATTGTCTATTGTATATAGTAGACAATAGACAATTTGATCTTAAGTATGGATAAAAATGCTTTTAAAGGGCTTATAAAAAAGAAACCACTAATCAATAATGTCAATAATGATTGATCGGATCATTGATAATTATATGGGAGATAGTCCACCCTGTACTTAAACTTAACAAACTTAGGAGGCAAAATGCTTTACAAAAAGAGAGTCGGTTTAATTGGATTGGTTTCGGTTTTACTGGTGACATTGGCAACATTAACAAATGGTTTTTGCGCT
The DNA here is from genome assembly GCA_001799395.1 of Desulfobacterales bacterium RIFOXYA12_FULL_46_15. GTDB lineage: Bacteria > Desulfobacterota > Desulfobacteria > Desulfobacterales > Desulfobacteraceae > Desulfobacula. The sequence goes on along the minus strand of MGTJ01000199.1, from coordinate 3,071 downwards.
GATAACAATGTGTATAAGTTAAAAGTTGCATGGAATGATATTTGGGGTCCGAAGTTTCGGGCTTCTCAAATCTATCGGCCTCAGGGTGAGATGCAGCGGCTGTTGCATGAACGCAGCCAGGGGCGTATCAAGCTGGAAATCATTTCTAAAATGTTTCCTTCCGATGAGCTTTTTCAAGCTGTAGCCAAAGGGAAAGCTGATGTTGGAGACATCGCAATGCCTTGGCTTTCAGGCACATATCCCATTTGGAACTGGGGAGAAATCCCCGGAATTGTGGACGCTGATCCGGTTAAGGGTCTTGCAGAAGAATTGGCAGTTTATAGTGATAAAGACGTTCAAAAAATTTATGACGAAACCCTGGCAAAATATAATTTGAAATTTTGGTTTGTCACACAATGGGACCCTGCCAATGGTATTTGGAGCAATAAGGAAATAAAAACATTAAACGATCTGAAAGGGATGAAGATAAGGGTCGGCGGTTACCTGCCTACTAAAGGAATCACAGCGCTTGGTGCAAGCCCTGTAACCATTGCCGGTTCCGAACTTGCCCCGGCAATGATGGCAGGTACCATCGACGGGGTTTTAACCAGTCTGGGGTATGGGTATTCCATCGGTCTTGGGAAAGTGGCAAAATGTTTTACCACCACTCCTTTATCTCCAACCTGGAGTGCTGTCACTCTCATCAATAAAGAATCATATGATTCCCTGCCCAAGGACCTCCAGGCAATCGTCATGCAAGTGGGGCAGGAACTGCAGCAGATGGTAAGCCTTTCCACAACGGCTGAATATATTATGAGCCTTGATACGGTGGATCTTTCAGGAGTAAAACGAACACGATTTGCCGACAGTGAACAAGCACAAATAAAAACAAGCGCGGATTTGGTGGAACAGGAATGGTTAAACGTGGATGGCCCATGGAAATCTAAAAGAGCAGACTTATTAAAAGCTGTAAAAGCAGCTGTGTCAAAATACAGGCTTATTCCTTTGGAATTTTAATGCAACCGTGATGCAGTGCTGCAGGCTGTGGTAAAATACAGGGCCTTTGACGGAAAATAATTTTGAATAGGTAGCCCTCCGGTTTCTGCCGGAGGGCCTATAAGGGATTAACTCAGAAACGAGCATAAAACACTTTATCTGCTACTTATACAAAGTATTATCAAGGTGTAAATATGGGTAAATTTGTACAGATACTTGAAAAAATAACTGATTTTTTTAGTGGCAAACTCCAAGCCTGGTTAGTGTTTTTATTAATGGCTATGGTAATGGTGGAAGTTCTGGCCAGATACTTTTTAAAATCTCCCCTTTCCATAGCTGATGAATTCGGCGGATACCTTTTGATCTCCATTTCATTCATGGGGCTGGGTTATACCTGGAAGGAGGGTGGTCATGTCAGAATAGAATTAATTACAAATATGCTGCCGGAAAAAATAAGAACCAGACTCAGATTTCTAACATTAATCATGGCAGCGGTTTTTTGTGGTCCGCTTATCACAGGAAGTTATTATATGTTACAGGATTCACTGCTTTTTGAAGCACGGAGCGGCAGTTGGCTGCGGACCCGGCTTGTCTATCCGCAATCAATTTTATTGATAGGATCAATACTTCTTTTAATTCAATTTATCGCTGAAATACTAAAGGCATTGAATAGCTTGAAAAATTGTCCTGAAAAGAATTCCGGGGAGGATGATTGATGGGTACGGAAATAATCATTGCACTATTGTTGATAGGCTTGCTTTTCTTTTTATTGGTTATAGGGCTTGAAATTGGTTGGTCTGTTGGTATTGTCGCTGTCATAGGGCTTTTGTGGTATGTTGACCAGCCCATCGGCCAGCTTGCAGAAACTTCTTTTGGTTCCCTTAATTCCTTTACCCTCACGGCCCTGCCTTTGTTTATTTTTATGGGCGGCATCCTTGGAAATACCGGGGTTAATTCCAGTCTTTTCAATGCCATTGAAAAATGGGTAGGCAATCTTCCGGGAGGGCTTGCCTGCTCGGTTATTTGCGGCAATGCCGTTTTCGGTGCCATGTGCGGCTCCACCATTGCAGCAACAGCTACATTCGGGAAAATAGCGTTTCCGGTGATGGAGGAAAAAAAATACTCTCCCAAGCTTGCGCTGGGGTCTATTGCAGCAGGAACCGTGCTGGCACCCCTGATTCCCCCCAGTATTCTGCTGATCCTTTATGGGAGCTGGCAGGGACTTTCCATTGTCGATCTTCTGGCCGCGGGCTTGATTCCGGGTATCACACTGACGGTTTTATACATTATAACCATTATAATCCAGGTTAAGCTGAATCCTGAACTCGCACCGGAGACTGTTAAATATCCCTTGAATGTAAAGCTGAGAGCCATCTTGGATGTATTGCCGTTTGCGGGAGTAATTTTGGGAGTACTGGGAGCCATCTTCGGAGGCTTTATGACCCCGACGGAAGCGGCCGGGCTGGGAGCCTTTTTAAGTATTCTGCTTACAATTGCTTATCGTAAACTGACCTTTGCAATTTTAATGCAAAGTCTCTTGGACACTGTTAAGATAACTTCTTTTTCCCTGTTCATTATGGCCATGTCCACCCTGATGTCTCATGTATTCAACTCTGCCGGGATTATTCCCATGATCCGGGAGTTTGTCATAGCTCTTCCCATTGGCAAATACGGAATTATGACATTGTTTCTTGTAATGTATTTTTTCATGGGGATGTTTTTTGATTCGTGGTCCATGCTGTTTTTGACCTTTCCCTTTATCATGCCTGTTATCATCGGGCTTGATATTAATCCTGTATGGTGGGGCATTGTTTATGTACTGGCAGGCGAACAGAGTACCATTACACCTCCTTTCGGATTGAGCCTTTTTGTATTGAAAGGTGTCGTGCCGTGGCATTCCATGGAAACCATTGTCAAAGGCTCTTTGCCGTTTCTAATTCCTATTTATATTAATGTGCTGTTACTTTTTCTTTTTCCGCAACTTGCTTTGTGGCTGCCGGGAATTTTAAAATAAAGCAGGATATAATCCCAACCCCATTGTTTGAACGAGGATGATGATAGAAGTAGAAAGACAATAAACAAAATGAATTATGGAG
>MGTJ01000198.1 GCA_001799395.1 Desulfobacterales bacterium RIFOXYA12_FULL_46_15 | reverse complement strand
TAACATTGAGTCGTACAGAGGGCAAAGCCTCTGCACTCTGACCTGGTCCCGAGGACCAGGATTTTTACGTTAGATTAAACTTTGATATTCCTGATGGCATACCTTTTGCTGCCATATATACAGCCTGACCGGCTGTTTAAATTGATATGCTTTTAATAAGAAGGGAAAAGTGGAAATATCAACAGAACGAAATGTTTTTTATCAGGAATTATCCCGGAAAATAAGGATTCTGATCCTGATCATTTCGTTTTTCCCCTTTACCCTGACCACTGGTATTCTTTTCTATCGGTTCAACCTTACCTATACTGAAAAAATCCAGGCCCATATCTCAGAGCTGGTTCAGAAGCATACCCAGAACATCGATACCTTTTTATCGGAAAAACTGGGGAATATAAGGTATCTTGCCTATCAACTGGAATACAATACCCAATCTCCGGAGCTCTTTCTAAAAAAGAACCTTGAACTTCTGGAATCGGAATACCCGGATTCGTTCACAGATATCGGCATTATCAATGAGCAAGGCATCCAGATCGCCTATGAAGGCCCTTTCAACCTGATCAATGCTGATTATAAAAATGCAGACTGGTTTCAAAAGGCCATGGAAAAACCTTTTTATATCAGCGATGTATTTGCAGGATTAAGAGGCCATCCCCATTTTATTATTGCCGTCAAAGTCAATCTCGGCGGAACAGGCCACATTCTGAGGGCCACCATCAATTTTGCCAGGTTCAATTCCCTGGTGGAGAATATCCAGATCGGGAAAACCGGGATAGCCTATATCCTCAACGGCAAGGGTCAGCTTCAAACCAAAGCGGATATAAGGATCAATCCAAGCATTATTGCTTCCCTTGTTGATTATAAAAATCCGGACAGCCGCACCCTTATTACGGAAAAACAGGACTCGGCAGGAAACAGATATCTGTATGCCATCTCAACGCTTACCAACATTGACTGGAGTGTCGTGTTCCGCCAGGATGTAAGGGATGCCTTCAGCGATTTTCGAAAAACACAGATGCTGACCCTCATCCTTCTGGTTGCCGGGTGTATTGCCGTCATTTCCGTTGCCTTTACCCTGCCGAGATATATTGTAAAACTGATATCCAGTGCAGAGAAAAAGAGTGAAGCCATGAACCGGCAGGTCATCGAAAGCGGAAAATTGGCGAGTATCGGTGAGCTGGCTGCCGGAATCGCCCATGAAATCAACAACCCAGTGGCCATTATGGTTGAGGAAGCCGGATGGATAGAAGATCTGCTGGAAGATGAAACGCTTAAAACAACTGAAAACCTTTTCGAATTCAAACGGGCTTTAAAACAGATCAACACCCAGGGAAAACGATGTAAGGAGATCACCCATAAACTCCTGAGCTTTGCCCGTAAAACCGATTCCATTATCAATGATGTTGAAGTGAATGATGCAATCAGGGAAATGGTTTCCCTTACAGCCCAGATGGCCAGATATAATAATGTCTCCATAGAGACAAAACTTGAAGAAAGCCTTCCTTTTGTCAGGATCTCTCCTTCGGAACTTCAACAAGTGATGCTGAATCTGATCAACAATGCCATAGATGCCATGGAAAAAACAGGTGGCTCCCTTACCATAGAAACCCGGAAAAGCTCTGTTGAAAAGCATCATATTGAAATCTCAATCAACGACACGGGCCCCGGCATACCCAAGGAAAATCTAGACCGGATATTTAATCCTTTTTTTACCACAAAAGCCGTAGGGAAAGGAACAGGTCTTGGACTTTCCATCTGCTACGGTCTTGTGCAGAAAATGGGCGGGAAAATTGAAGTGGTAAGCCAGGTGGACATCGGTACCCGGTTCCGAATCTTTATCCCGTTTCAGGACAGTTTAACGGAAAATATAAAAAAAGAATCTAAAACAGCAATTTTGTAAGGAGAGAATACATGAAAAAAATTAAATTATTATTGGTAGATGATGAAAAAGCATTTCTGGACACCATTACCAAGCGATTGGAAAAAAGGAATCTGGATGTTTCAGCGGTTTACAGCGGGAAAGAAGCGCTATTGGAAATTGAAAAAAACAAATCTGTTGAAGTCATCCTCCTGGATGTCAAAATGTCTGAAATGGATGGAATAATGACCCTGGTCGAACTGAAAAGAAAAGCACCCCTGATCGAGGTTATCATGCTGACAGGGCATGCGACTGTTGAGAGCGCCATTGACGGAATGAAGCTGGGCGCCTTTGATTATCTCATGAAACCCTGCGATATTGAAGTTCTGATAGGGAAAGTAAAAGGGGCGGCCTCAAAGAAAAGAGAGCATGAAGAAAAGATAACCGAGGCCCGCATCAAGGAAATTACGGAACGACGGGTGTAGTGGAAATATAAAATAATGGGTCAGACAAACAAAGATAAAGAGGTGATTCGTCTGCTTCTGGTAGATGATGAAAAAGGGTATCTGGATGTTCTTTCCAACCGGTTGTCAAGGAGACTTATCACCCCCACCAAAGCTTACAGTGGTACCAAAGCCATACAAATCCTGAGGAAACAGGATTTTGATGTAGTGGTTCTGGACCTTAAAATGGAAGATATGGATGGGATAGAAGTTCTGAAAGTGATTAAACGAATGGTCCCGGATCTCCCTGTTATTCTCCTGACCGGGCATGGATCACAAACTGCAGCAAAGGAGGGACTTCTTGCCGGGGCTTTTGACTTTCTGACCAAACCATGTGAACTGGTTGAATTGATGGAAAAAATCAGGGAAGCCCATGAGCACCATCAGCAGCACCCGGATACGATTAATTTATTAGATATGGATTAATCACCAGAAATCAAAGGAGCGCTTTTATTCGATAATATTATGAATATGAGGAGGAAAGCCGGGAGCATTCCGGAAATATTTTCAATCCACCTGAGCCTGAAAACCAGGGTTTACCTGGTCAATGCTATTCTTCTCGGTATCACTCTAGTAGGGGCTGTCCTTATGGTCTGGTACACCTATAAAATCGAAGGGGTATTTAAAAATATCATCAACCGGAACGTTATGATATTTGAGTCTGCAGAAGCCCTGGGGACAGCCCTGATGAATCAGAAAGGCAATTTAACGTATTTTTTCCAGGACGGAAACCAGGAATGGCTCGTGGAACTTGCCCGGTATCGCACTATTTTTGAGAATAAGCTTGAAGAAGTTAAGAACCGTGTCGAGGAGCCATGGGAAAAAAAGGCCGTCAGCCAGATTGAAAGCGATTACAGGGTTTATATTTCAGCCCGGGATGAGGTGATCGAACTCTATAGAAAAGGAGATAAACAAAAAGGCTTTGCCCTGCATCAGAACGTAAGACAGTCTTTTTTTAAAATCATTGACCTATGTGATCAATTTAAGGAATTTCATAAAGAAAAGATAGAGAATGCCATAGAAACAAGCCGGAAAGAGGCCAACCGCTTGAGAATCATCGCATTGATGGCCATTGTTTCCGTTACTCTTTTGAGTCTTCTGATTAATTTTATTTTTGCCCGCCACATCATGGGACCCATCCGGAAACTGATATTGCAAGTGGACGAGGAAGGCGCCGGAAAATCCATGAATGAGGTGGATGCGCTCCAACGAGGCGTTATGGGCCTTATTGAAAACGCTGAAGAGACCCATCAGAAACTCAAGCAGAGCCAGGAATCCCTTTTGCAGTCGGAAAAAATGGCACTTATCGGAAAGCTCGCAGCCGGTACGGCTCACAGCATAAGAAATCCTTTAACCTCGGTAAAGATGCGACTCTTTTCCCTGAACCGGTCGGCAGCTCTTTCAAATAACCAGAGAGAAGATTTAAATGTCATTTCAGGTGAAATCATACAAATCAATAAAATTGTTGAAAATTTTCTCGAGTTTGCCCGTCCCCCCAAACTTGTTATGAAACTGATGAGTCCTTCGGCAGTGGTGGACAGTGCGGTTTATCTCCTCGAACAAAGGCTTCGATCCTATCATGTGAATTTAAAAATTAAGCGACCTGGCCATTTATCCAAAACCCTGATCGACCCGGAACAGCTCAAGGAAGTCCTGGTCAACATTATCATCAATGCCTGTGAAGCCATGAAAAAAGGAGGCATCGTCATTATCCGGGAAGAAGAGATAGATGCTGAATTTCAGAAAAGAGCCGATGTGATCCGGATCAGTGACAATGGTGAAGGTATTGCCGAAGAAATCAGGGAAAAAATATTTGATCCGTTTTTTACCACTAAAGAAGAGGGAACGGGTCTCGGGCTGAGTATCGCCTTTAATATCATCCATGAACACGGAGGGAAAATAGAGGTGGAAACTAAAAAAGGAAAGGGTACTGATTTTACCATCACACTACCCATAAAGGGAAATGATTCAAAAGAATAAATAAAATGAATTCATATAATCAATTGGAAAATTGATTCATTAACCTAATAAATAAGGAGATTTTATCAATGAAATTTTTAACGGAAATAGGCCGGGTCCTGTATGAAGGATCCCGGGCCCATGCAGACTGGGAAATCAAGACGGCCAACACGATCCTGAGAAGCAGGAAACGGCTGCTGGTTTTAGGGTTGCTGCTCTTGCCGATATTGATCGGCGGCGTTGTTTTTGCAGATCAGCTTGTTGGAGGGCTTCCGGAATACCTCGGGGGAAAAACCGCCTACAGCCCATCCTTTTTTACCATGAGAGTGTTTCTTGCATCAATAGCCATCGGACTATGTGCGGGCCTGATTACCGGCTGTATCGGCGCCGGCGGGGGGTTTATCATTGCCCCGGCACTCATGAGTGCCGGGATTAAAGGTATCTTGGCCGTTGGGACAGACCTGTTCCATATTTTTGCAAAAGCCATTATGGGAAGTGTGCTCCATAAAAAGCTCGGAAACATTTCCGTGGCCCTTGCACTGATCTTTCTGATCGGTTCCGGTGTCGGCGCCACCCTGGGCGGATGGATCAACCGGCTGCTGTATGATTTCAACCCCATTATCAGCGATGCCTTTATCACTACCATCTATGTCGTCATGCTGGGCGCCCTCGGCCTCTATTCCCTCACTGATTTTTTCAAGGCGAGAAAAGCCCAGGACGGCGGGGGATCAGCCCATGGCGGAAAAGATGAAGGTACGGAAATGGGAAACCTTCCCAGAAAGCTCCAGGCCATGAATATTCCGCCTATGGTGACCTTTGACCAGGGAATCATTCCCGGCGGACGGCGCATCTCTTCCTGGTTTCTCATCCTGAGCGGTTTTCTTGTCGGTCTGTGCGCATCCATCATGGGTGTGGGCGGCGGATTTCTAACCTTCCCCATCTTTGTTTATGTTCTGGGTGTATCCTCCATGACCACCGTGGGTACGGATATCTTCCAGATTATTTTTACCGCGGGCTATTCCGCCATCGGGCAGTATGCCATTTATGGGTTTATCTTTTATACCCTTGCCATGGGCATGCTTCTCGGATCATTACTGGGAATCCAGATCGGGGCCTTATCGACCAAAGTCGTTAAAGGAATCACCATCCGCGGGTTTTACGCCATGGCTGTCCTTGCCGGTTTTGCCAACCGGCTTTTTGCACTGCCTTCCAAATTGTCATCAGTCGGGGCCTTCCCCCTTTCAAAAGAAACAGCCGCCATATTTGATACCATCGGGATCTGGCTCTTTTTTGTTCTCATCTCTATTTTTGCCCTATGGGTTATCGGCACATTTGTAATGAACATCAAAAAACTCAAAGGTGAGGAGGCGTAATTATCATGATTGCAAATAAAAAGGAATTTTATGGCGGCATCGCCCTGTTGACGGGTTTTCTGATTGTCTTATTCATTTTTTTCATGCCGATTTATCAGGGCCATAACGGGCTGAATTATCTGGACAACCTTTTTAATTCCATTTCCAAGGGATCGGCTTATTATATCCCCGGCATCAAAGGGGATGTGGCCAAAACACAGACCGGAAAAGACATTAAACTGGATCTTTCCTATGAATCAGATGAAATGGCCAGAGAAAGTGCTGCTCTCTTTGAAAAAGGAGGAGCAGAGGTGACTATTG
>MGTJ01000197.1 GCA_001799395.1 Desulfobacterales bacterium RIFOXYA12_FULL_46_15 | reverse complement strand
TTGCCATCCGGGCGGCATTTAAAGCCGTTAATGATGGAAAACAGGTTGCTGTTGTCGTGCCGACCACCATTCTCGCCGAACAGCACCTTACGACCTTCAGAGAACGATTTGCCGGATACCCTTTCAATATAGAATGTCTTTCAAGATTCCGGTCCCGAAAGGATCAGATCAGGATACTCAAAGGAATCAGTTCAGGCCTTGTGGATATCGTTATTGGAACTCACCGACTTTTACAGAAAGATGTTGATTTTAAATCTCTTGGTCTTCTAGTCATAGACGAAGAACAACGCTTTGGTGTCAAACATAAGGAGAGTTTGAAAACGAAACGAAGCACTGTGGATGTTCTGGCACTGACAGCCACCCCTATTCCCCGGACACTTCACCTGTCTCTGACCGGGATGAGAGATATCAGCGTCATTAAGACACCTCCTGCGGATCGTCAGCCTATCATATCCTATATTTCAAAATATGAAGCATCTGTTGTAAAAGATGCCGTAAAAAGAGAATTGTCCCGGAACGGACAGATTTTCTATGTTCATAACAACATTAAAACCATATTAAAAACTTCAGAAAATCTGGCAGGGCTTATCCCTGAAGCAAGGATAGGGATCGCTCACGGCAGGCTTTCTGAAACTGAACTTGAAAAAATAATGCTTCAATTTGTTAATTCCGAGATAGATGTCCTTGTCTGTACCACGATAATAGAATCCGGGCTGGATATCCCATCTGCCAACACAATGATTATCGACAAGACTGAAAACTTCGGCCTTTCCCAGATTTATCAGCTCAGGGGGCGTATTGGCCGCGGTGATCACCAGGCCTATGCCTATCTTTTTATTTCCGATGAAACCAAGTTGACAAAGGATGCAAAAAAAAGATTGTCAGCATTAATGGAATATAAAGACCTTGGTTCAGGATTCCAAATCGCCATGAAAGATTTACAGATTAGAGGTGCTGGCACTGCTCTGGGTGCTTCACAATCCGGTCATATTGCGGCTGTCGGATATGATATGTTTTTAAAATTATTGGGTCAGGCTGTTCACGATTTAAAAGGGGAAGAAACCATTGAACCGCTGGAGCCGGAAATTAATGTTGCCATGTCATCAGGATTTCCCGATGATTATATAGAGTCTGTTGAACAGCGGCTCACGCTGTATCGAAGGCTATCTAGAATCATCCATATTTCAGACTTGAACGATATAAAAAAAGAACTTGCAGACCGTTATGGTCGACTGCCAAAAGAGGCAGAAAATATGCTTTTAAAAATTATGCTCAGGGTGTATTGCATCCAGAAAGGCATTAAACGTCTTGATATCACTCCTGATGTATTAACCCTCACGTTTTCCGAAAAACACTTGAAAAAATCCTTTAATATTTTAACCGGACACCTTCAGGATCTTTTCCCCTTTGAATTCATAAAAAAGGACAGTATCCGGATTCAACTGGGGCGAAACAGAAATAATATTTCCAGATCACTTCTCGAAACAAGAAATATTCTGAAGGCCATCGTCTGAATATCATTTTTTCTGCCATTTTTTAAAACTTTAAAAAAATTTAGAAATTTTAAAGATAAGCCTTTATATTTTTGAGAGATTTAATATAATAAGCCAAAGTTTTTAATAGCCTGTACAAAAAAATGTAATTAATAATTTCAATTTTTAAAGAAAGGCTTAAAAATGAAATCTCTTCTTAAAAATGAATCTTTTTTTCTGAAAAAGTTTATTGAGATCCTTGATCAGGGTATGATACCTCTTGAAATCATTGATACAAAAGGGAATAAATATTCTACAGCCAGGGAAGATATTCAGCATAAAATTCACATTAAGGATCGGAAATTTTTTAAGGCGCTTATTTATCCCAACGCCTTTTCACTTGGTGAGGCCTATATAAAAGGATATTTCGATATTTCAGGCAGTATTAAAGAACTTTATGAACTCGTATGTACTCAGTTGCTCAATAAGGATCAAAGAAAGAATTTGATCCACTATTTTTCACATTTTTTTTCAAACCCGAAAATAAAGGAAAAAGAAAATATTGAATACCATTATAATGTTCCCAGTGAGTTTTATCGTTTATTTTTAGGTGAAACAATGGGGTATACCTGTGGATACTATATAGATGAAAAAACCCACATGAATGATGCACAAATTGAGAAAATGGATATTATCTGTAGAAAACTCAGATTGAAACCTGACCAAGATCTCTTGGATATTGGATGCGGATGGGGTAATTTTGCCGTTTACGCAGCAAAGAAATATGGTGCAAATGTAACAGGGATAACCTTGAGTTCAGAGCAGAAAAACTATGCTGACCAATGGATTGCCAAAGAAGGCCTTTCCGGAAAAATTAAAATAAAAATCCAGAACTACAGGGATCTTGAATCAGATAATTTTGATAAAATTTCATGTGTTGGCATGTCGGAACATGTAGGAAAGAAAAATATGCATGCCTTCTTTCAAACCGTTTATCGCACTCTTAGAAAAGGTGGGCTTTTCATGCAGCATACCATTACAACCAATCAGGAAATCAAAAAAGGATATGAAAATTCCTTTCTGAATAAATATATGTTCCCCGGAGGAGAACTGATGTTTGAACACGAGCTTGTTGAACTGGCATCATCTTCAGGGTTTGAACTGTTAACTGCGGAAAATTTCAGACCTCATTATATCAAAACTCTTAATGATTGGATTATACGAATGGAAAAACATAAAGACATGCTTTTAAAAATTATTTCAGATGAAATCTATCGCATATATCATGTCTTTTTTATCGGTTCCCTAGTTTCATTCAAAGAAAAAGAAATTTCTCTGTTTCAGAATCTATTTTATAAGACTGATGATAAACCTATGAGTATTGATAATTTTGTAAGCCCCTATTCAAAAAATGAAACCAGAATTGCCTGATATTGAAAGATTTGAAAGAATTGTATTTAAAAAGAAAAATGTCCTGAACCTGCTTTTATCTTTTTCTCTCAAATTGCTTCAGGCCAGGCATGTGGGATTACTGCTTGGAACCAATCATACCTATTTAAAATTTCTTCCTCCTGCACAATGGGACAGGGGGGTAATGCATAAATTTGATGGAAAAGGAATTTCAGGCTTTATCCTTAAATATTTCGGAACCTTTATCGTAAAAAAAAATGGGCTTTCCCCTGTCCGAATTTACAGGGACACACAATTTGGAGAAAAAAAAGAAAGTGACGGTATTATATCTTTTGTTTTGAGAACTCATAAGGAATTCTATGAAAAAGGACTGAAGATACTAATCATTCACAATATTCAGGATAAGCTCAATGATTTTGAAGGTGAATCTGTTTATTCAATACATTCATATGACGGAAAGGACATTGAACGCTTGCCCGGCTTAAGAATCAATACCGCCATCGTCAGGCAATTCAATGCAAAAAATTTTGTTTCCGCCTATATCCCGGATTATGGTTCCATCGTATTTAATACGATCTGTGAGGACCTGATCCACATTGACGAAGAGAAGTTCGTCAATGTGGATCAGTTAAAAAAACGATTGGACATTCTGATTTCCGCCATCCAAATGACTTCCATTGCGCATATAGGGTCTGCCAAAGGCCGACAGGCAGCTCATATTATCTGGAGAAAAGAAAAAAGTCTAAGAAAGACTGCACTTGATTTAAAAAATATGGAAATACGATTAAATGCACAAAAAAAGTATTTAAAAGCAGTCGGTGCTGTTGATGAAGAACAGCTCAATATGAAAGCAGTTAATATACCTGATGGTGTTTATGCCTTCATTGATATGGTGGGTTCGGCCACCATCCGGAAAAATTTCCAACCCAGCGATTATTTTTTTATTTTAAACCGATGTCACCAAGTTGCTGCAGATAATGCAAATCGATTTTCCTGTCGAGTGGATAATTTTATTGGTGATTCTGTTTTCCTCATCAATGCCTCCCCATTTGACAAACAAGATGCCTGTTTTTCGATAAGTGCTCACGAGCGTGTAATGCTGATGATCTTTACGATTGCATCAATTTTTAATGAAATTCATCTCTTGAAATCTGGGAAACATCCGATGGACAATGAAGGCCGAGTTAAAAAATTAATTGATGCCTCAAAGGTCGATCTAAGTTACAGGGCAGGGATGGAAATAGGTTCGGCAATTATCGGACCCGTGGGAAGCCAGAAGCGGAAAATCGTTACCGCCATCGGTAAGGCCGTCAATAATGCATCAAGATTGGAAAGCACAGGAAGGAGTGGCGAAATCCATATCAGTGATGATATTATGTCCCTGATAAATAATGCCTGCATCACCCAGGATACTCGAATCATCTGGAAGGCCATTACGGAATCCGGCTTTTTGAATAAATCCAATAATTTATACAGAGCAAAATTTATAGATTGTTATAGACGATTTTTTCATATTACAGAAGAGGTGATCTACAAAAGACAAAACATTGTCTATAAAGAATTTTCACAAGACACTTCTTTTATGATTAAATGCATTCCGGATTCAACAATCTCATGATGGTGAGCTGATAAATTCAAGAGCATGTTTCTCAAGTGCTGCAATCAATTTTTTTGTCTCAGGTCCAGGTCTGCCATTGCCTATTTTTGTGTCATCAATTTGAATCACCGGAACGATACATTTGTTTGTTCCGCTGATAAAGACTTCATTTGCGTTCAAAAGGCAAGCTAACGAAACGGGCTTTTCTTCTGTTTTATAGCTTTTTTCTGCAATAGCTAAAATTGCCTGCCTTGTAATGCCTTTCAGTACACCATCTTTGGGTGTTACAAGAGTATTTTCGAAAAACGCAAATAAATTGCTTGTGGTTCCTTCCAAGGCTTCCATTTTGCGATTTATGTATATGGCTTCAATCGCTCCTGTTTCCTTCGCCTTTTTCAAAGCAATTGCTGCCGGTATATAGGAAATAACCTTGGCATCCGGCAAACTTCTTTCAAGGGGATAGGTAATGACTTTTACCCCCGCTTCATACCAGGTATCAGGTAATTTTTTTAAATCCGTGATCAGAACGATCATTCTGGGGTTTCCCTGGGGATAAAAAAAATCAGGGCTCGATCCCCCGGTGATGACAATTCTTATGTTAGCTTCATCTGTGACCTGATTCCGATTTAATGTTTCAAGCACAATATCTGTAATTTCCCTGGTCTGCCAAGGCAATGATAATCCTATTTCTTTTGCGGAATTTTCCAGACGACGAATATGGTCTTTGAGAAAATAAGGTTTGCCATTGTAAGTCCGCATGATGTCACAAACCCCATATCCTCTCAAAACAGCAAGATCGTCAACAGGTATAACTGCCTGATCAGATGAAACAAATTTACCATCGACATAATATATTTTCATCAATCCTTGCTCCTTAAAGTTGAAAAATTGGTATTTGTATAGTACAAATGATCAAATTTAACAATAAAGATAAGAGAAAACATATGGATTTATTAGAGGGTATAAAATACAACATTAAAGGGATCATTCTGGCTCTTAAAACCCCAAAACTTTTAATGTTAGGGCTTTTGAGATTTGTTTTTGTTTTACTGTTGACCTTTCTGGTATCAGGCCTCATATTTTACCGGCATGATGAAATTTTAACCGCAATCTGGATAAAACCGGATTCAGGATGGTTGATATATTTTTGGCATGTTATCTCATATATCCTGTCCATAGGCCTTGCTGTCATTTCCATGGTGCTGTCATATCTTATTTCACAATTATTGTTTTGCGTTTTCATTATGGACTATATGTCCAGGATTACTGAATCAATGATTCTTGGAAAACAAATTCAAATGAGCCAGGCATCATGGTTTAGTTTTTTAATTCATCTTATAAAGCAAGAGATACCAAGAGCGATAATCCCGGTGGTCATAACTCTTTTTATTATGGTTATCGGATTATTAAGCCCCTTGGGCCCCATTATCATATTTGTATCTTCAATTGCAGCCGCGGTATTTTTAGCCTGGGACAATACTGATCTTGTACCTGCCAGACGTATGTATCCTTTTAGAACCCGGATTAGATTTTTAAAAAACAACCTGTTGTTTCATATCGGTTTTGGAATTCTGTTCCTTATCCCGGGTCTGAACATTATATTTCTCTCTTTTGCTCCGGTTGGTGCAACCCTTTCATTTATTGATAGAGAGGGAGTTTGATGTATATAAAGAAATGATGGACATGAAAATCATCTGCAAACAATCGCCGGATAATTTATATGCCGAAGAGGCAAAAAAGCTTTCAAAAGATAAAGAGATTATTGTTTGTGCCTTTTGCCATAATCATATAGCTGATCCCTCCAAACAAATTGCCATTCATCAATCTTTTAGGCACATATTTGCCAATCCCCATGGCTATGTATTTGAAATTGGATGTTTTTCAGATGTTATAAACTGTTGCCCGGCTTCAACTTTATCAAATGAATTCCCATGGTTTATTGGTTATTCATGGCAAATTGGAATCTGTACCAGGTGCTCCACTCATCTGGGATGGTATTTTTCATCTGAATCAAATAGTTTCTGGGGCCTTATTCTTGAAAAGTTGGTATTTCCATAATATTTCCATAAAAACATTTTGACAATTCCTAATAATTTTATATAATCATATAAATCTATAGCGCATACTGATTTCGTACGAAAAATTTTATTTCAACTCAGATTCAGCTTCATTTTAAGATCCATAATAAGATTCATTCATGAAGGAGAAGAAAATGCCTCAACTAAAAACAGTATTTGCCAAGAGATCTCCTGTAGATAGAAGATCGCCTGTGGATAGACGCATCCTTGATATCGGGCCGGTATATCCAGCAGGGCAAAGAAGAAAGATATATAAAGATAGAAGAAATGGATGGGAAGACAGATTCGGCTGGGAAAGAATCAGTAAATGGAGCAGTGCTCCTATTTACTCTGATTTACCATAGTGTTTGAAAAATAACGGCTATTACCAATTCTTTTATTTAGATATAATATATTCTTAATCAAGTATCCTATAAGAAAAATTAAACTGATTTCCATTGTTCTATAATACTCATCTGTGCTAAACAAATCTGAACCGGTACAAATACGGTGATAATACAATTTAATCTTGAGGGAAAACAATGAAAGTTCTTGTAACCGGAGTAGCCGGATTTATAGGGTTCAGTCTGACATGTCGCCTGTTGAATGACGGCCACGAAGTTTGCGGATTAGACAATTTAAATGATTACTATGATGTAAATCTAAAGAAAAACAGGCTCTCAATAATTAAAAACAGCTTAAAATTTGAATTCAACCACATTGATCTGGCTGATCGAGAGGCAATAAAAAAAATATTTTCAACCCATTCATTTGATTATGTTATTAACCTTGCCGCCCAAGCAGGGGTCAGATACAGTATTGAAAATCCGGAATCTTATATCGACAGCAACCTGGTCGGTTTCGGAAATATCCTTGAAGGCTGTCGGCATTCAAAGGTTAAACACTTGGTGTATGCCTCCAGCAGCTCTGTATATGGACTAAATACCCTTATGCCGTTTTCAGTCCGTCATAATGTGGATCATCCCATCAGCCTGTATGCAGCTTCAAAAAAGGCAAATGAACTCATGGCCCATACCTATAGCTATTTATATAATCTTCCAACCACAGGGTTAAGATTTTTTACCGTCTATGGACCCTGGGGTAGACCTGATATGGCGCTTTTTCTTTTTACAAAAGCCATTTTAAATAATGAGCCCATCAAAGTATTTAATAATGGGAACATGCAGCGGGATTTCACCTATGTGGATGATATTGTAGAAGGTGTTGTCCGGGTTATGAATACAATACCAAAAGCTGATCCGGACTGGTCATCCGACAAGCCCAACCCATCCAGCAGCCGCGTTCCGTATAAACTTTATAATATTGGAAATAATCAGCCCGTTTCCCTGATGGAATTTGTTGAAACTATTGAAAAAGCTATTGGTAAAAAAGCCGTTAAGGAATATTTGCCTTTACAAGCCGGGGATGTTCCAGCTACCTTTGCCGATGTAAATGATCTGATTAAGGATACAGGTTTCAAACCTTCAACTCCCATTGTTGAGGGAATAAATAATTTTATTCAATGGTATAAAGGCTATTACAAATAAAAAAGACCGGAGTACAATTCTGATGGACACAAATACGAAAATTGCAGTTATCGGGCTAGGCTATGTTGGTTTGCCGTTAGCCGTTCATTTCAGTGCTAAATTTCATACAATCGGTTTGGATCTTAAAGAAAAAATAATTGAAAATTGTAAAAAACATCAAGATCCCACTGGAGAAGTTTCAAAAGAAGAATTTGAAAAGGCAAGCTTCTTTTTTCCCACCTCTGACCCGTCAAAGGTTTCGGATGCAGACTATATTATTGTTGCCGTTCCGACACCTATTGATAAAGCCAGACGTCCGGATTTGAAATATATGGTCAGCTCTTCCATAACAGCAGGGAAATACATGAAGCAAGGTGCGATTGTGATATTTGAATCCACTGTATATCCAGGAGTTACAGAAGATGTCTGCGTACCGATTTTAGAAAGAGAATCCGGCTATAAATGGAAAAAAGATTTTCACGTGGGATACTCTCCTGAAAGAATCAACCCTGGTGATAAAGAGCATACACTGCCAAAAATTATTAAGGTTGTTTCAGGTGATGATCAAGAAACATGTGACAAAGTGGCAGATCTATATGAAGCCATTGTTCAGGCTGGTGTCCATCGAACCCGGACCATCAAAGAAGCCGAAGCCGCTAAAGTCATTGAAAACACCCAGAGAGACTTGAATATTGCATTAATGAATGAACTCGCTTTGATTTTTGATAAATTAGGGATTGATACAAAAAATGTACTGGAAGCTGCCGGAACAAAATGGAATTTCCTTCCATTCAAGCCCGGACTTGTCGGTGGACACTGCATTGGTGTAGACCCTTATTATTTAACTTTTAAGGCAGAATCCGAAGGTTACCATCCCCAGATTATTTTATCTGGCCGCAGAATTAATGACAACATGGGACGGTTTATTGTCGAAAAGACCATTAAAATCATGATTAACCAAGGCCTCAACGTCAAAGGTGCAAAAATAGGCATTCTTGGTCTTACCTTTAAAGAGGACTGCCCGGACTTAAGAAATACCAGGGTGATCGATATTATAGAAGAATTTCATTCCTATGGAACTGATGTCTTGGTTCATGATGTTATTTCCGATCCAAAGGATGCTTTCGCATATTACAATGTAACCCTGTGCCACTGGGAAGACTTAAAAGATTTATCAGCCTTGATTCTTGCTGTTCCACATAAGGCATATCTTGCTAAGCGACTTTCAATATTTAAAGACATGCTGAAGCCGGAAGGTTGTCTAATAGATGTGAAATCAGTTTTTGATCCCATTGAAGCCAAAGAATTGGGAATCAATTTCTGGCGGTTGTAGTACAACAGGGAACTTACAACTCAAGCGCTCTTGAAATGATCTCATACACATTTTTTGAAATTGATTTAATATTCAGAATCCTTTCGAGTTCTGATTTTATAAGGGTCTGGCGTTGATCGTCATATTTTTTCCAGGGATTGAAGCATGAGGCCAGCCTTGCAGCAGTCTGATGATTAATCTGATCTAATAAAATAATCTGATCCGCTATGAATCGGTATCCAGTGCCATCAATACGATGAAAATTAATATGATTCTGAATAGCAAATATATTGACCAGGGATCTAACCTTATTGGGGTTTTTTATAGAAAAATCCGGATGATTGACAAGATCTTTCACCCTGTCAAGGCTATCAGTAAGACCTGATCCTGCTTGAACCGCAAACCATTTATCCAGAACAAGTTTGTCGTGTTTCCATTTGAAATAAAAACCTTCAACTGCTTTTTGTTTAATATCCGGATTAATTTCAGCCAGAATTTTAAAAGAAGCTATTTCATCGGTCATGTTTTTTGCTGATACAAAGTGATTATAAACAAGATCTGTGGTCTCTTGTGCCTTTAAGCTGCCAAGATAGGATAAAGACAAATTTTTAAGACTCCTGTCTGCCATTGCATTATGAGATATGCTGAGTTGATCAGCTTTGGAACAAATATGAATTATGCTTAAAAAATTATTTTTTAATTGTTTTGCAATTTTCTGTTCTAAAAACAATCTTGCTTTATTAATGGCTGTAACATCCACAGGATCAAAATGCTCTTTGATTTCAAATTCAGAAGGTAAAGTAAGCGTTTTTGAAATAAAAGCCCTGTCCATCCTTTTGTCCAATAGCGCATTTTGAAACGCATTGATCAGGTTCATAGACACAGATAAGGGTTCTTTTAGTTGAATTGCCTTGATAATCCGCTTGATTTCTTTAATAAACAAAGTTTGAGCACAATCCCAGCGATTGATTTCATCTGTGTCATTTGCCATGAGAAAGGCAAGCTCTTCGTCGGTAAAGTCTGTTTCAATCTTTACCGGTGCAGAAAATTGCCTGAAGTATGATGGCAGACTGTTTTTAGGAATATGGTTAAAAACAAAAGTTTCGCTTTCAGCTCTCAGTTCAATCAGACTTTTTTCGTCTGATATAAGGTCTTTCCCCTTCTCATCAATAATACCAAAGCAAACAGGAATATGAAGCGGTTTTTTTTCTCGTTGATTTCGATCAGGCAGGGTTTTTTGTTTGAAGATAATTCTCAATTGGCTTAATTCAGAGTTATAATCTTTTGTGACAGTTACAATAGGGGTGCCGGATTGAGAATACCATAACCGGTATTGCTTAAGATTTTTTTCCCCTGCCTCTTCCATAACACTAATAAAATCTTCTATAGTAACGGCCATTCCATCATATTTTTCAAAATAGAGATCCATCCCTTTCCGAAATTTTTTTTCTCCCAGTAGCTGATTAATCATCCTGATAAGTTCCGATCCCTTTTCATAGACCGTCATGGTATAAAAATTATCCATTTTAATATAGGATTCCGGCATAACCGGATGCGTCATAGGGCCAGAATCTTCCGGGAACTGGAATCCTCTCAGGTTTCTGATATTTGTAACCCTTTCGACACCCCTGGAATTTAAGTCTGATGAGAATTCCTGATCCCTGAAAACAGTGAGTCCTTCTTTCAAGCTCAACTGAAACCAGTTTTTAAGGGTTACACGGTTTCCGGTCCAGTTATGAAAATATTCATGACCGATCACACCTTGGATATTCATGAAATCATCGTCAGTTGCAGTCTTAGGGTCGGCAAGAACAAATTTGGAATTGAAAATATTTAACCCTTTGTTCTCCATAGCCCCGGCGTTAAAATCATTGATGGCCACAATCTGGTAAAGATTCAGATCATATTCAAGGCCGAACCTCTTTTCATCCCACTCCATGGCCTGTTTCAGAGATTCCATGGCATGCCCGCATTTATCGATATTTTCTTTTTCAGAATATATTTTTAGCTCAACTGTTCGCCCTGAACGGGTTTTAAATTGATCTGAAATATGGGCAAGGTCGCCTGCAACAAGGGCAAAAAGATAGCAGGGCTTTTTAAACGGATCTTCCCATCTGGCAAAGTGAAGATTGCTATCGAGTGCTCCTGAATCAATCAGGTTACCGTTGGAAAGTAAAACCGGATATTTAGTTTTATCAGCAATAATGGTACAGGAATAAACCGTCATAACATCCGGACGGTCAGGAAAAGGGGTTATTTTCCTGAATCCTTGGGATTCACACTGGGTGACGATAACCCCACCTGATAAGTAAAGTCCCTCAAGGCTGGTATTGTTCTCTGGATTTAAAACCGTCGTGATTTCAAGTTCAAATGAATCCGGTGGTTTTGTGAGTCTCAAAAAATCATCATCTTCAATATATTCATCTTTTAAGAGGATCATCCCATCTGCTATAACCGACGCTATTTTAAACTCTCCCTTGTCCAGCACAAGCGGGGTGTTCTTGTCGGAAAAAAACGCCGGATTCTTATGAATATTCATCCGGGAAGTCACTTTCGTCTGATTCTCATCAATTTCAAAGATGAGATGAATGGAATCAATTACAAATTCTGGTGGAGAATAATCTTTTAGATATATTGTATTGGAAGTTTCCATATAGTGTAAATAAAACCTTGATTGAAGATTGTAAATATTGATATTTACTTATCAAGCATATACATTGGATTTGCAAATAAAAAATATCGAAAAAGGTAAATAATATCCATGGCCACAATCCTGAGAAATCAAATTTTATTTTTCCTTTTAATTCTTTCAATAATTATCGGCTGTTCAAAAAGCAATGAAAAACAGGCTGAAGATTTTATAAAAAGCGCTAGGACCTTCATGTCTCAGAATAAGCCTGAAACTGCTGTCATCGAATATAGAAACGCTGTCGACTTGGACCCTGGTAATCCTGTGGCATTGTTTGAGCTTGCTGAAGCATATATTGTCCTGAATAAACTCGAAACCGCCATCAGATATTATAATCTTACTATCAAGGCAGATGAGAAAAATATCATCCCTCATCTAAGACTCGCCCGAATTTATCTTCAGACTGATCATCTTATGGACTCAAGAAATGAAATTTCAAAAATATTTGACATTTCCCCTGATTCAATTGAAGCCCATCATGTTTTATCCGGGATTCAAATAAAGGAGCGGGATATTAATTCAGCCATTGTAACTCTTCGTAAAGCCGCAGATATTGACAACAATAATATCAAGACATATATGAATCTTGCTGAACTTTATCTAACGGCCGGTAACTATCCTGAAGCTGAAAAAGCATACTTGAAATCCATTTCCATTGATTCTGCCTCCCGGGAAGCCTATATGGGACTTGTAAGATTTTATGCATATCAGAAAGATTTGATTAAAATAGAATCTTTGCTTATGGAAGTTATCAAAACACCTGGGATTCAAGCCCTGAAACATACAGATCTTGCAAGGTTCTACGAAGGAAATAACAAATTTGATTCAGCAGAAGAACATTATCAGAAAGCGGTTTTGGTGGAGCCGGAAGATATATATCCTTTGATGAATCTTGCTGAATTTTACACAAAAAAGAATATGAAAGATAAAGCCCTTGAGACCATGGAGAATGCCCTCTCAAAAAAGAAAAATAAAGCCCTTGTCTTGACGGGGATGTCACAGATTTACCTTTATTTCGATATGATGGATAGTGCTGAAAAAGCAGTTAATGAGGCATTGTCTATCAATGAAAATTTTATAGATGCTATTTTCCAGAAGGGCAGGGTGTTGATGGAAAAAAAAGATTATAAACACGCCCTGGATAGCTTTGACAAAGTAATTGCTTTAGATCAGATTTATGCTCAAGCATATTATTATAGAGCTCTTTGTATAAAAGAACACGGTGCCACGGATCGTCCCGAACAGAAAATTTACAGGGCAGCCGTTGGTATGCTCGATAAGCCTGAAGAGTTTGAAAAAGATCAAGTCAAGGCAAATCTCCTTACATCTATAACGGTTGATCCTGGCTTTATTGATGCCCGTATTAAATTGGCGGAAATCTATATGCTTGAAAATGACTTAAAAAAGGCTAAAGAACAGATCGAAGAAATTTTTAAACGACGTTCTCCAAATATAAAAACTATGACCCTGCTCTCGGGTATTCATCTTCTAAAAGGCAACCCTGACGAAGCTGAGAAAATTCTTGAAATTATCATCAAAGAAAAACCGGATTATACCCCTGCATATATAAGGCTGGGTTTGTTACATAATGATATGGGCAATAAGCAAAAGGCTCTTGAATATTTAAAAACTGCTTATACCATGAGCCATGAGCAGACAGGTATAGTAAAGATCATGACTGATATATACGTTCGAGAAAATAAATATGATGAAGCCTTGAAACTGGTGGATATACTTTTTTTTAAAACAGAATCGGGAAATGTAAAAGCTTTTTTTGAAAATTTAAGAGGAAATCTTCTGCTTGGTAAAGGTGAATCAGATAAGGCTTTGATCCATTTCAAAACTGCTGCAAAGATAAAACCTGACTTTATTGATCCGAAAATGTCGCTTGCTAATTTTTTTTTAAAAAAAGGCCAAAGGAAAACTGCTCTTGAATATTATAAATCAGTGGAATCCATAAAATCTGATTTTTTGCCCTCTCTTATTGCCATTGGATTTATCTACGATCTTGAAAAAGATTATGAAAAAGCTGTTGAATATTATCGTAAAGTGCTATCATTAGATTCGGATTATGCAGACGCCGCCAATAATCTTGCTTTTATCCTTTCTGAAAAACCCGAACAGCTTGAAGAAGCCTTTAAACTAGCCTTGCTTGCAAGAGGAAAAAAGCCGGGAGATCCGAATGTTATGGATACACTGGGCTGGATTTATTATCTGAAAGGCAATTATCTGAATGCCTTATCAGAGCTTGAAGAAAGCTTGAAATTGAAACCTGATAGTGCATTGGTTTCATATCATTACGGGATGGTGCTCTAC
Source organism: Desulfobacterales bacterium RIFOXYA12_FULL_46_15 (assembly GCA_001799395.1). GTDB lineage: Bacteria > Desulfobacterota > Desulfobacteria > Desulfobacterales > Desulfobacteraceae > Desulfobacula. The sequence continues at coordinate 29,387 of MGTJ01000197.1, read as the reverse complement.
AGAACTCAAAAATACGAACAGGCAAAAATATATTTAAAAAAAGCATTGAAAATAGACCCTGAATTCAAGGGAGCTGACACAGTTAGAAAAATGCTCAATTAGATCCTGTTGAAAATCCTATCCGGATTAAATTTAAAAAAGAGGCCGGTCAAATAGAAACTATATCTGCCCGGCCCCATCTTGATTCTATTTATTCTTTTTCTGCATTTACTCTTTCAATAACCTTTTTAGCCAGATCTGCCGGAACCTCATCGTATTGTTCAAATTCCATGGAAAATGTTCCCCGGCCGGCAGTCATTGAACTTAAATCCGGGGCATACCGTAACATTTCTGCCATTGGAACCAAGGCATTGATAATCTGTTTATCACCTTCGGAATCCATTCCGATAACCCTGCCGCGTCTGGAATTCAGATCTCCCATGATGTCGCCGGTATTGTCTTCCGGAGCCTTCACAGCAACTTTCATAATGGGTTCAAGGAGAACTGCTTTGGCATCTGCTGCTGCATTCTTAAATGCAATGGTTCCTGCCAATTTAAATGCCATTTCAGAAGAGTCAACAGCATGATAAGAACCGAAATCAACGGTTACCCGAAAGTCTACACAGGGGAATCCGGCAAGAATGCCTGTTTTTGATGCTTCCCTGACACCTGCTTCAACGGCCGGGATATAATTTTTAGGAATAACACCGCCAACGATTTTGTCAACAAATTCAAACCCTGAGCCGCTTGGTAGGGGCTCAAGAACAATCCAGCAATCTCCATACTGACCATGTCCACCAGACTGTTTTTTGTGCCTACCCTGGACGCGGATCTTTTTCTTGAATGTTTCCCTATAGGCAACTTTAGGCGTCTCAATATCCATACCTACATTAAATTTTCTCTGGATTTTTTCAGCCGTTACTTCTATATGGACAAGGCCTCTTCCAGACAAAATGGTCTGCCTGGTTTCTTCTTCACGCCGAAGCTGAAGCCCTGTGTCTTCATCAAGAATTTTTCTGACGGCTTCGTGAATTTTGTCTTCGTCATTTTTAGCTTTGGGTTTAATGGCAAAAGAAATAAGTGACGGCATTGGTTTAGGAGCAGGAATCTGAATAGCACTCCCTCCGGTCAATGTGTCTCCCGTCAGTGTTTCTTTCAGTTTTGCAACAGCCACAATAGAACCAGGAATAGCTGAAGTAATGGTTTTTTGTTCCTTACCGGCAATCTCCAAAAGTTGTGAAAATCTTTCTTTTGTATCTTTTGTCGTATTGACAACATTGCCTTCCTTTCCAAGGCTGCCTGATATGACCCTGAACAGGGAAAGCCTTCCGGCATAGGGATCAACAATGGTGCAGAAGACAAATCCGCAGAATTCAGCATCAGGATCAGGAGAAACAATAACATCTTCTCCTTTAGAGTCTTTTGCAATCCAATCCCCTCGATCCAGCGGAGAGGGCATATAATCGTTGACGAAATCGGATATGGTTTCGACACCAATCATTTTGGTAGCCGAACTACAGATGGCAGGATAAAATTTTGCATCTAAAACACCTTGTCTGAAAGTAGCTTTCAGATCCGCTTCTGCAATTTTTTCACCTTCCAGATATTTTTCAAGCAGTAGATCATTGAGTTCAGCTATATTTTCAATAAATTCTTCTTTTGCCATTTCAATGTCATCTGCCATATCCGGCGGAATATCAATCTTGCTGACTTTTCCGTCCGCATTATATTCAAAGGCCTGTCCGGAAATAATATTGACAAATCCTTTAAAATTAATCTCAGATCCTATGGGATAACAGACAGGAATAATTTTCTTTTTCAAAGCTTTTTTGCAGGCTTCAATACAGGTTGCAAAATCAGCTCTTTCCCTGTCCAGTTTATTAACGATAACAACTCCTGGAAGATTATATTCCAGGGCACTGGCCCCTGCTTCTTCAGTCATGGCGGAAGGACCGCCAACCCCGTCAATAACAAAAGCAAGGCTGTCTGCAACAGGGAAACATGTTTTAGAAGCAGAGAAAAAATTCTGATCACCAGGAGTGTCCATCAATGTAATCGTATGTTTATTATGCGTATACTTAATAAATGAAGTATTGATACTTTGCTGTTTTCTGATCTCTTCAGGCTGAAAATCCATAGCGGTATTGCCTTCTTCAACCTTTCCAAGACGACTGATAACTCCGGCTTTAAACAACATCGCCTCAGCAAGTGTGGTCTTCCCTGATCCTCCGTGACCAGCCAGAGCTATATTTCTCATGGTTTTAATGTCTTCGCTCATTACTGCTCCTTATTAACAATTAATAAATAGTTTTATTTAAATAATCAAATTTAAATAAAAATAATAGTCCTATTTAAAATTTTCTTTATAATTTAAAGATAAAACATATTCCCTATTTCCTTTCGGACCTAAAATAGGGGAGGGAACAACAAGATTAATCAAATATCCACGTTCTTTGAAAAAAGCTTTAATATCTTCGATTATTTTTTCTCTGACTCTTTCATCTTTTACCACCCCTCCCTTGCCTATATTTTCTTTACCGGCTTCAAATTGCGGCTTGATCAATGCCAGAATCAATGTATTGTCTTTCATGAATTTTTCAGCAGACGGAATTACAATCTTAAGGGATATAAATGAGGTGTCTGCTACAATAAGGTCGACTTTTTCATTAATCACTTCATAGGGTATATACCTGATATTTGTTCTTTCTATGACAACAACCCGGGGATCCTGTCTTAAGGTCCAGTCAAACTGGCCATATCCCACATCCACAGCATAGACTTTGCAAGCGCCATATTGAATGAGGCAATCAGTGAATCCGCCGGTTGAGGCGCCTATATCGAGGCAAGTTAAGCCTTTTACCGACACTGGAATGGTTTGCAAGGCCTTTTCAAGTTTCAGACCACCACGGCTGACAAATGGATTGTTATCCTCTTTTATAAAAATTTTTTCCTGAATGGAAATCGACAGCCCGGGTTTATCAACCGGTATATCATTGACCAATACTTTACCTGCCATGATCAGGGCTCTTGCCCGATGACGGGATTTGACCAGGCCCCTATCAACAATCAGGGAATCAAGTCTCACCTTGGTTTTATCTATTTTATATGTCTTTCCCGTCATATAATTCAATAGCTGTATTAATGATGGTTATACTGTCTATTTCATAGTCCCGTCTTAAAACATCTGAGGGCCCATGTTCTACAAAGCAATCTTTTATTCCGATTCTTTTTAATAAAAATCCTGTTATACCTTTATCGATAAGCGTTTCGAGCACGGCAGACCCAAAACCACCGTCAAGTACATGTTCTTCAACTGTGATTATTTTGTTGATTCTTGATGCATATCTGCAGATCAAATCAGCATCAAGGGGTTTTACAAATCTTGCATTAATAATAGTTGAATGTATATTTTTTCCCTTTAAGTGCCGGTTTGCTTTTACAGCCTCGCATACGGAGTTCCCGATGGCAATGATGAGAAGATCTTTTCCTTCACAAATGATCTCACCCCGCCCTATTTCCAAGGGTTGAGGGTCTTCATCTATTTTTACGCCAAGCCCGGTTCCTCTCGGATATCTCAATGCCACAGGGCCGTTGTGATGAATGCCTGTTACAAGCATTGCAGCAAACTCATTTTCATCCTTGGGCGCCATAATGGTCATATTGGGCATACATCGCAGATAAGAATAATCAAATAAGCCGTGATGAGTTGGGCCGTCTTCACCGACGATTCCCCCCCGGTCTATGGCAAATACAACAGGGTGAGCATCAATGCAGACATCATGAAGAATCTGATCAAATGCCCGCTGTAAAAAAGTAGAATAGATTGCAACAACTGGTTTTAACCCCCTGGATGCGAGTCCTGCAGAAAAAGTTACGGCATGCTGTTCTGCAATACCGACATCAAAGAACCGATCCGGAAACTGTTTTGAAAACTCGATGAGTCCTGTCCCCTCAGGCATTGCGGCTGTCACAGCCACAATTTTTGAATTCTTTTTCCCGAAATTTACCATTTGATTGCCAAACACCTGGGTATAAGACGGGATTCCATTGGGTTTGGCTTTGCTTTTACCTGTATCAATCGAAAAAGACCCAACCCCATGGAAATACACCGGGTTTTTTTCAGCAGGCTCATATCCTTTTCCTTTTTTGGTCGTTACATGAAGAAGAACCGGATCTTTTGGATTTTTTATATTTTTAAGGATATCAATCAAATGATCAAGATTGTGCCCGTCAATGGGCCCAAAATAATCGAAATTAAAAGCTTCAAAAAGCATTCCCGGCGTTATAAAGGTTTTAAATGATTCTTCAGAACGCTTGGCAATATGATAAATATCATCCCCGATCCTTGGTAAGGATTTTAAAAAGGCACCAAACTGATTTCTCATGGATTGAAGATATTTTGCTGAAAATGTCCGGCTCAGAAAAGAAGATAATGCACCAACATTGGGAGAAATTGACATATCATTGTCGTTCAGGATAACAATAAGATTTCGTTTTTTTAAATCACCGGCCTGGTTCAATCCTTCATATGCCAGGCCTGCCGTCAAAGATCCATCACCAATTACCGATATGACATCAGATTCATCTTCGTTTAAATACTTACCATAACAAACCCCTAACCCTGCTGAAATGGAGGTTGAGGAATGACCTACTGTGAAACCGTCATAAGGGCTTTCCTTAATCTTAGCAAATCCTGAAATACCCTTATACTGCCTTAGGGTATCAAAACGATCATTTCTTCCGGTCAGAAGCTTATGAGCATAGGATTGATGTCCTACGTCCCAGATTAATGTGTCTTTCGGAAGGTCAAACACATAATGAATGGCAAGTGTCAACTCTACGGCTCCCAAGCTTGAAGCGAGATGCCCGCCGTTCTTTGAAACAACATCAATAATACGTTTTCTAATTTCACTTGCCAGAAGTTTGAGTTCTTTTCTGGTAAACTGATGGATGTCGCCGGGGTTTTTTATCTGTTCAAGAAGCGCCAAAATCGATAAACCTCTATATTTTATTCAGTGGTCTCTATTAACTATATATGTGGCAATTGCCTTTAATGGGGTAGTACTTTGTTCACCAAGAGAAGAAATGGATTCAATGGCTTCATCCATTAAATCTTTTGCAAATTTTCTGGAAGCGTCTATTCCAATGATCAATGGAAAGGTTATTTTTTTATTTAAAATATCAGATCCTTTAGACTTCCCCATCCTGTCCGGATCACCTTCAACATTTAAAATATCATCAACTACCTGAAAAGCGAGACCTATTTTATCCCCAAAATCTATTAAATGTTCAATGTCTGCCGGATCAGCACCGACGCTTATGGCACCGGACTCAATACTAACGGTAATCATTTTTCCTGTTTTTAAGGAATGCATGTTTTTAAGATGGGTCAGGCAGTCGCCGGACTCAAAAATCTGGGGCTGCATATCCAGCATCTGACCCTCAATCATGCCCATAATACCTGCTGCTTGTGAAATTTTTGAAACCAACTGCATCCTCACTTCAACGTCAGGATATGTCTCAAATACTATTTTAGGTTGGCTGATAATTTGAAATGCATGTGTTAATAATGCATCCCCGGCTAAAATAGCCGTAGCTTCAGAAAATTGTTTGTGACAGGTCGGCAATCCCCGCCTCAAGTCATCATTATCCATAGCCGGTAAATCATCATGAATAAGGGAATAGGTATGAATCATTTCAATGGCGCAGCAAGCGGGCAGGGCAAGCATACTGAAATTTTCGCTACAGATCTCGGCAGATGCTAAAGAGAGAATAGGGCGCAACCTTTTGCCTCCTGCCATAAGAGAATGCTCCATTGCCATAACTAATTCTCTTTTTTTATCAAACTGATGAAGAATAATACCCAGATATTTATTTATCAGTTTCTGCTTTTCTTTAATATAGTGCTCAAGGTTGAATATCATCTTGTTCATCTTCAAAAATTTCTTCTATAGAGTTGCCATCGTTATCTTTAGCCAGCAATATAATTTTTTTTTCTGTTGTATTTAAAAAAGCATTGCAATACTTTGAGTGTTTAATACCGTGCTCATATTTTTTAATAGCTTCTTCAAGAGAAAGATTTCCTGATTCCATCTCCTTAACGATTTCTTCAAGTTCTTTTAACGAAGCTTCAAACGATTGTTTTTTAACCATTTACTTTCTCCACAGTTGAAATTAATCGACCTTTGGATAGAATAATTTCAAGTCTATCTTTTGGTTTCACATAAATAGAATCGGTAATAATCTTTTTATCAAAAGCGAATCTTGTAATACTGTAACCCCGGCTTAAAACGGATAAGGGTGATAAGGCCTTCAGTTTAGACATTAATTCGAGCTGCTTTATTTTATTTCTTTGAAAAATCACATAAAAATGATGCATTAACATATCAGTCAATCCGTTTATTTTATCTTTATGATTTCGAATAGCATTTTTAATTTGATTTTTTAGCCTCAATTCGAGCTCTTCAACTTTAAACCTGTGGCTATAAATAATCATTTCCGGGATTTTAATTCTATATGTTAATGAAGCTATCATATCATTAAGATGGGAAATCCGGACAAATATTGATTTATCCAATCGTTGCCTTAATTCAAAAACACGTTGGGTCAGAATTTGTTTATCAGGGATAGCAAGTTCAGCAGCGGCTGAAGGTGTAGGCGCCCGTAGATCGGCAACAAAATCGGCAATTGTAAAATCTGTTTCATGGCCGACGCCTGTAATTATGGGTATCTTTGAAAGAAAAACAGCATCGGCAACCAATTCTGAATTAAATGCAGAAAAATTTTCAATAGAACCGCCTCCACGGGCCAAGATAATAACTTGAGCCTTTTGGCGTTTATTGGCGAAGTGAATGGCTTCAATTATTTCCTGTTCAGCCCCGGCTCCTTGAACTTTAACAGGCAAAACTTCAAGGTTAATATTTGAAAATCGTCTTTTAGATATATGAATAATATCTCTGAGTGCAGCTCCGGTTCCAGAAGTGATGATACATATATTTGAAGATAAAAAAGGAATCGGTTTTTTAAACTTCTGATCAAAATATCCCTTATCTGACAATTTGCGCTTAAGTTGTTCAAAGGCTATTTGAATGGAGCCGATGCCTTCGGGTTCCAGATGTTCGAATATAAGCTGATATGTACCTCTGGGTTCATAAATGGACAATCGTGCAAGCCCGTAAATTTTTATACCATTTTCAGGTTCGAATCGAAGCTTGAGTTTCTGATTTTTAAATATCACAGCCTGGATTGAGGCCTGCTGATCTTTAAGCGTAAAATAAGAATGTCCGGAAGAAGGAACTGAGTAGTTTGAAATTTCACCGGTAACCCAGATAAAAGGAAATGTTTCTTCTAAGAGAGTTTTTATTTCTCTTGTCAGTATAGATACTGTGTAGATATGTCCAGTCTGTTTTTCTGCCATCATTAATACAATACAAGCCTTATTATAATAAAGTTTTTATATATAAAACAAAGGGGCTATTTTCACAATATTTTATTAATACATTATCGTAGGTCTGATAATAGATATTATGTAAACTAAATGCTTTGTAATTTATTGAAACGAATGCGTCCCAACACACCTAATCAAATTGTAATCTTGAAATCTTTTCTTTTCATGTTATATTCATGTCATATTAAACATTAACTATAAATTTGATGGAGGTTACAAATGGTTTCATTTTCTTCTTTTTCACAAAGTTCCGTTCTTGTTAAAACCAATTCATTCATTAGAAGTGTATATAATTGGATGGCTATCGGACTTGCCTTAACAGGCTTTACCTCTTATTATGTTGCTCATAATGAGTCAGCGGTTCAATTGATATTCGGCACACCGGGATTGTTAATTGTACTCGTTATAGCAGAATTGGGGTTTGTTTTTTTCTTGAGCGCAAGAATACAGAAAATTGAAGCTTCTACGGCAACTGCATTATTTGCTGTTTATTCAGTCCTAAATGGAATAACACTATCTTTTATTTTTCTTGCCTACACAGCGACTTCCATTGTTTCAACATTTATTATCTGTGCAATTACTTTTCTTGGGTGCAGTGTTTATGGAATGATTACAAAAAAGGATCTTACCTCGCTCGGCGGATTTATGATGATGGGCCTGATGGGAATTATAATTGCTTCTGTGGTAAATATATTCCTACAAAGTTCAGGAATGCAGATGATCATATCGTATGTGGGGGTCATTGTTTTTATTGGACTCACGGCCTATGATACACAGAAATTAAAAAGCATGGCGGTTACTATTCCTGACAATGCATCAGGCGCAATGATTCGGAAAGGCGCCATCATGGGAGCCCTTACATTGTATCTGGATTTTATCAATTTATTTATCATGCTTCTTCGGATATTTGGTAACAGTAGAGATTAATTAAAATCATCAGAACAGGCAGGCACCATCAAAAACAGATTGAAGGGGCCTGATTTATTATATATTAGCCCTGATACAATCACATAGCTCTTTACAATACTGTTCGGTTGTCTTCTGGTCCGGACCTTCAACCATTACTCGAAGCAAAGGCTGTGTTCCTGAATAGCGGATCAATACTCTGCCATTTTTTCCAAGTTTTTCTTCAATAGCCTTGATTGTATCTGCAATCAAACTATTTTTCATGATTTCAGGCTTTGACTTGGCTACCTCAATATTGATCAGGACTTGGGGATATACAGTCATTTCTGAAGCAAGTTTTGAAAGAGGTTGTTTTGTTTTTAAAATCACTTCCATAAGTCTTAGAGCAGAAAGCATGCCATCACCGGTTGTGTGGTTGTCCAGAAAAATCATATGGCCTGAGTCTTCTCCACCTATAACGGCATCGCATTTCTGCATTTCTTCAAGCACTCTTCGATCTCCGACTTCAACTCTGATATGTTGTATTCCATATGCTGACAAAAATTCAGTTAAGCCCATGTTGCTCATTATTGTACTTACAACGATATTATTTTTAAGTTTATTGTTTTCTTTTGCGTATTTTGCACATATCGACAATATTTTGTCCCCGGTAATCTCAGCTCCGGCTTCATCTATCGCTATCAACCGATCCGCATCTCCGTCAAAAGCAAGACCAAGATCCGCTTTTTCCATAAGCACTCTTTTTTGGAGTTGAATAGTATGTTGAGACCCGCAATTATCATTGATATTGGTCCCATTCGGTAAATCAGAAATAAATTGAGCTTCGAACAAAGTCCTGTCAAAAATCAAATGACTGATTTTTGACGCTGCACCATTTGAACAGTCAACAATTATTTTTAACTTTTTTCTGAGTTTCTTGAATGGAAACTTTGACAGCAGAAAATCTGAATATTTCTGCAAACCATCTGGAATTATAGCAATTTTCCCCACTACTTCTTGTGAAACAATTTGACTATCAAGAATGAGTGTCTCAATCATTATTTCTTCTTTATGAGAAAGTTTTGTTCCATCGTGTTTGAATATTTTAATACCATTATCATAAAATGGATTATGGGAAGCCGATATCACAATCCCTGCTCCTGCGTCCTGATTATCAGAGCATAGGAAGGCTATCCCCGGGGTCGGGATAACGCCTGCCAAGAGAACATCCATACCGGTTGATGTAATTCCCGAAGCAAGCGCAGCCTCAAGCATATCTCCGGAAATACGGGTGTCTTTCCCAATAATGACGGTTTTATATCCATTATTCTTTGCAAATGTGCCGACAGCCCGTCCTGTACCTAAAGCAATCTCACATGTCATGGGGTAATAATTGGCTTTACCTCTGATTCCGTCTGTTCCAAAAAGTCTTGCCATCTCTTCTTTATTCCTGTCAGATTATCAGGTTAAAAGTTTTTCAACAATTCTCCGCTCGATATTAAATAACCAGGTGCTTCCCTGACTTTGTTCCACAGGTTCGATACTCTTGATCACGTTTATATATTTTTTCCCAATGATCATTATTCTTTTTTCTACACTTTTAATAAAAGCCTCGCCCTCATCACTTATTTCATTTTTTTCAAATGCTGAATCAAAGACTTCCTCAGCTAATTGCATTTTTGCTAACACTTTTTCATAATTTGATATATTTTCGGCAGCTATATATTTTTTTTCTTTTAAAAGCTTTTCTTTAGCTTGTTCTAAATTCCGACAGAATTCTTTCAACTTGACTGCTCTTTCAATAATACAATCATTAAGTTTATCCTGCATACCTTTTACAAGGCTTTTCGAAAAATTATCATAAATAAATAGCGGACGTATATATTTATACCAAGATTTCAACGCGATCAGGCCGGCAATATAATAAATATTATTATTGAAAATATGGCTGATATTTTTGTAACTATTATAATCTCTTTGAATGGAAATTTCCTTATAGGTACCACCCAATAAAAGTCGATCGTTTCTCAATTCATTTTTCCTGATGATGGAACCTGCTGCTGAAAGACATCCATAGGCAATTCGGACAGGTCCTACAAGCCCCCCCTGCCCTCCTAAAAAAATTGGTCTCGAATTCAGCATGACTCCATGATGAACATCACCCATCATGGAGGGCGTTGCTTTATCCTGGTGAGGTGTATAATTAAAATGGATAAAAGAAGACCCTACCTCTGAATGATCTTTCCTGTTAGTACCGCCGGCCATAAAACAATCACAGAAATTAATCAGGCTGCCAAGGGTTACAAATGGAAACAAGATCGTTTGTTTTAAACCGACGGTATGAGCTGCATTGGCTTCTTCTTCAAGTATTGTACCATTTCTGACATGGGCACCGGAACCAAATGTATTATCACCGGCAAAAACCGCACCATTAAAAAACCCACCCATTAATTTTGTATTTTCGCCCAGGAAGGTATTCTCAAGTGTAACCGGAGCTTCATATCCGATTTGAGAATTTTTCATTATCAGGGATTTTTCTCCAAATATTTTGCAGCCGCCATAAATTGTAACGTTTTCACCGGATATCCTGTCGATATTGACTTCATCCGAAATAAAGACGGTTGCCGGGTTTGGTATATTGACCCCTTTTTTGATAAGCATTTCAACAATATTCTTCATGAGATTATAAATAATTGCCTGTGGGTTGAATTGTCAAGGTATTTTCGAAGTACGGTCTTGACCGCTGTAAAAGGTTTTCGTATGATTATTCCAACTTTCCTGTAATTAATAGATCTACTAGGAGAAAAAATGAATCAACCTCAATTCAGCCATTCCTATTTATACAAAGAATTAAAAACATTATCAAAAGAAATTAATAAAGAAAATAACCATTTAAAGAAACTCATTCAACACCCTGATAGACTCAATCGTTTTTCAATCCGGATTAATAATTTTTTTTATGATTTTTCAAAACAAAGAATAGATGAGTACATATTTAAAAAATTAATCCAGGTTGCCAGAGAAGCAAAAATAAAAAATAGATTTTTAAAGATGGCTTCCGGAGAAATTATTAATGTAACAGAAAACAGAGCCGTCCTTCATACTGCGACCAGAGATTTTACCCAAACCCCTGTTTTTCTGAATGGTGAGGATATCAAGCTTGAAATTAATCAGGTGAATGAGGAAATCAAAACATTTTCTTCCAAAATACATCAAAAAAGGATTAAAGGCTATGCCGGAAAGGCGTTTACTGACGCTGTAATTATTGGTATAGGGGGTTCCTATCTTGGATGTGAATTTATATTTAATGCATTGAAACACAGTATCAAGCCCATAATAAATCTTCATTTTTTGCCCAACGTCGATATTGATAATTTTGGTCAGATCATTAAGGAAATTAATCCTGAAACCTGCCTCTGGATAGTCATTTCAAAATCTTATACCACAACCGAGACTATGGCTAATATAGAACAGGCGCTTTTATTTTTAAAAGATCATCATCTTGATCCGGCAAACCATCTCGTCACAGTCACATCAAAGGGAAGTCCTGGTGATGACCCTTCAAATCCTGTTCTTGCCTCTTTTCATATGTTCGATTTTATCGGTGGAAGATATTCCGTTACTTCAGCAGTAGGCGGGGTTCCCTTGAGCCTTGCATTTGGCTATGATATTTTCATCCGTTTTTTAAAAGGATGCCATGAAATGGACCTACATGCTTCCAATGCCCCGGAAGAAAAAAACATCCCTTTAATCTCTGCCCTTATAGGTATATGGAATTCAAATTTTCTAGTTTATGCCGCCCAGGCGATCATTCCATACTGTTCAGCTCTGTCAAAGTTAGCCCCCCATATCCAGCAATTACATATGGAGAGCCTTGGAAAAGGAACCACAATGAATGGGCAATCTACAGACTATAAGACAGGAGTAATCATTTTTGGAGAACCCGGGACAAATGCCCAGCATTCTTTTTTCCAGTTTGCCCATCAGGGGAGTCCCTTTCCCATTGAATTTATCGGAGTTGTAAATCCGGTTTACAAAAGAAACCAGACGACATCAAAAGGTGTTTACAACCATCAGGAACTGTGGGCAAACATGATTGCCCAGGCCCAGGCCCTTGCTGTCGGTCAGGATGATGAAAACAAAGCCAAATATTTCAGCGGCAACCGGCCCTCTTCTACTATACTCATCAATGACTTGACTCCTGAAAGCATCGGCATGCTTCTCTCCTTTTATGAAGCAAAAACGGTATATGAAGGGTTTGTCCTGGGTATAAATCCCTTTGATCAATTTGGTGTTGAACTGGGTAAAATTCTTGCTTCTGACATCAGAAATCAAATCGGAAAGAAAAATATAGATATGTCATATCATTTCGATTCTATTGATCCGGTAGCCAAATTCTATCTTGATACTTTGTTCAAAGGATCTTTATAAGAATTTATAAATTACACTCCCCCATGTTAATCCGGCGCCTAAACCTACAAAAAGGACGACATCTCCTGATTTGCCGATCCGGCCCTGAGCCATAGCTTCGTGCAGAGCAAGCGGGATGCTGGCTGCTGTTGTATTTCCATATTTTTGAATATTATGGAAGATTTTATTTTCATCCAGTTTCAGAAACTGACCGAGGGCTTGATTAATCCTTAAATTGGCCTGATGCGGCACGATGAGATCAATGTCATCCAGACTCATCTGTGCTTTTTCGAGGGACTCATTAATTACCTGAGGCAGCATTCTTACAGCCTTTTTGAATATGGCAGGTCCATCCATGACAGGATAGTATCTTGGGTCATCAATGGGGACACCCGGTGGTATCCTTATGGGAAGTCTTGAAGCAGGAAGCTCGGTCATTAAGGCTTCAGCATAATTTCCATCTGCATGTAAAGCTGATGCCAGTACACCGGCATTGGCATCTGTTTCAATTCCTTCAATACAAAGCGCGGCTGCCCCATCACCAAAAATTACTGTCACATCTCTTCCTCGTGTGGATTTATCCAGGCCTGAAGAATGAACCTCTGCTCCTACCAGAAGAATTTTTCCTGCGAGCCCTGTTTTAATATAAGCATCTGCCGTTGCAAGACCATAAAGAAATCCGGAGCATTGTTGGCGGATATCAAGGGCAGGAGTTGAATTTAAACCCAGTTTTGCCTGAAGCAGGCAGCCTGAGCCTGGAAACATGATATCCGGACTAAGCGTTGCAAAAATTATAAAATCAAGATCTTCTGCAGTCCATCCGGCGTTTGCCAAAGCCATTTTAGATGCTTCTAACCCCAAATCAGATGAGCCTGTTGCACCTTCCATGCTAATCCAGTATCTTTGCTCAATCCCGGTTCGCTGTTTTATCCATTCATCTGATGTATCCATTATTTTTTCAAGATCATGATTGGTTATAAGATTAGGTGGAACATACATTCCCGTTCCTTTTATTATACTTTTTTTCATTCAAGCCTTCCTTATCGAACACTATTTTCATTGATAACACATTGGAGCCACAATATTATTCCCGCCTTATAATATTTATTTTTTATTTAGGCAAGAATCATCATGATTTGTTTTTTTCCTTGCAGATGAAACAGTTATATTATATGGAGTAGGTTACATAAACACTTTCCTTCATATTTAAGAGGCATGTAATGGCAAACCCAAACAGACTTTTGATCGTTGATGATAACGAAGATATATTATCTACTTTCTATGAATTTTTTAATTCAATGGGTTATGAAGTAAAAACGGCTGTTGACGGTTTTGCTGCATTGAAACTGTTAAGGGATAAATCCAATTTCTTTGATTGTCTGATCACAGATCTTGTAATGCCTAATATCAGTGGGGTCGGACTGATTTCAATAGTAAAGAAAGAATATTCCCATCTTAAAATCATTGCCATGACCGGATACGGAGATCAACCAGGTGCTCTTGCTTCAGAGGCTGAAGCCGATGTTGTTCTGTTCAAACCCATCGATCTCTTCAAAATTGAAAATACTGTTTCAGAACTAATCAACCAGGTTAAAGCTAATACAAAGAATTAAGATAGACATATGAGCACTCCTTTAATCGGCGTCAGCAAATCAATTTTAAAAATAAAAGAACTGATCAATCATGTGGCCAATACTTGTTTGAATGTATTGATAACAGGTGAAACAGGTGTGGGAAAGGAAGTTGTCGCTCAGAATTTATACGCAGAATCTGCAAGATCAACGAAAAATTTTGTAAAAATAAATTGTGCCGCGCTTCCTGAAACTCTACTGGAAAGCGAACTCTTCGGTTATGAAAAAGGAGCATTTACAGGGGCTCACAGGAAACGTCCGGGGAAATTCCAGACTGCTGATAAGGGTGTTCTTTTCCTTGATGAAATCGGTGATATGCCCATGGCCTTGCAGTCAAAGATGCTTCATGTTCTTCAGAGCGGCGAATTCTCTCCTCTTGGATCAGATCAGGAATTCAGAACTGATGTCTGGGTCATCGCAGCGACCAATCATAACCTTGAAGAAAGTATTTATAAAAAAACATTCAGAGAAGATTTGTTCTATCGGTTGAATATAATAAAAATTGATGTTCCGCCATTGCGTGAAAGAAAAGAAGATATCCCGTCGCTGTTGGAATACTATTATAGACTTTATAAATCAGAATACCCTGACAATCATGGGAGCAAGCCGGATTCAGACATTATTACAACATTATGCAACTACCCATGGCCTGGAAATGTTCGGCAGCTTCAAAATTGTATCAAGAAGCAGATGGTATTAAATTCATGGAAAAAAATTATCGAAGAACTTCCCCGGGAGCAAGTGGCAACAGTTGCTGAAATCGAGACTGATGGCAGGCTTAAAGACATTTCTGTTCTACAGAGAAATGATGTTGCCGATGACCGGACTTTAATTATTTCCAAATTTGTAGATCTCTCCACAAGCTCGGATAAACTCTTTGAGGATATCTCACTCAAAAAAATTAAAAAGCTCGCATCAGACAGGGTAGAAAAGGAAGTGATCATGTTTGTTCTTGAAAAAGTAGGCTGGAACAGATCCAGAGCTGCAAAAATATTAAAGATAAGCTATAAGACCCTTCTTTATAAAATGAATGAATTTGAAATTTTTCCGCCGGTAAAATAATCCTTATGCTTTTCATCCAATACAATTATTTATAAGTATAAGCGCTTAAAATAAAATATTTCATTAATTTGAGCGCTTATACTTATTTGTCGGTTTCTATCCATGTA
This sequence comes from Desulfobacterales bacterium RIFOXYA12_FULL_46_15, assembly GCA_001799395.1. Taxonomy (GTDB): domain Bacteria; phylum Desulfobacterota; class Desulfobacteria; order Desulfobacterales; family Desulfobacteraceae; genus Desulfobacula. Next base: position 13,866 of record MGTJ01000197.1, on the reverse strand, counting down.
TCGCTTTTCCGGATGCTTTTAAAGAGAGCTCACCCATGATTTCCGCAAGAGTCGGGTGGGCATGGATGGTGTGGGCAATATCGTCTGCCGTCATTCCCTTTTGAACGGCAAGGGTTGCCTCGGCAATCAGATCAGTGGCATGGGCCCCCATCAAGTGAACCCCGATAATTTTTCCAGAAGTTTTTTCAATTATCATTTTTGCAAGACCGGCCAATTCCTCTATTGCCTGGGCTTTTCCAAGGGTCCTGAAATTAACGGTAAAGGATTCAATGTCGATTCCTTTTTTCAGGGCTTCAGATTCGCTTAAGCCCACTGTGCCAATTTCCGGCATAGTAAAAATAGCCCCTGGGATCACATCATAATTCATGACACTGTTTTTACCCATTGCATTTTCAGCAGCAATGATTCCTTCATGGGAAGCTACATGGGCAAGCATTACTTTTTGAGGTCCTAAAATATCACCAATGGCAAAAACTCCTTTTCTAAGGGTTTCCATCCCGTTGTCAACCTCTATCCATCCCTGGGGAGATGCTTTCAAATCAATTGCTTCCAGCCCAAGACCCTTTGACAGGGCTTTCCGGCCAATGCAGACAGCCATTTTCTGTGCCTGTATCATATCTATTTTTAATTTTTTAGGGGCTGGATTGTCTGTAAACGAAGATAAACCAAGATTTATTGAAAGCAGATCGCCTTTAAACTCAGAAGATTTAACAACAGTATCACAGAGAACCGTAATTTTTCTTTTCTTCATCTCTTTTAACAGCAGCTTGGATAAGTCTTCATCCACTGAAGGCAGGGGAAGAAGCCTTGACATGGCTTCGACAACAGTCACATCAGTTCCCATGGCAGAAAATATACAGGCAAATTCACAGCCAATCACCCCCCCTCCTACAATGACCATGGATTTTGGAATTTCATTCAGTTGCAGAATGTCATCAGAGGATAAAACCAGGTCGTGATCAAAGGGAAAATTCTTTACATTTAAAGGTTCGGTCCCGGTTGCCAGGATCAATTTATCATATTCAATGGTTTTTATATTTCCATCATTAAAAACAACCTCAACAGTTCCGGGCGCCTTAATTTTTCCCAAGCCATTTTCCACGGTCACATGACTTGCCTGTAATAATGATGCAATGCCCTTTCTCTGGGTTTCAAGAATTTTATTCTTTTTTTCCATTAAAGCCGTCATGTCGGGAAGAACCTCGCCATGAACCTTGATGCCAAATTTTCCTGCATCACAAAATTTTTGAAAAATATCTGCTGAGTGTTTCATTATCTTTGACGGGATGCATCCCCGGTTCAGGCAGGTTCCGCCAAGATTTTCTTTTTCGATCAATGTGACTTTTCCACCCAGGGCCGCTGACCGAAGTGCTGCCACATAACCGCCGGGGCCGCCTCCAATTATAACAATTTTAGTTGACATAGCATAACTCCATTTTGTTTCCATTTATCATTAAAGACAGGTTTTGGTAAGCCTGCCTCGCGAATTTCCAAATAAATCTAAATGAATTTCATTAATTTTGATAAATAAAATTTAATTTTACATAAGTTTTATCAATTTTTATTTGACAATATCATTATCGTAAGATATTTTTCAAGGATCAATTTAATATTTTTTCTTTTTGTTTAACATAATGTTCATAAAAGGAATGTTATCATGACTATCTGCTTAAAAACCACACCTTTAAACAAATGGCACAAAACCATGGGCGCCAATATGGCGAATTTCGGTGGTTTTGACATGCCTTTATGGTATGAAACCGGTGTAAAAACAGAACATCTTGCTGTTTTAGCATCAGCCGGTGTTTTTGATACAAGCCACATGGCCTGTATTTTTGTCAGCGGAACGGGATCATTCAAACTGATCAATTATTGCTTTACTCGGGATATGGCTACGCTTGAGACCGGAAAATGTATTTATGGTGCTTTTCTTACCAAAGACGGTCATTGCATGGACGATGCCATTGTTTATAAATTATCCGATACCTTTTATATGATCTGTGTTAATGCTGGAATGGGCGCAGTCATTGCAAATCACCTTGATGAAAATAAATCCTGTACAGACGTTACCGTTACCGACCTGTCAGGAGAGATAGCCAAAATGGACATCCAGGGAATCAATTCAGCCAGGATTCTCTCAAAACTGATTCAGAACCCGGAAAAGGTTTTTAACCAGATGCCCTATTTTTCATTTAAAGGCAATTTTAATGAATCCTTATTGGGCCCGTCAGCTGTTAAATTGCTTGACGGAACCCCTATCCTCTTATCTAGATCAGGATATACAGGTGAATTTGGCTTTGAAGTATTTCTACCCCCCGGTGTCATTGTCAAATTCTGGAAGGACGTTCTATCTGCAGGTGAAGAGTTCGGGGTTATTGCCTGCGGACTGGCCGCCAGGGATTCTCTGAGAACCGGAGCCTGTCTTCCCCTGTCCCACCAGGATATTGGGCACTGGAAATTTAAAAATCATCCATGGGAATTTGCGCTTCCTTATACTTTGGATAAAACAGGTTTTACAAAAGATTTTCTGGGGGCAAAGGCACTTTTATCTACAGAGGGAGATTCATTTATCTATCCTTTTGCAGGTGATTCATTGAGAAAAGTGTCTGCAGGGGAAGAAACAAAGGTTATGGATCAAACCGGGGCAGTAATCGGAAAAGTGTTGACTTGTGCCACTGATATGGGAATCTCACGGCATGAAGGCAAAATTATCAGCATATGTTCCGGTAATTTGTCACCGGATATTAAAATAAAAGGCTTGAGTTGTGGTTTTGTCATGGTTTCAAAAAAATTAACCCCGGGTGTGATGTTAACCCTTATGGAAGGTAAAAGATCGATCACGGCTACCATTGTGACGGATATCAGACCGGATCGGACCGCAAGAAAAAAAATCATTAATTTTTTATAAACCTTATGAATGGAGGATATCATGAAAGAGTTGAAAGATCTTAATTTTTTGGATGATGTAAGATACACAAAAGATCATGAATGGGCAAAAAAATCAGGAGAGCTTGTAATCATTGGTATTAATGATTACGCCCAGGATCAACTGGGTGAAATCGTTTTTGTGGAATTACCGGGGATTGGAGATAGTTTTTCCAAGGGTGACGAATTTGGAAGCGTGGAATCGGTTAAAGCAGTCTCGGAAATTTATATTCCGGTTTCCGGAGAAATTGTTGAGATCAACCAGGGACTTGAAGATGCGCCTGAGCTGGTCAATCAATCCTGTTATACAGACGGCTGGCTCATCAAGGTAAAACCCGGCAATGCATCTGAATTCGACAGCCTGATGGACAAAGCTGCATACCTTAATATGCTGAAAGGATAAACTCCCATGCGTTATCTACCTCATACCCAAGACGATATTGAAAGCATGCTCAAGGTAACGGGTCATGCGAGCCTGGATGATCTCTTTGCAGGCATACCGGATCATTTGAAAACAAAACAAGGGATCGATATTCCGGAAAGCCTGTCCGAGTGGGAACTCAATGCCCATATGGAACAGCTTGCTTCCTTGAATATCGCCTGTAAGGACTATAAATGTTTTTTAGGTGCCGGTAGTTATGATCATTATATTCCTGCCATAATCCCTTATCTGATTTCACGTTCGGAATTCATGACGGCCTACACCCCCTATCAGCCGGAAGTCAGCCAGGGGACCCTGCAAGGCATATATGAATTTCAGACCATGATCACGGAATTATTAGGGATGGATATAGCCACGGCATCCCATTATGATTGCGGAACTGCCCTTGCCGAAGCCTGTCTCATTGCCTTACGGAAAAATCATACAGATAACAAGATTGCCGTTTCTTCCCTGGTTCATCCCAGCCACCGGCAGATCATTCAAACCTATATCCATCCTGCCGGATATGAAATGGTTGAAATTCCCTATACAAAAGAAGGGCTGACAGATGTGGTTGCACTTGAAAAAATGGAAGGTATTGCCGGTGTTGCTGTTCAATCTCCGAATTTTTTCGGCAATATAGAAGATCTGAAGGCATTTAAAACAACGGCTGATACAAAAAACATCCTATTTATTATGTCTTTTACAGAAGCATTGGCTTATGGTCTTTTAAAAAACCCCGGTAGCCTGGGTGCAGACTTGGTGGCAGGGGAAGGCCAGAGTCTGGGCATTGCAAAATCCTTTGGCGGCCCCGGCCTGGGGCTTCTTGCCGGAACACAAAAACAGATGAGAAACCTTCCCGGCCGCCTCATTGGAAAAACAAAAGATGCCAACGGTGCCGATGGATTTGTCCTAACCCTTGCAACACGGGAGCAGCACATCCGAAGAGAAAAAGCATCATCCAATATCTGCTCCAATAACGGGCTCAATGCCATGACTGCTGCCATGTACCTCGCAACCGTAGGCAAGACCGGGATCAGGGAAATTGCCCTGCAGAATCATGATAAAGCTGAATATTTAAAGAAAAGCCTCATGAATTCCGATTTTACGCCTGCGTTCAGCACACCGTTTTTTAATGAATTTGTCATGAAAGCACCGGACGGGTTTGAAAAGAAAAGGAAAGCCTTGATTCAGGATAAATGCATTTTTGCAGGAATGAATCTTGAACCCTATTATCCTGAATTGAAACAGCATTATCTTTTCTGTGCAACAGAAACAATCTCAAAATGTGATATTGATCATTTGGTAAAGGAGGTGCAATCATGATCCAGCAACCTGGAACAAGCGGTCTTATTTTTAATGAACCCATGCTCTGGGAAAAGAGCCGAATGGGTCGTTGCGCCATGTCCCTGCCAAAACGGGATGTTGAAAGAAAACCCCTTGAAGCTGATCTCACAGGTGATGAACCAAACCTCCCCGAGCTTTCCGAGCTTGATGTGGTACGCCATTACACGCGGCTTTCCCAGTGGAATTTCGGTGTTGATTCCGGAATGTATCCTTTGGGGTCATGTACCATGAAATACAATCCCAAAACCAATGAAGTACAGGCTGCCCGCCAGGGATTTGCCGGTGCTCATCCCTTATCCGGAGACGAGTTTTCACAAGGGGCTTTAAAATTGATGTACAACCTTGAGCAATCCCTTGCAAAGATAACGGGATTTCAAGCAGTTACACTCCAACCAGCTGCCGGTGCCCACGGTGAATTTTGCGGTATGCTCATGATTCATGCATATCATGCTAAAAAAGGCAGGCAGCGCTCCAAAATCATCATCCCGGATACAGCTCACGGTACCAATCCTGCCAGTGCATCTCTTTGCGGATACGAATCCGTTAATATTAAATCCGGGCCGGATGGAATCCTAGAGCCTGAAACCGTTTCAGCGGTCATGGATGAAGATACGGCCGGTATCATGGTCACCAATCCAAATACCCTTGGGTTGTTTGAATCCAATATCAAAGAAATTGCAGAGATTGTCCATTCCAAAGGCGGCCTTGTTTATGGAGACGGAGCCAATATGAATGCCATTATGGGCATTGTCAAACCCGGTGAAATAGGAATTGATGTGCTTCATTTAAACCTGCACAAAACTTTTTCCACTCCCCATGGCGGCGGTGGCCCGGGCTCAGGACCGGTAGCTGTCGGTAAGACGCTTGAGCCCTTCCTTCCTGTTCCAAGGGTTATAAAAGCATTTGATACCTATAAATTCATCACAGACAGCCCGGATACGATCGGCCGGATTCATACCTTTTACGGACATTTCGGGATCATGGTCAGAGCTTATGCATATATTCTTTCCATGGGTGCTGAAGGTCTGGCGGATGCAAGTAAACTGGCGGTTCTAAATGCCAATTATGTCAAAGCAAGCCTTAAAGGAATCTTGAACCTGCCATATGACAAACCCTGTATGCATGAATGTGTATTCAATGATAAATTTCAGAAAGAATATCATATTACCACTATGGATATGGCCAAACGACTTCTGGATTATGGCTTTCACCCGCCAACGGTCTATTTTCCCCTGGTAGTGGATGGGGCATTCATGGTGGAGCCCACTGAAACCGAATCCAAAGAAAATATAGATCAGTTTATCCAGGCGGTAAAATCCATTGCACTGGAAGCAAAGAACGATCCTGAAAAACTGAAGAAAGCGCCTCATCTAGCAAAACTAACACGACTGGATGAAGTCATGGCGGCAAGGAAACCATGCCTGAAGGGATAAATCTAAACAAGCGCTCGGCTGTATTCATTGACCTTGGTTTACTGGAATACAAAAGAGCGCTTGATCTTCAGATAAAAACCCTGGAATCAAAGATTAACAGGGCCATTTCTGAAGATCATATTTTTTTTGTCGAGCACCCTTCTGTCTTTACACTGGGGAAAAGAGGAGGGGAGGAAAATTTAAATGTTTCAAGGGAATTTTTAAATTCTAAAAAAATTGAAATCATTCAAACAGACCGTGGCGGGAACATTACCTATCATGGACCGGGTCAGGCTGTTTTGTATCCTGTTATCGATCTTGAAAGCAAAAAAATTGGGGTTAAGGATTTCGTGTTTGGGTTAGAAGAAATCATGAAACGAACTGCACAGGAGTTTAATATTGATGCTGACAGAAATAAATTAAATCATGGCCTCTGGGTTAGAAATTCCAAAATCGGAAGTGTCGGCATCTCTATAAAAAAAGGCATCAGTTTCCATGGCCTTGCCCTGAATATTAACCTTGACCTTGAACCTTTTTCGTGGATTAGTCCCTGCGGCCTTACCAATATTTCCATGACATCCGTAGAAAAAGAAATTAATAAAAACGGGGATAACCCCACCGGGTTATCCATCAAACAGGTAAAGGACTATTTTATAAAGCATTTTTCAACAGTATTGAGTTATGACATAAAAGAGGACCATGCATACTGAAAAATTATTAAAAACAGGAAAACCATCCTGGCTGAAGAAAAGCCTTCCAAAAGGCGGAGATTATCAACGGGTTCGAAATCTGTTGTCAAATGCCGGGCTTCATACAGTTTGCAAAGAAGCCAACTGTCCCAATATGTTTGAATGTTTTTCCAAGGACACCTCCACTTTCATGATTTTAGGTTCTGAATGTACAAGGAACTGCCGGTTCTGCAATGTCGTCTGTGGCCCACCCTCCCCTGTCGATCCTGAAGAACCCAGTAGGGTAGCCAAAGCAGCTCTTGACCTGAATTTAAAATATATTGTAGTGACCTCTGTTACAAGAGATGACCTTGATGACGGAGGGGCATATCATTTTGCCGAAACGATCAAGGAGATCAAATCCATGATCCCAGGTCATCCCAAAGTTGAAGTCCTGATACCTGATTTCAAGGGGAGCATGGATGCTTTAAAAACAGTTTTGTATGCAAACCCTGATGTTCTCAACCACAATATCGAAACCGTATCCTCCCTTTACCCACGGGTGAGGCCGGAAGCTCTTTACCAGAGGTCTCTAACTTTGCTTCAGAATGTAACCGTCATTGATCCTACCATACCAGTAAAATCAGGAATCATGGTCGGATTGGGAGAAACAACGGCAGAGCTTGAACAGACTATGACGGATTTGTTTTGCCATGGGTGTAACATCCTTACCATAGGCCAATACCTTCAGCCCACCCAAAATCATCTTCAGGTTGAAAAATATTATTCGCCCGAAGAGTTTGAAATCCTTGAAAAAATAGCCGGAAGAATCGGATTCTCAAAGGTGGCTGCCGGCCCTTTTGTACGGAGTTCCTACAGAGCCCAGGAATTATCCGGTCTTTAAGAACATTTTTCCTTAAAAATACCGGCTGTACTTATTTCAATGTAGGATGCGCCGTGTTTGACACCAAAGCTTCCTGCAAGAACGATAATCAGATCCTCATCCTTGAACCGCTTCTCATTGATCAACCGGCATATGGATTCTTTCAAGGGCCGGGCCGATGTAATATCCATGGGCAAATAATCGGCAAAAACACCAAAGGATAGAGAAAGCCGGCGTACAACCCGTTTATCATAAATCTGGGCAAAAATAGGATTATCTCCTCTATAAGCTGCCAACTCACGGATGGATTTTCCTGTCAGGGAGTCTGCTACAATGCCTTTGGTGTTCAGTCGTAAAGCAGCCTTTACAGCGGCTTTTGCAAGATATGCCGTAATTTTGTTCTCAAGGGTATAAGGAACATCAATATAACTGCTTTTTTTGCTTTCAACTTCCTTTGCTATCTTTGCCATGGTCATAACCGCTTCTTCCGGATATTTTCCACTGGCAGTTTCCCCTGAAAGCATCAATGCGTCTGCATGGTCGAGGCAGGCATTGGCCACATCCGATACTTCTGCCCTGGTGGGTCTGGGTGAGTCTATCATGGAATGAAGCATCTGGGTGGCGACAATGACGGGTTTTCTTTTTTCAATACAGGTTTTAACAATTGCTTTCTGGATCAATGGAATCTGTTCTGTCGGAATTTCCACTGCCAGATCACCTCTTGCAATCATCACCCCATAGGCATGGTCCAGAATTTCATATAAATTTTCAACACCCTGGGCATTTTCAATTTTTGCAATGATCTTGATGGGGGACTTTTTCTTGTCCAGAATTGACTGAACCGCCAGGACATCTTCTTTGTTTCTTACAAAAGAATGAGCAATGAAATCAAGATCATTATCTGCTGCAAATTCAATAAATGTTTTGTCCTTTTCGCTCAGGGCAGGCAATTTTACGTGAACCGATGGAATATTGATGCTTTTTCTTGGATTGATAACACCGTCATTTTCCACATAACAGTTTAAGTATTCGTCATCCTTTTCCATGACTGCAAGGGCGATACAGCCGTCATCAATCAAGATGGAGCTTCCGACAGGGACATCCTTGACAAAATGCTCATAGGAAACACAGATGATATCATCCTTTGAGGTTTTGCCTGGAGCTCCTTTTATCCTTATTGTATCCCCGCATTTGACGGTGAGGGGCATTTCACTGTTACAGGTTCTTATTTCCGGACCCTTTGTATCCAGAAGTATCCCGATTTTGTCGGATACTTTGCGTGTGTTTTGGATGACTTCCAAGGCATCATCCTGGGACATGTGGGCAGTATTCAATCTCACAACGGTCATCCCGGCTTTGTATAACCCGGTAATAAATTCAGGAGAACAGTTTAGATTAGAAATGGTAGCGACGATTTTTGTTTTCATTAACATAAACAAATCCTCCTTTGCTGCAAGTTTTGATGATAAAGCTTTCCAAGGCCGTCTTTACATCAAATGATGAAGACTTTAATCTGTAATCCAGATCACTCAGAAAAATTAAAATGTGCCGAAGTTCATTTAATGAGAAATTCTCAGATTTTTGAAATATTTGAAAAACAGGATATGCGTTTTGAGGATTGGATGCAAGCAAAAGATCATTTGATGTGCTTGTCTTTCCTTTGATTTCTTTTTCTGAGAGGAATATTTTCCAGGCTTCGAATTTGGCTTTCATCTGATTATCATACACAAGAATTTCCGGTAGAATCGTTTGTTTGAACAAATTAAAATTAATATGTTTAAAATTCAGCTTTTTGTTTTTCCGGGTGATCTTAGTGATTCCGCATTTGACAAGAATCAGTTTCCTAATCTGGTTTTCAAATACTTTTAAAATCTGGAGTGGATGAGCACCGTCTTTTAATATGGAATTCAAAAAAAAGAGAGCTGATCGAACATCTTTTTCAATAAATGCATTGGTCAGTTTAAAAATGGGATCTTTTTTATCCCTTGTGACAACTGCATGAACATCTTCGGGTGAAATAGTATTTCTATCACCAGAGTAGATAATCAGTTTTTCCAGATTGCCCGCAAAAAGCTCAAGATCAAACCCGGTCAAATCAATAAGAAGATGAAAGGCTTGCCTGCCGATAGTTTTGCCTGCCTTTGATAAAATCCGGTCTGAAACTGTTTGAAAAACTTTTTCCTGTTCATCCTGGTCTGCTTTACGAACACCCTCTGCAACAGAACAATCGATGACCAATCCATTTTCTTCCAATGCTTTGTAGCTTTTCCGCCTTTTATCGATTTCACCGGTCATCAATATAAGATAATGGTTGGAAGGTAACCCGGCTTTTACAATAAACGATGTTAACCGTTCAAGATCGGCTGAAGAAAAAACGATGTCTGCATTGTTGTTATGGGATTGAAATAAGGGGGCATTTTTGACTGCAACGATTTTTTTTGAAAAAAGAAATGAAAACGTAGATGATGCTTCAATGATATCCCCTATAGATACAGATCCGCCTTCAAGGGTTTCGAGAGCAAACTCTTTTTTATCCTTTCCAATTAGATATTCCGATAATTTACTAAAGATCTGTTTTATAAGATATGAGTCACCGAAAATCAGGAATAAACCAGGAGGATTGCCTTTTTTTTGAAAAGACTCAAGAATTGCTTCAAATTGATCATATCGGACCAGGGGCATGGGATCACTTAACCGTCATAAACAAAACTACCAAATATGAAACAACAAAGGATACACAGGGTCACATATCCGGGATCTTATTGAACAGGATATGAAAAATTAAGATGCCCATGCCGATGTTGATGGAACTGTCTGCAACATTAAATGCAGGCCAGTGGGCAGACCCGATATAAAAATCTAAAAAATCAACAACTTTTCCATACATAAACCTGTCGATCAGATTCCCGACCGCACCGCCGAAAATCAGAGCAAGCCCATATGAAAGAAATACATATTTTTCAGAGCTTTTTTTATAAAACCATAAAACAAAAACTGCCACAACAGAAGATAAAAAAAGGAAAATAAATTTTCTGATTTCAGGTGATTTTTCAGCAAAAAAACCAAAAGCGCCCCCTGGATTCAGAATATGGGTAATGTCAAAAAAATTTTCTATTACGACAATATGATCATACAAGGCAAGATTCACCTTAATGATATATTTGGTTAACTGGTCAGCAGCGACAATAATCCCGCTGACCAGGATTAACCTTAGAAGTTCCTTGGATTTCAGATCCAGCAAATTCAACTCACAATATCTTTTTCAGAGCAGTTGCACATCGTGCACAGGTTGTGGCATGATCCGGATCATTACCGATGGTGGTATCAAACCGCCAGCACCGGTCGCACTTTTGGCCTTCTGCTTTATTTACTTTTATAACAAGTCCCTGAATATCTTTTCCATTATAAACAGCCTCATCTTCGATGGAATCCACAAGCCTGGCAGCAGATACAATAAAAATGTCATTCAGGTTTTCAGTCAGATTTTCAACTTGAATTTTCAGTTCCGTATCCGGCAGTTTTATTTCAAGGGATGCATCCAGGGAATGGCCAATACGCTTGTTGACCCTGGCTTCTTCAAGGGCTTTGGTAACTTCACCCCTTAAAACCAGTATGTTTTCCCATTTATCGGATAATATTTTATCTTCCCAGTCATCATCCGGTTCAACCATGGATTCAAGATGAATGCTTTCCTTATGATCAGGTCCTTTAGGCATATACTGGTAAATTTCATCTGCTGTAAAAGGCAATATGGGTGCCATGATTTTTACCAGGGCGTCGAGAATCAGCAGCATGGCTGTCTGTGCATCCCGCCTCAGAGGATCAGCTGGGGGTGATGTATAGAGCCTGTCTTTGATGATATCCAGGTAAAAAGCCGACAGATCAATAACACAAAAATTATGAAGGGTATGATAAATGGTATGGAATTCATATTTGTCATAGGATGACCGTGCCCGCTTTACTACTTGGCACAGCCGATGAAGGATGAACCTGTCCAGTTCCGACATCTGCTTGACGGGTCTCATGTCCTTTGTGACATCAAAGTCGGAAAAATTACCCAGGATGAACCGGCAGGTATTACGGATACGACGGTATGCGTCGGACAATTGCCGCATAATATTATTGGAGATGCTCACATCCCCTCTGTAATCTGCCGAAGTTACCCAAAGCCTTAAGACATCAGCTCCATATTGTTTGATCACTGTGTCGGGAGCCACTACATTGCCTACGGATTTCGACATCTTCCGGCCGTTTTCATCCACAACGAATCCATGGGTGAGAACCGCCTTGTAGGGAGCTTTACCGGTTCTGCCGACACTGGTCAAAAGGGAAGAATGAAACCATCCCCGGTGCTGGTCGCTTCCTTCAAGATACATATCTGCAGGACGTGACAGCCCTTCTCTTTCTTCAAGCACTGCTGCATGACTCACTCCTGAATCAAACCACACATCCAGGATATTATGATCTTTTGCAAATTCTACAGAACCACATTTTCCGCATTTTGCACCTTCCGGCATCAGGCCTTTGATATCTTTTTCAAACCAGATATCTGAAGAGTATTCGCTGAATAACCGGTGAATTTTATCTATGGATTCTTGCGTGACATAAATTTCTTTACATGATTTGCAATGAAACACAGGGATGGGAACACCCCAGGATCTCTGTCTTGAAAGACACCAGTCCGGCCTGTTTTCAATCATGGAAAAAATTCTTTCACGGCCCCATGAGGGAATCCAGTTGACGTGATTGATTTCTTCAAGGCTTTTCTGCCGGAGCCCCATTTTATCCATTGAGATAAACCACTGGGGCGTGGCCCTGTAAATCACCGGATTTTTACATCTCCAGCAGTGGGGATAGGAATGGGACAGACTTTCATTCTTCAACAAAAGATTCAGGCCTGAAAGCTTTTCATTGATGTTCTTATTGGCCTTAAAAATGAATTCTCCTGCAAAAAATTCCACATCCCCTGAAAATGTCCCATTGTCTTCAACAGGTGAATAGCAGTCGAGTCCATATTTCTCACCCACAATATGATCGTCGGCCCCATGCCCCGGTGCGGTATGAACACAGCCTGTACCGGCTTCAAGGGTGACATGGTTTCCCAGGATAACAAGTGAATCCCTATCATAAAAAGGATGTTTGCATTTTTTATATTCAAGATCCCGGGAAGACAGTTCTCCGATCACGGTATAGTCTTCAATTCCAAAGGTTTTCATTGCCTTTTCGACAAGATCCCTGGCCATAATCAGAACCCCATGGTCCTTAGTCCTGGCTGCAGCATAAATAAAATCAGGATGAAGGCAGACCCCGAGATTGGCCGGAAGGGTCCAGGGTGTTGTTGTCCAGATGACAATAGAAACTTCCTCGTTATTGCACGGCAGAAGGCCTGAAAGATCATCTTTAACCGGAAACTTCACAAAAATGGAAGGGGATGTGTGATCGTGATATTCTATCTCAGCTTCTGCAAGGGCTGTTTGACAGCTATAGCACCAGTAAATGGGTTTTTTGCCTAAAAACATATCTCCTGAAAGTGCAAATTCACCACATTCCTTTGCGATCCTGGCTTCATAGGGATAGTTCATGGTCAGATAAGGCTTGTCCCATTCTCCCATAACACCGAACCGTTTGAATTCTTCTCTTTGAATATCTACAAATTTTGAAGCATAGGAACGGCATTCCCTTCTGATCTGGACATCCGACATTTGTTTTTTCTTTTCACCCAGGCTTTTGTCCACATTGTGTTCAATGGGAAGTCCGTGGCAATCCCAGCCCGGAACATAAGGTGCATCAAATCCGGTCATCTGTCTTGATCTGACAATAATATCCTTTAGTATTTTATTAATTGCATGGCCCATGTGCAAATGACCATTTGCATAGGGAGGGCCGTCATGAAGAATAAAAAGTTCTCTGCCTCTGGATTGTTCTCTCAGCTTCTGATAAATTTTTTTGTCATCCCACTCCTTTAACTGAAGAGGTTCTCGCTGTGGCAGATTGGCCTTCATTGCAAATTCCGTAGAAGGTAGGTTCAACGTATTCTTATAATCCATTATTCCTCCGCTGTTCGGATCAGTTGGTTTTCAATAATTGAACTTTCTTTTGTATGGTTAAAGAAAGGAAAAGTCAAGAATTAACCTTGATTCTTAAGGCGTTATCTTAAGACTGTGTTTTTTTTGTAAGTCTTATCACATAGCGGTCTGCTTTTTCAAAAGG